>CAJOKX010000042.1 GCA_905235415.1 uncultured Lachnospiraceae bacterium
TGCAGCAACTCGCAAAGCTTAGTCGGCTGCCTATGGTTTTCAGTTGTGCCCACAGAACTCCGTGCAGAAGGTCGGAGGCTGGCCTGTGAACTGTAACAGGCTGTGCGCCCGGATCGGCTTGAACATATGAAGGAACATGGATATAATACTTTGAGGATTGCGGCAGGTTTGATGGATGCTGCAGTCCGAAGGTCCGTATGAAGGAGCCGGAGGGATCCCGGCAGTGAGATTTGAAAGGAACACCGAAATGAATAAAGAGAACAGAGTGTTATACAGCGGTATGCAGGCCACGGGCAATCTGACGCTCGGCAATTATCTGGGGGCCCTGAAGAACTGGGTAAACCTTTCGGATGAATATGAGTGCTACTATGGCGTCATGGACCTGCATTCTCTGACCGTGCGCCAGGATCCGGCGCAGTTCCGCCGGCACGCGCGGGAGCTGATGATGCTCTATATCGCTGCGGGCATTGACCCGGAGAAGAACTGCCTGTATCTGCAGAGCAGCGTTCCGTGCCACGCAGAGCTTGCTTGGATTCTGGACTGCTTCACGTACATGGGTGAGCTGCAGAGAATGACCCAGTTCAAGGATAAGTCCGCAAGGCACGCAGACAACGTCAACGCAGGCCTGTTTACCTATCCGGTCCTGATGGCGGCCGATATCCTGCTCTACCAGACAGACGTGGTCCCGGTCGGCGTCGACCAGCTGCAGCATCTGGAGATCACCCGCGATATCGCGCAGCGCTTCAACAGCATCTATGGAGAGGTGTTTACGATTCCGGAACCGTATATCGGAAAGATCGGGGCGAAGATTATGTCCCTGCAGGATCCGGCGAAGAAGATGTCCAAGTCGGATGAGAATCCGAACGCATCCATTTTCCTGATGGATGATCCGGACACGATCCGCAGGAAGTGCAAGAGGGCCATCACGGACTCCGAGGCGACGATCGCGTACCGCGACGAGCAGCCCGGACTGAAGAATCTGTTTGACATCTACTGCGCATGCACCGGAAAGAGTCCGGAAGAAGCCGTTAAGGAATTCTCCGGGTGCGGGTACGGGCAGCTGAAGGAAGCGGTCGGCGAGGCCGTTGTCGAAGTGCTGAAGCCGCTGCAGGAGCGCGTGAAAGAACTCGAGAAGGACAAGGGCTACGTCGACGGCGTGATCAGGACCAACGCAGAGAGAGCCTATTATTCAGCCAACAAGACGCTGCGCAAGGTTAAGAAGAAGATCGGCCTGACGGAGGTGCGCTGAGAGATGCGTTCTCTTCGGGCGGCGGGGAGAGCATGATGACTCCTTCGCCGCTCTTCAGACCTATAATCTTCAGCTGGTTTATATAATTTCTGCCAAGGTCGGTCAGTTCGACCCTGGCTTTTTTGATGTATCCGACGGTCATCCGGTTCTCGCCCCCCAGAGGCACCGCTGTATAATCGGAACCGTTCAGGTCTTCGGTGATAATGCCCGAGCACAGGGTGAATGCGTTCAGCCCGATCATCAGATTCAGCATGGTCGCCCGGTCGTCCGCCTTGATGATCTTCCGGTAATCGTATGTGCTCAGAACCTCTTCAGCGAAATAAAACGAGTTATTGTCTCCCTGTTCGAAGGAGAGGCATGGGTAGGGGCGCAGCTCCTCAATGGAAATGCTTTCCCTGCCGGCGAGCGGATGGTTCTTTGCCAGATAGACGCAGATGCTGCATGCAAACAGCGGATGGAACTCCAACCCGAACTCGCGGAACAGCTTGGTCATCGCTTCACGGTTGAAATCGTTCAGGTACAGCACCCCGAGTTCGCTCTTCATATTGCGGACATGATTCATGACGGTATAGGTCTGCGTCTCATGGATGGCAAACTCATAATTATCCATGCCGAATTCCTGGACTGTCTCGATAAACGCTTTGACCGCAAAGGAATAGTGCTGCGTGGAGACGGAGAACTTTGTCTTTCTGGTCGCCCGGTCGATGAACCGTTCTTCAAGAATCTCGTACTGCGCGATCAGCTGTCTGGCATAGCCCAGGAATTCCTGTCCTTCCTGCGTGATCGAGATGCCCCGGTTGGAACGCACAAAGATCGGAGAATCCAGCTCCTTCTCCAGTTCCTTGATCGTACTGGAGAGAGAAGGCTGGGTGATGAAGAGCTGGTGTGCCGCCTCGTTCATGCTGCCGCAGTCAGCGATGGTGATTGCGTAGCGCATCTGCTGAAGAGTCATAAAGACCTCCTTATAAAACCTGAGAAGCCCAGGGATGGTGCATGTCAGGACCTGCATGAAACCCTGCAGGCCAGAAACTAAAAACATAGTAACACAATGGGTAATAAAGAGCTATAGGCACAATCTATAACACCTGTGCAGAATTAACAATAGTTTCTGTTACTTTTATGATGAATCACTAGGATGCAGCACAGCAGACAGCACGTGAACCGACGGAACCAGAAAGGAATATGCAGACATGAGTGAGGTTCCCGTCAGGAATAGTTCGAAGACATTCACCCGGAAGAATCTGCTCTGTTTCTTTCCCGTGACAATATGGCGGGAGTACGGTACACTATGGGCAATGACCGGAAGGCTGCTGTCGGCAGTCAGCGGCAGAGCCAATGACAGGCAGTTAATGGCAGTCGGCGGCAGAGTCAATGGCAGGCAGCCAATGGCAGACGGTCAGCGGCAGTGATTCAGCTAAAAAGCACGGATGGAAGATTCCGAATGGATAGGGAGGCAGCATCATGGCGGGTTCAACTTTTGGAGAGATGTTCCGGATCACAACCTGGGGAGAGAGCCACGGAAAAGGCCTGGGCGTTACGGTGGACGGATGTCCGGCGGGGCTTTGCCTGGAGGAGGCGGATATCCAGACGTATCTGGACCGAAGGAAACCGGGAAGAAGCCGCTATGCGACGAAGCGCTCCGAATCCGATGCGGTCGAGATCTGGTCCGGCGTATTCGAAGGGAAGACGACCGGAACCCCTATCTCTATGATCATCCGCAATTCAGACCAGCACTCATCGGATTACAGTGCACTGAAGGACATTTACCGGCCCGGACATGCGGACCTTGGATTTGATGAAAAGTACGGACTGAGGGATTACCGCGGGGGCGGACGCTCTTCCGGAAGGGAGACCGCCGCAAGAGTGGCAGCCGGCGCGGTGGCGGCCAAGGTACTGGGAGAGCTAGGCGTTACCGTCAGGGCCTATACCGCTTCCATCGGACCGGTTGTCTGCGATCCGGACGCGTATGATGAAGCATATCTGCTGCAGAGCGAGCTGTGCATGCCGGACGCGGAGGCGGAAGCGCAGGCGAGAGCGTATCTGGAAGAATGCCTGGCTGAGAAAGATTCTGCCGGCGGAACGGTGCACTGCATTGTGAAAGGACTTCCCGCCGGGATCGGCGAGCCGGTCTTTGACAAGCTGGACGCCCGGCTGTCACAGGCCCTGTTCTCGATCGGCGCCGTGAAGGGCGTGGAGATCGGCGACGGGCTGTACGCCGCAGTGGCCAGAGGATCGGAGAACAATGACCAGTACAGGGAGTCTCAAAGCGGCCCTGTGAAGGCGACGAACCATGCCGGAGGAATCCTGGGCGGCATGAGCGACGGCAGCAGCCTCCTGATCCGGACGGCCTTCAAACCGACGCCCTCCATCGCCAGGACACAGCTTGCGCTGGGAAGGGACGGCGAGATCCATTCGCTTGAGATTTCAGGCCGCCATGACCCTGTGATTGTCCCCAGGGCGGTTGTTGTGGTTGAGAGTATGTGCGCGGTGACGATCCTGGATCTGCTCATGCGCAATATGAGTGCGAAGATGGACAATCTGAAGAAGGTTTATACCTGATTCAGGATCCTTCCGGCATGAGGCGGCGGATGTCTTCCGGGATGGGTGCCTCGAACGACAGGTCCCTGCGCGTGATGGGATGCATGAACTGAAGCTTCCAGGAGTGAAGCGCCTGGCGGCCGGACAGCCCCAGCGACTCGTCTGCGGATCCGTACAGGGAGTCTCCTGCGACGGGATGGCCGATACAGGACATGTGCACCCGGATCTGATGGGTCCGGCCTGTCTCCAGGCATACGGAGAGCGCGGAGAGGTTTGTCTCTTCGCACGCTGCAATCTCCCGGTAGTGGGTCACGGCGCGAAGCCCATTTACCGGATCCACGCACCGTTCGATCAGGGAGGGGTCTTTCCTTGCGATCGGAAGATCGATCACGCCTTCCGGATCCGGCATCCTTCCGTGTACAAGCGCATAATAGGTTCGGTGAATCCTGCGCGCTTTCATTTCATCATACAGGATTGCGGAGCTTGCCATATTTTTGGCGATGACGACCAGACCGCTGGTATTGCGGTCGAGCCGGTTGACGCAGCGATAGACAAATGGGATGCCCTGCGCCTGGTAGTAGGCGACGACGGCATTCCCCAGTGTGTATTCGTAATGCCCCAGAGAGGGCTGGATCGGGAGCGCGGGCGGCTTGTCGATGACCAGAATGTCCTCGTCCTCATACACGATCTGAAGATCCATCGGATTGGGAACGATGGTGACAGAAGGGATCTCGTCCGTAAAGCGGACGGTCAGGGTGTCGCCCGGCAGGATGACATGGTTGGTAAAGACCGCCTCGTTGTTGAGCAGAAGCGTATCTTCATGATGGCGCAGATAGGTAAGCAGATGCCTTGAGTATCCGCGTCTTCTGAGATATTCACCGGCAGTCGACCTTCGTCCCGCCGTCCATTCATCCTGTGTGATCTGATAGGTTATTTCGCGTGTCATGCAGTCATTGTACCAGAAACAGGGAACGAAACAAAGATGCTGCCGGGCGGTGAATTCTTGAAAGGGAGCCTCCGGGATGCTATCATGAAGAGGCAGACAGGACGAAGAGACTGCCCCCGCTGGGGACAGACACAGATGCAGACGCGCGCTTTTTGAAGCGCAGCCTGCCGGGAGTATGTTATGGATGAGAATAAGAAATACGTTGCTTATATCGGCACCTATACGCACGGGAGCAGTATCGGGATCCATATCTATGATATTGATACGCAGACGCGGACGCTGAAGGAGCGCGGAGTCGTTCCGGTGCACAACTCCTCCTACATTACCAAGTCCAGGAGCGGGAAGTTCCTGTATTCCATCGCGGACGAGGGGGTGGAGGTCCTTCGGATCGGCCCCGACGGCGGACTGACGCCGATCAATAAGGTGAATATTGACGGGATGCGCGGATGCTATCTGTCCACGGACGTATCCGGAAAGTTCCTGTTTGTGGGCGGGTATCATGACGGCAAGGTGACGGTGGTCCATACCCACAGGGACGGGCGCCTGGGATCTGTGATGGACGGTGTGTTCCACCAGGGAATCGGATCCGTTGCGGAGCGCAATTTCAGGCCGCATGTCAGCTGCGTGATCCCGACGCCGGATGACAAGTATCTGTGCGCGGTGGACAATGGCGTCGACCAGGTCAAGATCTACAAGGTTACGCCTGAGACGGGCAAGCTGCATCTGTACAGCATCCTCCACCTCCCGCTGGAGTCTGCCCCCAGACTGATGGAGTTCTCAAAGGACGGACGCTACGCGTATATCAACTGCGAACTGGCCAACAAGATTCTGGTATACAGATATGACGGAAGCGGAAGAGTGCCTGAGTTTGAGCAGATCCAGGAAGTGCAGAGCATGTATGACGACCGGGATGTCTCCTCGGCCAGCTGCGCGCTGAAGATCTCCCCGAGCGGGAAGTATCTGTACTGCTCGAGCGCGGGAGAGAACTCTGTCGGAATCTTCAGCATCGATCAGGAGACCGGCCTGCTTACGAAGATTCTGATTCTCCCGATCAGCGGAGGCTATCCGAAGGATATCGATGTATTTCCGGATGAAAAGACCCTGATCGTCCTGTGCCATGAATCCGGCTACATGCGATTCTTCACGATTGACTATGAGAAGAAGACGCTGGTGATGAAGGGAAAACAGCAGTATGTGGAAACGCCCAACTGCATTCTGATCTCCGAGGTCGATGAGACGCTGACGGAGGAGACAGAGCCATCGGTTGATCCGGCTGAGGGGGCGCGGGAATAACCGGTGCATGCTGCAGGGAAAAACTGCAGAGAAAAGCGGGAAGATCCGCATGGAAAAGCGAACAGAATGGATTTGAAGGAGCGGCAGAGCGGCCGCTCCTTTTTGTCGGTAAAATTAAAATATATGTTGTTGACTTTACAGACGTATCCCGTATAATCGAAGACGTGCGGTTTAGTAAAACTGTATTAAAAGTTTATTTTTACTGAATCCCGGAAATGAGGGTGTTTATGGAGATCGGACGAAAGATCAGGTCACTCAGGCAGGCGCTTGATCTGACACAGGAAGAGCTGGCGGACCGTACGGAGCTGTCAAAGAGTTTTATTTCCCAGGTGGAGAGGGACCAGACTTCCCCGTCGATTGCGACGCTGGTGGATATTCTGCAGGCGCTTGGGACGGACCTGAAGGAGTTCTTCGGCGATGAGACGGACCGCCAGGTGGTGTTTCACGACGCGGATTATTTTGAAAAGACAGATGACGAACTGTGCAACAAGACGGAGTGGATTATTCCGAATGCGCAGAAGAACCAGATGGAACCGATCCGGGTTACGCTGCAGGAAGGCGGAAGCACCTACCCGGATGACCCGCACGCGGGAGAAGAGTTCGGATATGTGCTCAGCGGCCAGATCCAGATCCATCTGGGACAGCAGACCTACAGGGCCAGGAAGGGAGAGTCGTTTTATTTTCAGGCTTCATCCAGGCACTATATCGAAGCTGCCGGAAGATCGGGCGCATCCTTTCTGTGGGTGAGCACCCCTCCCAATTTCTAAGGAACTGTAGATAAATAACCTGAACAGAGACCGATGGATTGAGCTGCAGAGGCAAGGCGGAGGAAGGAGTCGTAGCGGGCTACGGCGACTGACGACAACGAAGCATATGCAACTCAAGACTCGGGAAATGAGCAAGTTATTTGAATACAGTTCCTAACCCGGCGACTATTATAAATCAGCGATTGAAGGACATGTACTATGAGCACCAAACTGATTGATCTGCAGCATATTACCAAGTCGTTTGACGGACAGGTTGTCCTCGACGATCTGAATCTGTACATCCGCGAAAATGAATTCCTGACCCTGCTCGGCCCTTCCGGCTGCGGCAAGACCACGACGCTCCGTATCCTGGGAGGCTTTGAGAAGCCCGATACGGGGAGGGTGATCTTTGACGGGAAAGATATCACGGATCTGGCTCCGAACAAGCGGCAGCTCAACACGGTGTTCCAGAAATACGCGCTGTTTACGCATATGACCATTGCGGAGAATATCGCGTTCGGCCTGCGGATCCGGAAGAAGTCCGAGGCGTATATCCGCGACAAGGTCAGCTACGCGCTGAAGCTGGTGAACCTGGACGGATATGAGAACCGTATGCCGGATTCCCTCTCGGGCGGGCAGCAGCAGAGAATCGCAATCGCCAGGGCTATCGTCAATGAGCCGAAGGTGCTCCTGCTCGACGAGCCGCTCGGAGCGCTCGACCTGAAGCTGCGCCAGGACATGCAGTATGAACTGATCCGGCTGAAAAATGAGCTGGGCATCACATTTATCTATGTGACGCATGACCAGGAGGAGGCTCTGACGATGTCGGATACGATTGTCGTTATGAACCAGGGCTATATCCAGCAGATCGGAACGCCGGAGGATATCTACAACGAGCCCCAGAATGCATTTGTCGCGGACTTTATCGGCGATTCCAACATCATCGATGCGACGATGATCCAGGACAGGCTGGTCTCCATCCAGGGCGTCCGGTTTGCCTGCGTGGATACGGGATTTGGAACAGACAGGCCCGTTGACGTTGTGATCCGTCCGGAGGACCTGAAGCTCAGGGAGATCCCTGAGGACGCCGGCGAGGGGAGCGACGCATACGAAGAAGCGCTGAATCGTGTAAGAAAAATCAACCCGGGATATCTGACGGGGACCGTATCGCACCTGATCTTCAAGGGGGTGCATTACGAGATGGAAGTTCAAAGCGGCGGATATGACTGGCTGGTTCACTCTACAAAGATGTATCCGGTCGGCACGAAGGTCTTTATGAGCGTGGATCCGTTCGACATACAGATCATGCATAAGCCCGAATCTGAGGATGAGCAGGCTGTGGGAGTGGAGGATATCTGATGAAAAAGCATTCACCGCTTTTGAGCGGTCCCTATCTGGTATGGACCGCCGCGTTCATCGTCATTCCGCTGCTGATGATCGTATTTTACGGCCTGACCGATAAAAACGGCGCATTTACCTGGGAGAATGTTGCCAGCATGGGGACGCCGGAGCGCATGAAGGCGCTGGTCCTGTCGCTGATCCTGTCGCTGACAGCGACGGCCATATGCCTGGTGATGGCGTATCCGCTGGCTCTGATCCTGACGAACATGAAGATCGGCGCGACCGCATTTATCACGTCCATCTTTATTATACCGATGTGGATGAATTCCCTGCTCAGGATTCTTGCCTGGCAGACGCTGCTGGAGCGGAACGGCGTGATCAACCAGTTTCTGGAAGCGCTGCATCTTCCGAAGCAGTACCTTCTCAATACGCCGTATGCGATCGCAATCGGAATGATCTATGATTTCCTTCCGTTTATGCTGCTTCCGATCTACAACGCGCTTGAAAAGATCGATCAGAATGTACTCGACGCAGCGTATGATCTGGGGGCAAATAAGCTGCAGACCTTCTGGAAGGTGATCTTTCCGCTGACCATCCCGGGCATGATCTCCGGGATCATCATGGTGTTCGTTCCGGCGCTGACAACCTTCGTGATCAGTGATTTTCTCGGCGGATCCAAGGTCCTTCTGATCGGCAATGTGATCGAGCAGCAGTTTACGCAGGTCGGAGACTGGAACGTGGGAAGCGGACTGTCGCTGGTGCTGATGATATTTATCCTGATCTCCATGGCACTGATGCAGCACTATGACAAGGGCGGTGAAACGGCCGGCCTGATCTGAGAAGGCGGGGACACAAGGTGAAGAAAGTATTCTCCAGACTGTATCTGTTTATCATATTCATATTTCTCTATGCGCCGATTGCGGTCCTGATCGTGCTCAGTTTCAATGATTCCAGGACGCGGGCGAAGTGGGGCGGATTTACGCTGCGGTGGTATGCAGCGATGTTCCGGAATGAGACGATCATGGATGCGCTGCGCAATACGCTCCTGATCGCGGTGCTCTCTGCGCTGATTGCGACGCTTCTGGGACTGACGGCGGCGTTGTCCCTGAACCGCATGAAGCAGAGAAAGAGGACCTTCGTGATGGGAATCATCAATATTCCCATGCTGAATGCGGAGATTGTCACGGGCATCTCCCTGATGCTGATCTTCATAGCGCTGGGACAGTTTCTGTCGCGGTGGGGATATATGGTTGAGTTCGGATTCGGGACAGTCCTGATCGGGCACATTACATTCAATCTGCCCTATACGGTGCTGCTGATCCTTCCGAAGCTGCGCCAGATCAATACCAGCACGTATGAGGCGGCGCTGGACCTGGGGGCCTCCAGGTTTCTGGCGTTTCGCAAGGTGATTCTGCCGGATATCATGTCCGGGATTGTGTCCGGGTTTATGATGGCCTTTACGCTGTCGCTCGACGACTTCGTCATCACACATTTCACCAAAGGGCCGGGCTTCGACACCTTGTCGACCAAGATCTATACAGAGGTGCGCAAGGGCATTAAGCCGGAGATGTACGCGCTCTCGACACTGATGTTTGTCACGATCCTGCTTCTGCTTCTTCTGAGCGGAGTGCGCGGGAACAAAGAGAAAGCAACTGTAAACAGCAGCAAGAGGAGACAGGCAGTATGAAAAAATCCATTGTATCCATGACCATTGCACTTATGATTCCGTGCCTTCTGACCGGATGCATCAAGAAAGCGGACAGTGAATCTGAAACCACAGCCGTATCTTCCCGGGAGACCGAGGCGAAGACAGATCAAAGCAGCTCCGGGGCGGACGCATCCACTCAGACGGAAGCAGAAAAAGCGCAGAGCGCAAAGGGAAGCGGCAAGGTTGTTGTATACAACTGGGGCGAATATATCGATCCGGAAGTGCTGGATCTTTTCGAAGAGGAGACCGGCATCAAGGTGGTCTATGAAGAATTCGAGACCAATGAGATCATGTATCCGAAGGTGGCGGCCGGCGCTGCGACGTACGACCTGATCTGCCCGTCTGACTACATGATCGCCAAGATGATCGACAATGATCTGCTTCAGCCGATCAATTTCGACCATATCCCGAATTACAGCAATATCGATGAGATCTACATCGAGCAGTCAAAGGGATTCGATCCGGAAAATCAGTATTCCATCCCGTACTGCTGGGGAACGGTCGGGATTCTCTACAATACCTCGATGATCGAGGAAGGAGACGTGGTGGATTCCTGGGAGATCCTCTGGGATGAGAAATACAAGGACAACATCCTCATGCAGGATTCCGTCCGCGACGCTTTCATGATCCCGGAAAAGATGCTGGGCTATGACATCAATACCGTCGATGAGGACGAGGTGTCTGAATGCGCCGACAAGCTGATTGAGCAGAAGCCTCTGGTGCAGGCCTACGTCATCGACCAGGTGCGCGATAAGATGATCGGTTCTGAAGCGGCCCTGGGCGTGATCTTCTCCGGAGAGGCGATCTACACGCAGAGAGAAAACGAGGATCTGGAGTATGTGATCCCGAAGGAAGGCTCCAACATGTGGATCGACAGCTGGGTCATCCCGAAGGACGCGCAGAACGTGGAGAACGCGGAGAAGTTCCTGGATTTCCTCTGCAGACCGGAAATCGCGCTGATGAATTTTGATTACATCACCTACTCCACGCCGAACAAGGCGGCCAGGGAACTGATCGAGGATGAGGAGATCCGCAATTCAACGATCGCGTTCCCGACCAAGGAGATGCTTGAGAACTGCGACGTCTACTCCTATATCGGAGAAGACGGGGATGCGCTTCTTGCGAAGTACTGGGATAAAGTCAAGTCAAGCTGACAAACTGTACATTTTATGAATAATTGTGTACAATATCCGGGTTGACAGTCCTGCTGAGAGGATACATCTATGAATATACTGAAAAAGATGGAGCGCCGTTTCGGCAAGTACGCAATCCGGGATCTTCCGATCATCATGATTGCATTTCAGGTGATCGGATATACGTTGAAAGTGATATCCCCGGACGTGCTCTATGCGATCTGCTTTGATCCGGCGAAGATCTGCCACGGACAGATCTGGCGTCTGCTCACGTGGGTTCTGATGCCGCCGTCCGACCTGACGATCTTTACCGTGATCATGCTGTTTTTCTATTACTGGATCGCGCGGATGCTCGCCAATACGTGGGGGGATTTTTATTTCAACGTCTATATCATCGGAGGAATCCTGATTACGGATATCGGCATGATGATTGCCTATCCGGTATTCCTCTCGGTCGGATCCGCCCCGGCCCTGCTCAGTATCGCATATATGAGTGCATGCGTAACGACGTATTATATTCAGACGTCGATTCTGCTGGCGTTCGCTTTTACCTACCCGAACGCGCAGGTGCTTTTGTATTTCATTATCCCGGTCAAAATGAGCTGGCTGGGGATCTTTGAGGGGATCCTGCTTGCGTATGAGTTCATCCGGACGCCGCTTTACACACAGAAACTGGTGATCCTGCTTTCGGTCATGAACTTTATCATCTATTTCCTGTCCACAAGGGATCTGAGAAAGATCACGCCGAATCAGGGCAGAAGACCGTCCGGACGGGCCTCTTCCGCGCAGAGAGCGCAGTCTTCTTCCGGAGGCGCGCGCTTTAAGAATGCGTCCGGGCATGCTTCCGGAACAGCTTCCAGGCAGAATGCGTCCGGGTATACAAAGATCTATCCGAACGGTGCGCGCCACAGGTGCACGATCTGCGGCAGAACCGAACTGGATGATGATTCGCTGGAGTTCCGTTACTGCTCCAAATGTGAGGGCAGCCATGAATACTGCCAGGATCATCTGTTTACACACCAGCATATCAAAAACGGCGTCCCCGGAGGGCAGTGAAGCGCTCAGAGAGAGCCGCGCAGAAGAGGTGAAACATAGTGAGTGAAATAGATGCACAGTCTACAGGGGCACAGCCTGCAGGAAGTCCTGAGACGGGCGGATCGAAATGGAGCCGCCGGGCTCAGCTTCTGGCCGGGCCTGTCATCCTTGCGGCTGTGATGCTTGTTTTCACGGTGCTGGCGATGCATTCGGGCACGTCTTTTCCCGCTTCGAAGCCGCAGGAGCGGTGCGCGTGGGATTCTCTGCTGGATGCGGTTGGCCGGCATAAGGAGGCGCTCTGCATTCTTCTGAGTCTTCTTGCGGGCCTGTATGCCTGCCTGCATATCAGACCCTTCGTCGCTTCAAGGATCTGGACCGGCGTCTTTGCCCTCCTGATCCCGCCTCTGAGCTTCCTTCTGACAGAGGCGTACAACCGTGGGTACTGGCATGTCGGCGCCCCCCTTTCCTATAAGATCGCCGAACCGATGAGCTCCATGTTCCTGCTGAACCTGCTGCTCTATTATCTGTTTTACCTGTTTCTGGCATTCCTGCTGGGCAGCCTGAAGCGGGGATATACCGCGGCGTCCATCGTGCTGATGGCAGTCGCCATTGCCAATTATTATGTGGTTTCATTCCGCGGAAGCCCCATCGTCCCATGGGATCTGCTGTCCATCCGGACCGCAGGCAATGTGGCGGGGAATTACGCCTATACCATTTCCTGGCAGATGCTGCTTGCTTCATTCGGGTATCTGTTTCTGATCCTGACTTCACTGAAGATGGGGCCGATCTGGCCTGTATGCAGCTATCTGCCGGTACGGATCGGCGCAGCGGCTCTTTCGCTGATTGCGTTGGTTGTCCTGGTTGCCGGACTGCAGAAGGAGGAGAATAAGAGCTTCTGGGGAATCGACACGACCCTGTTTACGCCCAACGTGCGCTACACAAAGAACGGGTTCTGGCCCGCGTTTTTATCGAATCTGTCCTTCCTCAATGTGGAGAAGCCGGACGGGTACAGCGTCTCCAGAGCCAGGGAGATAGCCGATGAGGCAGAGGCGGCGTATGAGGAGAGCCTGAAAGAGAAGAAGAAAGCACAGCGCGGCACCGGGAAGGCCGAAAAGTCCTCGGAGAGCGGGAAGGCAGATAACACAAGCGCAGTCAGTTCGAAGTCTGACGCAAAGCGCGCAGGCGCCGGGAAAGCGGACAGCACGGGCGGGGATTTTGTGGAGACTGAGCAGACAGAAAGCCCGATGGACGGCAATACAAACGTGAAGAATCCGAATATCATCGTGATCCTGAACGAGGCGTTCTCGGACCTGTCGGTGCTCGGAGAGGTTCAGACCAGCGAGGACTATATCCCCAGGTTCCGGTCCCTGATGGAGGACTACACCTCCGGATACATGATGGTCTCGGTCAAGGGCGGCAATACCGCGAATACGGAATATGAGTCCATCAGCTCGGATACGATGGCATATCTTCCGCCCGGATCCGTTGTATTCCAGCAGTATATCAGCGACGCGGTTCCGACAATGGCGTCCGATCTGAAGGCGCAGGGGTATACGACCATCGGCATGCATCCCTATCTGGGGAGCGGCTGGGAGAGAGACCGTGTCTATCCGCTGATGGGATTTGACAGGTTCCTGGATGAGAAGGATTTCGCCGGCGCGGACAAGCTGCGCGGATATGTCAGCGACCGCGGCGCGTACAATAAGGTCATCGATCTGTTCCTGTCGAAAGAAAAGGACGAGCGTCAGTTGATCTACCTGGTGACGATGCAGAACCATTCCGGATATACGCCCAAGGCGACGGACAACGGGTTCAGCGAGGAGATCTATCTGACAGACGCACCGGCCCAGACGCCGGATGTGGTTGCCGCGGAGCGGTATTTGACCCTGCTCAAATACTCGGACGACGCATTTGGAGACCTGATCGGCTGGTTTGAGGAAAATGTAACCGAGCCGACCGTGATCGTGATGTTCGGAGATCATGAACCCGGCGATTACATAACCAATGTGATCGATCAGCTGGCGGGAAATGAATCTTTCTCAACGGCTTCCGACAACAGCGGCGCATCCACCGAAACGCAGCAGTCGCTGGAGGATGTGCAGAAGCACTACATGGTGCCGTACATTATCTGGAACAATTTCGGGGCACAAAAGAGAGAAGATACGGATCTGATCAGCGCCAACTATCTGGCTCCCCTCGTGATGGAGGAAGCACAGCTGGATCTGAGCCCGTACCAGATGTTCCTCCTGGAGATGAGAAAACAGGTTCCGGCCCTTGCGGCGGGCGCGTATGTCGATTCCGACGGCGTGTTCCACAGCTGGGCGGAAGCGGATGCGGATGAAGAGCGCAGTGAGATCCTCAACAACTATCACATTCTGCAGTATAATCATCTCAATGACGTCAGGAACCGGCAGGAAGATATCTTTGAGCCCGCATCATAACACAGAAGGAGAGTGAGAATGAAACAGCCATTTGTAAGCCTGGACGAGGTGAAGGAGATCGTAAAGACCTATCCGACCCCGTTCCATATCTACGACGAAAAAGGAATCCGCGAGAATGCAAGACGGGTGAGGGAAGCATTTTCCTGGAACCCGGGGTACAGGGAATACTTTGCCGTCAAGGCGACGCCCAACCCGTTCCTTTTGAAGATCCTGCATGAGGAAGGCTGCGGCTGTGACTGCTCCTCCATGACGGAGCTGATGCTTTCGGAAGCGTGCGGCATCACGGGAGAGGAGATCATGTTCTCCTCCAATGACACGCCGGTTGAAGAGTTCAGGAAGGCGGCGGACCTGGGGGCTGTCATCAATCTGGATGACATCACCCATATCGATATTCTGGAGAAGGAGCTGGGAAGGCTGCCGGAAACAGTGAGCTGCCGTTTCAATCCGGGCGGCTTCTACAAGCTTTCCAACGGGATCATGGACAATCCCGGCGATTCCAAGTACGGGATGACCGAGGAGCAGATCTTTGAAGCGTTCAGGATCCTGAAGGAGAAGGGCGTGAAGCATTTCGGGATTCACGCATTTCTCGTATCCAATACGGTGGGCAATGATTACTATCCGACGCTCGCCGCTACGCTTTTCAATCTTGCGGTGCGCCTGAAAGAGGCGACCGGCGCGCACATTTCGTTTATCAATCTGTCCGGCGGAGTCGGGATCCCCTATGATCCGGATGCGGAAGGCGCGGATATCGCGAAGATCGGTGCCGGGGTCCATCAGGTATATGACAAGATCCTGGCGGCGAACGGAATGGATGACGTGCGGATCTTCACGGAGATGGGCCGTTTCATGATGGGCCCGTACGGCGGCCTGGTGACGCAGGCGATCAATGAGAAGCACATCTACAAGGAATATATCGGCGTGGACGCCTGCGCGGCCAACCTGATGCGCCCCGCCATGTACGGCGCGTATCACCACATCACCGTCCTCGGAAAAGAGGACAGGGCATGCGACATGCGCTATGACGTGACGGGATCTTTGTGCGAGAACAATGACAAGTTCGCCATCGACCGTCAGCTTCCGAAGATTGACAAGGGCGATTACCTCTTCATCCATGACACGGGGGCGCACGGGTTCTCGATGGGTTATAATTATAACGGCAGGCTGCTCTCTGCGGAGCTTCTCAGGAAAGAAGACGGAAGTGTTCAGATGATCCGCAGGGCACAGGAGCCCAGAGATTATTTCGCAACCTTTGACTGTTTTGAAGAGTTCAGTTCCCTGACAGAGTAATCTCTGAGCGGGGAGAAAAGGAGTAACCGTATCATGAGGAAGATCAGCAGGATGCGCAGAAATCTGCGCACAGTAACTGTATCTGTGATGGCAGCAGGAATGCTTCTGGCCTTCGGCCTGCATACGGCCGGAGAGGAGACCGAGGCCGACAGGATCCAGGACCAGACGGAGGCCTTGGACGAGGCGCAGAACGAAGCGGAGGAAAAGCCTGTCAGGACGAAAACATTTCTGAAGGATATCACGAAGGCGGTGAATGACAGATATGCGCTTTCACAGTCCTATACGGAAGCAGAGCTGAGCATGATGACAAACGATGAGATTGCGGATGCCAACCAGGCGTGCTGCAAGTCGGAAGAGTGGCTGTTTGACCAGTATGAGGACGCTCATCTGAAGAGTCTCAACCTGGAGTATCTGCGCGACCAGTATCTGGCAGGGCTTCAGAACCAGCTCGACGCCTATGACTGCTGGCTGGAGGAACAGGACATCGACGCCTACAATGAGCTGTGGGAGGCCGGCTTCTCCAAGAGAGCTTCCGTGTGCGTGGAGCTGAAGAAGTATTACGGCGCTGAGTTCACCGATATCTCCGACATGGAGGAGAAGGTCACGGACCTGGAGGCGCTCGATGAGCTTGCCAGGGGAGACATCTCCGAGGAGATGACCCGCAGGGTGCAGACCGCTCTCAACATGATCAAATTCCCGGTCGGTGAAGTGGACGGGTACTGCGGCTACAGAACTGTGCAGATGGTGCGCAGATTCCAGAAGCTCTACGGATATGAGCCCGTGGACGGAGTGATCGATGATGAACTGCTCTCGCAGCTGGAGGCGGAGGCCGCCAAAGTCGCACCGGCGGAAGAAGAGCCCTCGAGTGAAGCGCAGGAGTTGACGGAGACTGAAACGGGAGCTGAAACGGAAGCGGAGACCGAACCCGGTACGGGGGACGAAACGGAAGCCGAGACGGAAGCTGAAACGGAAAAGGCATCCGGAAAGAAGCGTCTCGGATAAAGCAGTGTGTTTATGAAAATGAGATCTGATACCAGGAAAAAATCTCTGTTCTGCGCGGTGGCTGTGGTGCTGTGTGTGGACGCTTTCTCATTTCCCGCGTTCAGTGCGGATCTGAAAAGCATCATGGAGTCGCATAAGGACGAGATCATAACAGAGTGCAGGGAATACGGGATCTGGCCGTCGGCGGTTGTCGGGATGGCCGGCGTTGAATCCGGATACGCCTCGGTATCCGCACTGGCGGGCGTCTACAACAACTACTGGGGACTCTCCCGTTCCGCGTATATTGCCAATCTGATTCCGTGCGGAAGCGTGTACGGCGGGTTTGCCGCATTTCCGACCTTTTCAGACGGACTGCATGCCTATCTGATCTGGTTCTGGCAGGGCAATTATCCGGGAGTTGCGTCTGTGCTGCGAAACCTGAATTCCACGCCGGAACAGATGTACAGCGCGGTCATTGCTTCCGGGTATATGACCGGAACGGCAGGCTATTATGAAGGCATCATCGCGCACGCCAAGGCGGTAGGCGCA
This sequence comes from uncultured Lachnospiraceae bacterium, assembly GCA_905235415.1. GTDB lineage: Bacteria > Bacillota > Clostridia > Lachnospirales > Lachnospiraceae > Porcincola. The sequence goes on from CAJOKX010000042.1 coordinate 17,248, forward strand.
GATGAGTGGGATAAGCTCGCCTTCCCGGACGGGCGCAAATATATCCCGTATGTGGAAGGCATGCCGGATTCCGTGCAGGTAGGCACGTATGATTATCCGGCCGACCGCTATAACCCGCATGCGCAGGTTGAGAGGCTGCTGACCGAGCGTCCGATGGAGTCCGACGAGCGTCTGTCCTATGACCAGCTGCAGGGAGAGCGGGATCTCAACGATCAGCAGGCAGGAAGGATCCAGTCAGAGCAGCGCATCGGGGAAGAAGAAGAGGAAGGGGAGGAGACTCCCTCCTCCGGAAGCACTTCCCAGGCAGCAGAGCGCCTGAGCCTGCAGATGCAGTGACAGGTATCTGGTTTACGGAGGGATACGATGAAACTGATCTATCCGGCGGTATTTACCCCTTATTTTGATGAAGGCGGTTATGATGTGTCTTTTCCGGATCTTCCCGGATGCACCACATCCGGCGACAGTCTGGAGGAGGCGATTGACAATGCGCAGGACCAGGCGTGCCGCTTTATTCTGACGCGTATGGACCGGGGAGAAGACGTCCCGCCCGCCTCGGACAGAGAGGACGTGGAGCTGACGGAGGAGGACGATTTCGTCAATTATATCGTGCTGGATATGGGCGCGTATTCAGACGCGCATGCGCAGAAATCGGTCCGGAAGAATATTACGATTCCGTCCTGGCTCAACGCCTACGGGGAAGCGCATCATGTGAATTTCTCCAGGGTCCTGCAGGACGCCCTGCTGCATATGACGCAGGATCCGCAGCAGGGGCGCGAGTAAGGCGCATGCCTGACCGCGGGTTACAGGTTACAGGCCAGCCTCCGACCTTCTGCACGGAGTTCTGTGGGCACAACTGAAAACCATAGGCAGCCGACTGAGCTTTGCGAGTTGCTGCAGCCATGAAAGCGACCACGCTTCTATAGGAGCTGGGAAT
>CAJOKX010000043.1 GCA_905235415.1 uncultured Lachnospiraceae bacterium
CTATGTCAAAATAGATGACACGCGCGGGATCTTTTCCGATGGCGGTCAGATATTCTTCGGGGCATACCCCGCGGCTGTGCTGCGTCTTCACGAATCAGGCTCCTTTCAGCGCCGCGCGATGCAGAGCGGCGGCGTCTTTTGCTGAGAGGATAGTAGCATGGATTATGGGAATGCGCAAAGGCGAAGCCGGGAATGCGCAAAGGCGAAGCCGGGAATGCGCAAAGGCGAAGCTGGGAATGCGCAAAGGCGAAGCTGTGAATGCGCAAAGGCAGAGATGTGAATGCGCAAAGGTGAAGCTGTAAATGCGGTTGCATCCGGGCGGGAGGTCATTTATGATAAATAGACGGCTGCCGGGGCAGTCCGTCTTTCGCAGGGAGAATCATCCTTGATGTGTTTCTGCGGGAAGAGCGCGGAAAATGACAGATTATGAAGGTTATGAAAGAGAGCAAAGAGCGATGAAGAAACCGGTTCTTGTGATTATGGCTGCCGGGATGGGCAGCAGGTACGGAGGCCTGAAACAGATTGACCCTGTGGATGAACAGGGGCATATCATCATGGATTTTTCGATCTATGATGCGCACCGGGCCGGGTTTGAGGAAGTTGTCTTTATTATCAAGCGGGAAAATGAACAGCTGTTTCGGGATGCGATCGGCGACAGGGTCAGCCGCGTCATGAAGGTACACTACGTTTTCCAGGATGTGGAGAATCTTCCGGAGGGATTCCGGGTCCCGGAGGGCAGAGAGAAGCCGTGGGGGACCGGCCATGCGGTCCTGTGCGCATCGTCCGTGGCAGACGGCCCCTTCGTTGTCATCAACGCGGATGATTATTACGGCGCAGAGGCATTTTCCCTGATCTATTCGTATCTGACATCCTCCGGGCAGGCGCCTGGAAAGGTCGCCGGAAGGGACGCGGAGTGCGAAGAATACGGGATGGTCGGATATCTTCTGAAGAATACGCTCTCGGGAAACGGATCCGTTGCGCGCGGCGTCTGCACGACGAGCGAGGACGGGTATCTTCGGACGATTGTGGAGCGCACGAAGATCATCCGGGACCGGGACGGCGCCGCTTATTCGGAAGACGGCGGGAAGACCTGGATCCCGGTGTGCCCGAACAGTGTCGTATCCATGAATATGTGGGGATTTCCGGCCTCCTTCATGGAGGAACTGAAGGCACGTTTTCCGAAGTTCCTTCAGGAGAACCTGGATGAGAATCCGCTTAAGTGCGAGTATTTTCTTCCGTTTGTCGTCAATGACCTGATGGCGGAGGGAAAGGCCAGGGTGAAAGTGCTGACGACGCAGGATGTCTGGCACGGCGTCACCTATGCGGAAGATAAGCAGGAAGTCGTGGAAGCCCTGCAGGAGCTGAAGGACGAGGGACTGTATCCGGAATCTTTTTAAGAAGCCTCATAAAAAGGTTGGCAATCGTTCCTGAAAAGCATTATAATGAGTTCGCATACGGATACCGTACACGTATCCGTTTTGAAGTTGCGATGGCAGACCGGAGGGGTCCGGAGCGCCTGAGAAGTTCATTCCGTTCCGTCGAACGGGGAAAGGAATCTGTTATGAATGTATTTGCTGATGCTATTGAGAAAGTCGTTGGACGTGAGGTTCTTGATTCCCGCGGCAATCCTACCGTAGAGTGCGAGATTTACACCCAGTCAGGTGCTTTCGGACGCGCGATCGTTCCGTCCGGCGCTTCCACCGGTGAGAGAGAAGCAGTTGAGCTTCGCGACGGCGACAAGAGCCGTTACGGCGGAAAGGGCGTCCTCAAGGCAGTTGCCAATGTCAACGAAGTGATCGCTCCGAAGATCATCGGCATGAACGTATTTGATCAGTCCAAGATCGACAAGGTTATGATCGAGCTGGACGGCACGGAGTTCAAGAAGGTGCTCGGCGCAAACGCTACACTGGCAGTTTCTCTGGCAGTTGCACGCGCGGCGGCTGATTCCTGCGGACTTCCGCTGTACAAGTATCTCGGCGGACCGAACGCAAAGGTTCTTCCGACTCCGATGATGAACGTTCTGAACGGCGGCAAGCATGCAGACGGCTCTGTTGATATGCAGGAGTTCATGATCATGCCGATCGGCGCGAAGAGCGAAGCAGAAGCAGTCCGTATGGGCGCTGAGACATTCCACGCTCTGAAGAAGGTCTGCGCTGCACGCGGATATGCGACCAGCGTCGGCGACGAAGGCGGATATGCTCCGTCCTGCAAGAACGGCAACGAAGAGCCGCTTGAGATGATCGTTGAGGCTATGAAGGCTGCCGGTTATGAACCGGGCGTTGACATGGGCATCGCGATGGATCCGGCTTCCTCTGAGTTCTATGACAATGAGAAGGGCGTTTACAACCTGGCAAGATCCGGCGAAGGCGAGAAGACCTCTGAAGAGATGATCGAGCTGTACGCAGGCTGGGTTGAGAAGTATCCGATTATCTCCATCGAAGACGGTCTGTCTGAGAATGACTGGGATGGATGGAAGAAGCTGACTGAGCGCCTGGGCGACAAGATCCAGCTTGTCGGCGACGACCTGTTCGTCACCAACACCACCTTCATCCGCAAGGGCATCGACCTTGGCGTCGGAAACGCTGTTCTGATCAAGCTGAACCAGATCGGAACCCTGACCGAGACCTTCGACGCGATCGAGATGGCAAAGGAGCATAACTACACTGCAGTTGTCTCCCATCGTTCCGGTGAGTCTGAGGACTCCACCATTGCAGATCTGGTCGTTGCTACGAATGCAGGACAGATCAAGACCGGTTCCCTGAGCCGTACCGACCGTATCGCGAAGTACAACCAGCTGATCCGTATCGAGGAAGAGCTGGGCGACGTTGCAGAGTATCGCGGAAAAGCAAGCTTCTACAACGTAAAGCTGTAATGCGAATCCCTCGGTAATTCCGGCAGAAACCTGCCGGTAATAGAGAAGCATCATACAAAGGGCGTGGATTGTCGATCAGACAGTCCACCCCTTTTTCTTATGGTTCGAAATGCGGCGCGGATGTGCTATGATACAGATGAATATACAACCTCAGTGGGGGCCCCGCCTCTGCAGGCGGGGGTAAGAGACTTTGCTCAGTGTCGGGCGCAGGTACGCCGATGGCGAACTTGAAAATGGAACCCTCAGACATGGATACGATTCAGAGGGAGTGCGGAATCTATGAAATATCTTCTTACAAGCGCGCAGATGCAGGCGTGCGACAGCACGCAGATCGATCAGTACGGGATGCCTTCTGTCGTCCTGATGGAGAGAGCGGCTCTGGCTGTGCGGGATGCGGTGCTGGAGCGGTTTCCGGATGCACAGCGGATCCTGGTCATCTGCGGAAGCGGCAATAACGGCGGGGACGGGTTTGCCGCCGCGCGGCTTCTGAACCTGGCCGGCCGCCGCGCAGAGGTGCTCTTTGTCGGAAAGCATGACCACATGACGCAAGAGACCGCGCGGCAGGCGGAGATCTTTGAAAAGCACGGCGGGCAGGTCCTTCCGGATGAAACCACACCGAAGGGATATGACCTGATCATTGACGCGCTGTTCGGGATCGGCCTGTGCCGGGAAGTGATCGGCAAATATGCGGACCTGATCCGTGCGGTGAACCTTTCCGGGACGAAGGTGGTGGCGGTGGATATCCCGTCCGGCGTCAGCGCGGATGACGGGCAGATTCTCGGATGCGCCGTCAGGGCGGACCTCACGGTCACGATGGCGTTTGCCAAACTCGGACACGTCCTGTATCCGGGCGCCGAATACTGCGGGGAGGTCATCACTGCCGATATCGGGATCACGTCTGCGGGACTGAAAGAGGACCCGGTCATGGGCCTGGAGCGCGGAGATCTGAAGGGGATGCTTCCTCCAAGGAGAAAAACCGCGAACAAAGGTACCTACGGGAAACTTCTGCTGATTGCGGGCGGCCCACATATGGCGGGGGCGGCGTGTCTTGCGGGCAGGGCCGCGTACAGAACCGGCTGCGGACTGGTCTGCATCTGTTCAGAGGAAGAGAACCGGATCATCGTACAGAGTTCGGTTCCCGAAGCGATCTTCGCACCGTGGTCGGATGACCTGAAACGGTGGCTGGACTGGGCAGATGCGGTGGCCGTCGGTCCGGGACTCGGGCAGAGCCATAGGAGCCTGGAGCTTTTGACAGAGCTTCTTTTGACCTGGAGCGGCCCGCTTGTCATCGACGCAGACGCCCTGAACCTGATGGCGTCGCACAGGGACCTGGCAGTGCTGAATCCCGCGCAGACCGTTGTCACACCGCATCCGGGAGAGATGGCGCGCCTGCTTGAGGGAGATGCGGATGCGGCGGAGATTTCCGCGCTCCCATTGTCCTGTGCCGGTCCGTATGCAAAGTCATCCGGACAGGTTCTGGTCCTGAAAGGGGCGCGAACAGTCATTACGGACGGGGAAGAGACCTGGCTGAACCTGACGGGCAATGAAGGGATGGCGACGGGCGGATCCGGAGATACACTGACCGGGATCATCGGGAGCCTCATGGCACAGGGGCTGGGAGCGATGGACGCTGCCGGATGCGGCGTTCTGCTGCACGGAATGGCCGGGGACGCCGCAGCGGCGGCGATGGGTTCACGGAGTATGACCGCAGGAGATATCGCGGATTCCATACAGGCAGTCATGTAAAGGAGGAAAGCCATGACCTATCAGGAAGTACTTCAGAATGCAAGGGGAAAGATGGGACCGCACTGCAAGGTTTGTCCGGTGTGCAGCGGGAAGGCCTGCGGAAACACCATGCCGGGGCCCGGCGCCAAAGGATACGGCGATACGGCGGTGCGCAATTTTGAGGCGTGGAAGAAGATCCGCATCAACATGGACACGCTTACAGAAACCTTTACCCCGGATACGACGTTTGATTTCTTCGGATATCAGATGAAATACCCGATTTTCGCAGGACCGGTCGGCGCCGTCAATCTCCACTACGGAGATATGCTGGATGACGTGGCCTACAACGATATCCTGGTATCGGGGTGTGCGGATGCGGGGATCCTGGCGTTTACCGGAGACGGGACCAACCCGGTCGTGATGCAGGCGGCCTCCAGGGCGATCGCCTCCGTCCGGGGGCGCGGCGTCCCTACCATTAAACCCTGGGATATCAATACCCTGCAGGAAAAGTTCCGTCTGGTGGAACAGTCGGGATCTGTCGCGGCGGCCATGGATGTGGACGCGGCAGGGCTTCCGTTCCTGCAGAACCTAACGCCGCCTGCAGGAAGCAAGAGCGTTGAAGAACTCTCTGAGATTGTCCGTGCGGTCGGGAAACCGTTTATCGTAAAAGGCGTCATGACGGTCGGCGGGGCGCTGAAGGCAAAGGAGGCCGGCGCGCAGGCGATTGTCGTTTCCAACCACGGAGGCCGTGTGCTGGACCAATGTCCTGCGACTGCCGAAGTGCTGCCTGAGATTGCGGACGCAGTCGGGAAGGATATGATGATCCTCGTTGACGGCGGCATCCGGGACGGCGTGGACATCTTCAAAGCCATCGCACTCGGCGCGGACGGCGTGATCATCGCCCGGCCGTATGTGACGGCCGTCTACGGCGGCAAGAGAGAGGGCGTGGCGGCCCTCACCGAAAAACTCGGGAAGGAACTGGCGGATGCAATGAAGATGTGCGGCACGCCGGATCTTGCCTTCGTCACAAAAGCGTGCGTCCGGATGTAATCCGGACCGAGCGCCGGTATGCCGGCGCAGAATCGTGTTGATATACGACGGTCAGTGACCGTTTCTCCATCTTGGCGGATCTTTGCGCTCCCTTCGGGCCCGTTTCGGGCTCCGCTCAGCTCCCGGGGAACTCCCCCGGGGGACGGCGTCGGGGAAGGCGCAGGGGTCCGCTGTTTTTAATGTGAATTATGTCAAATAAACTTGACAAAATTCACACAGAGTACTAAAGTGAACCAGGCGCAGGCGTATGACGGTGAATTGGGTGAATTGCAATTACAAGTTCCGGTTTGCAAGAGTAACTGCCAGCCACCAACATTTTGGCAACACTTAGTTCTGGTAACGTTTACCGGCAGCTGGAATTCATTTTTTCAAGTGAACTTCAAAAATGGAGGGTGCGTATGAGTGCTTCGGTTCTGATGGCTGTCTGCATTATCGCGATTGCAGTGGGGCTGATCTTCTATGAAAAGAAGCGGCAGAAGAAGATTGACCAGGCATACGACGAGATGCAGCTGCGCATAAGAGGGGAGGGCGCGTGGTATGCATTTTATACCATGGTCTTCTATATGGCTGCATGCATGATTCTGGAGAAATGCGCCGGGATCCGGATTCTGTCTGCTTCGGATGCGCTGTTCCTTGGAACGGTGATCAGCGGAAGCGTGCTGGCGGGATATACCATCCTGCATGATTCGTATTTCGGGATGAACCGCAGCAGCAATAAAGGGTTTCTCCTGCTGATCGGCGTGATGGAGATCTTCTGCGTGGTCATGCTCGTATCCCTTGCGCGGGAAGGCATTTTCAGGGACCTGACGAAGCCGGCTGAGGATGAGCGTATTGTGACAGTGCTCTGCATCCCGCTGTTTACGACGATCCTGGGTGCGTCGCTGTACCGGTCTGTGCACAAGACAGAGGAGGATGAGTGATGAAGAATCTCCGCCTGAAATCCGCGCGCGCCGCGATGGACCTGTCGCAGGAAGAGCTTGCCCATGAAGTCGGGGTTTCCCGCCAGACGATCAGCGCGATCGAAAAAGGCGATTACAATCCGACGATCCGGCTGTGTATAGCCATCTGCAAGGTTCTGAACCGTACACTGGATGAACTGTTCTGGGAATAAAGGATAGAGGTTGAAACAATGCTGACAATTGTGGCTGCAGGTCCGATCCTGCTGTGTGTAATACTGATGACTGTTTTCGGATGGCCGGCGAAAAGAGCGATGCCGCTTTCATGGCTGTCTGCCGCTATTGCGGCGTTTGCCCTGTGGAAGATGGATCTTCAGGGGATCGCTGCGCGAACGCTCGGTGGTTTTTTGAGCGCTTCTGAGATCCTGCTGATTATCTTCGGCGCGATCCTGCTGATGAATGTCCTGCGGATGTCCGGCGCGATGGATTCCATCAACCGCATGTTTTCGCATATCACAAGGGACGCCAGGCTGCAGTGCGTCCTGATCGGCTTCGTATTCGCAGGCTTTATTGAAGGGTCGGCAGGGTTCGGAACGCCTGCGGCGCTCGCGGCCCCGATCCTGATCAGCCTGGGATTTCCGCCGCTGGCTGCGGCCACGGTATGCCTGATCTACAATTCCTGGCCGGTGGAGCCGGGCCCTGTGGGCGTTCCGCTCATGACTGCCTCGGCGACCGTGAAGGATGCGGTTGTATCTGCCGGCGCTGACCCTGACACATTTACAAGAGTCCTTACCAAATGGGTTGTGATCCCGCACGCAATCGGCGGCATCCTGATTATCTTCGCGGGCGTTCTGGTGCTGTGCAAGGTGTTCGGGAAAGACCGCACATTCAAAGACGCTTTCGGAGCGCTTCCGTTCTGCCTCTTTACGGGGGCGGTTGTCGCTTCCATCTATCTGGCAATGGGAATCCTGGCAGGTCCGGAACTGACGTCCATGGTTGCATTTATCGGCGCGCTTCCGATCCTGGTCTTTGCGATCCGGAGAGGATGGTTTGTCCCGGAAAAAGTCTGGACGTTCGACGGGTATGTGACCGCGGCGGAAGAGGGGGAGCAGACGGCGGGAGACAGGCGTTTTGTAAAGGGTGCGTCTGAGACAGAAGAAAACAAAGACAGGAAACATCCGATGCATCCTCTGCGCGCGTGGATGCCGTATATTGTGATCGGGATCCTGCTCGTCCTGACGAGGGTGGACGCATTCGGGATCAAGGGCGTACTGAATTCAGACCCGCTGATTCTGCATATCCATTCGATCCTGGGCGTTTCCGGGGCGGACTGGGATTTTAAGGTTCTCTATAATCCGGGAATCCTCCCGTTTATCCCGGTTGCACTTGTGAGCGCCGCTTTCTACGGGATGAAGAAAGAGGAGACTGCAAGAGCACTCAGGAATACTGCAGGGCAGATCTCGGGGGCGGCCGTGGCGCTGCTGTTCGGCGTTGCGATGGTCAACCTGTACCGCTATACGGGCACCGGCGCGGGCGATTCCATGCTCTATACCCTTGCGGATGCGATGGCGTCGCTGTTCTCGGGCGCTTATTTCATAGCGGCCCCGCTGATCGGCGTGCTGGGCGCGTTTATGTCCGGGTCCAACACGGTGTCCAACACACTGTTTGCACCGATTCAGTATGAAACCGCAAGGATCCTGCATACCAGCCCGGTCCTGATTACAGCGCTTCAGTGCATGGGCGGCGCAATCGGAAATATGATCTGCGTGCATAATATTGTTGCCGTCTGCGCGACGACGGGAACGAACGGGCAGGAAGGGCGTCTGATCCGCACCAACATTTTCCCGTGCCTTCTGTATGCGATGACCGTAGCGCTGGTGGTCGGACTCTTCCTGGCTGCCGGAATCGATCCCATGCCCGAACTGCTTGGATAAGGCCATCCGATATTTGTTCACACAAATACGGAAACTATTTTGAGGGCACGTGAAATCTGTCAGAATTATTTCGGTATTATTGGAACTATTTAACATTTAATTTCTTGAAGTGCGTGCAATTTTGTGATAGATTTATGGAAATTGCATACTTATTATGTATTACAGATATGGTGGAGTAGATCATAGTGGTTTCAAGTGAGTATCTGGACAGGATCCTGGACAAGTTGTCCGGCACATATGACATTTACCGTCCCTACCGGATCGGCAGCCTGGAGGTTGCCGCATACGGATATTTCTTCTCACTGAATGAGAAGTATGTAGCGGTCCGCAAGGCGCAGCTGTGGGCGGTGCGCACATATGAGCACATCCTGTTTATAGAGACGCAGCAGTGCACGGCGGAGACGATTGCCGAAGCGCGCAGGCTGATGGTGGAGCACATGGAACCCAGGCTGGTCCGGAAGGGAGAGAAGTATCCCGAGAAGGATCATATGGTCTCTGACCTGACCGTTGTCATTCTGTCTGAGAAGTCTCCGCAGGAAGAAACCGTGCGGCAGATTCGGTCATTCAGGTATTCCAGGAGTTACCTCTTCACGGTCAGGGGACATGCCGAAGGGCACATCATCTGTGCGGATCTCGAACAGGATAGGATTATTTCCAGCAAGATATCCAAGCAGATGTTGAGTTTATATTCCAAGAACTTTGATGCCAACAAAGTTCTGAGACAAAAGGAGGACGTTGTATGAACATTCTTGTAGTTCTGCTGATCAGCCTGGTTGTCCTTGCAATAGGATATCTTGGTTATGGCAGATGGCTGGCAAAGGAGTGGGGGATCGATCCGTCCAGGAAGACTCCGGCTCATGAGCTTGAGGACGGTGTGGACTATGTTCCCGCCAAGGCAGCAGTCCTGATGGGACATCATTTCTCATCCATCGCTGGTGCAGGCCCCATCAACGGACCGATCCAGGCCGCTATTTTCGGTTGGGTTCCGGTTCTTCTGTGGGTTCTGATCGGCGGCGTTTTCTTCGGCGGCGTACATGACTTCGGTGCTCTGTTCGCTTCGATCCGCAACAAGGGTCAGTCGATCGGCGTTGTCATCAGCGAGACCATGGGACAGAAGGCCAAGAGGCTGTTCCTTGTGTTTGCATGGATGACCCTTCTTCTGGTTGTCGCTGCATTCGCTTCGATTGTTGCGAATACATTCGGCACCACGAATGCTGCCGGTGTTGCGATTGAGGGAGCCAATCTTGACGCGAACCTGTCAACGGCTATGATCTCGATCCTGTTCATCGTGCTGGCGATCATCTTTGGTTTCCTGGTATACAGACAGAATGTTGCTGTCGGTATCGCGACCGTGATCGGCTGCGTCGGTATCGTTGCAATCGTTGCGCTCGGCCTGAACTGGCATCCGATTGCCTTCACGTACAACACCTGGATGTATATCCTTGCACTGTATATCCTGATTGCTTCCGTAACTCCGGTCTGGATCCTGCTTCAGCCGCGTGACTATCTGAGCTCCTTCCTGCTTTACTTCATGATTGCAGTTGCTCTGATTTCCGTATTCGGCGCAGCATTTACCGGTACCGGAACAACCGCTATGCCGGCATTTGCAGGATTCAAGGTAACAGGAAACGGCCTGTTCACGACAGGTACCATGTTCCCGGCTCTGTTCATTACCATCGCCTGCGGCGCAATCTCCGGTTTCCATTCACTGGTATCTTCCGGAACAACCGCGAAGCAGATCGACAATGAGAGAGACGCTATGCCGATCGGCTACGGCGCTATGCTGATTGAGTGCGTTGTTGCTGTTCTTTCCCTGTGCGCGGTTGCGTATATCTGGAAAGAAGTCAACGTTCCGGCAGAAGAGCTGAAATATGCAAGCCCGACCATCGTTTTCGCAACCGGTCTGTCCCGCATGCTCGGCTCCTTCACGAACGAAGGCGTTCAGAGAGTTATCTATCAGATGCTGGTTCTTGCAGTTTCCGTATTCTGCCTGACCTCTCTGGATACCGCTACCAGACTTGCCCGTTACATGTTCCAGGAGTTCTGGCTGGATAAGGGCGAGACAGTCAAGGATGCGAAGGGCTTCAAGGCTGTTCTGGTGAATCCGTTTGTTGCGACTGCGATTACCGTATTCCTGGGCATCGGCCTCGGCCTGACCGGATATTCCAAGATCTGGCCGCTGTTCGGCGCTGCCAACCAGCTGCTTGCTGCACTCGGTCTTCTGGCTGTCTGCGCATGGCTTGGTTCCATCGGACGCAACAACAAGATGTTCTTTATCCCGATGTGCTTCATGCTTGTCGTGACGATCACATCCCTGATCCAGACGATCATGCTGAGATTCAAGGCTGGCGATATGTGGAGCATCATCCAGGGCGTCATCGCTGTTGTTCTGGTTGTCCTTGCTGTTGATCTTGCGATCACCGGTATCAGGACTCTGGGCAAGCAGGCAAAGGCCTGATCGTGCGATGCATTGACAATTGAATATGTGATATACGCCGGGACTGCGCAGACTGTGCAGTCCCGGTTTTATTATCTGCTGAATCCGGATATCAGCTCGGAGTTGCAAGAACTCCGAGCCGTTCTTGAATGGACAAAGCTGCCTGAATCCTGTATTCTTTCCATGTGGAGGTGGAGAGAATGAATCGAACGGCAAAAAGAATATGGACAGCACTTGTGATGGCACTCGTCGTGTCTCTTTGCGCCACATGGGCGCAGGCATCAACGATCGGGGATCTGTTTGACTGGCTTGTTGGTTCTGACGAGACGTCGTATGACAGCATGGATGGAGAGAATCCGTATCCTGACTGCGACATTGAGGAAGACGGGAGCTATGACACGAAAGAGGAGGTCTGCGCATACCTGGTCCGGTATCATTGTCTTCCGTCCAACTATATGACAAAGAAGGAAGCGAGAAAAGCCGGCTGGGAGGGCGGCGCGCTCCATCTGGTTGTCGACGGCATGTGCATCGGCGGTGATTATTACGGCAACTATGAAGGCCTTCTTCCCGAGGTGCGCGGCAGAGAGTACCACGAGTGCGATATTGATACGCTGGGCGGGAAATCGCGCGGCGCAAAGAGGATCATCTATTCCGGCGACGATGACAACGGCGACTGGAATATCTATTATACGGAAGACCATTATGAAAGCTTCACACTTCTGTGGGGCGATGACTGAGAGGACGGAGGACAGAGAATGGCAAAGCCAGTGATCAGAAGGATCGCGATTGGAAAAGGGAGCATCGGATCGAAGGATGTGATGGCTGCATATATGAAGGTGCAGCTGGATCTTCCGGATTATTTCGGGGGGAACCTGGACGCTCTGTATGATCTGCTTTCCGAAGTTCGTGAAGAAACCATATTTGAGACGGACGCTTCCATGCTGGAAGAGCTGACGCCGGATTCTTATGCGCTGAAGACACTGGAGGTTCTTTCCAGGGCGGCACAGGAGAATCCAAGGATCCATTTGTATTTGACAGACAGGAGGATGAATGAAGATGAATGGGTTTGACTGCAGAATTCTTGATGATCCCGCTGTTTTTAAGGTCCATACACTTCCAGCCCGCTCGGACAGAGTTGTGTATGCAAGCATACCCGAGATGGAGGCGCACAGGGAAGACCTGATCCGCAGACCGGGAAGCAGCAGCCTGGAGAGAAGCCTGAACGGGATGTGGAAGTTCCATTACGCGGAGAATCCAGCATCGGCTGCTGCCGGGTTTGAACAGATGGAGTTTGACGTGAGCGGCTGGAAGGAGATCAGTGTCCCTTCCAATATCCAGATGGAAGGATATGACGCTCCTGCGTATGTCAATGTGCAGTATCCGTGGGACGGCAGGGAGGATCTGAAACTCGGTGAATCGCCGAAGATTTTCAATCCCACTGCGCAGTATGTCACCTTTTTTACCGTTCCGGATGCATGGAAAGGGATGGGCGTGCGGATCTGTTTCAAAGGCGTGGAGGCAGGGTTTGCCCTGTGGCTGAACGGGTCCTATGTCGGATACAGCGAAGATTCCTTTACGCCGACTGAATTTGACCTGACGCCGTATCTCACAGAAGGGAAGAACCGTCTGGCGCTGATCGACTTCAAGTTCGTGAACGGATCCTGGCTGGAAGACCAGGATATGTTCCGCCTGAGCGGGATCTTCCGCGATGTTGTCCTGTATGCCGTTCCGGCGGTCCATGTGGAGGATCTTCAGATCCGCGCAGATCTCGATGGGACCATGACGGAGGGCGTTCTGGATACGCAGGTGAAGGTATCCGGAAAGACAGAGGGCGCCACCCTTGTATGGAAACTGATCGCGCGCGGCGTCGCAAAACCGTCCGGGTATGAGAATCCATCATTTGATCCGGACACTGTGGCCGCGCAGGGCGAAGTGAGCGCATCAGAGGGGACGATTCACGCGCAGATCGGGAATGTCCATCCCTGGAGCGCCGAAGTTCCGTATCTGTATGAGCTCCAGGTCTTCCTGAAAGACGAAGAAGGAACAGTGACGGAAGCGCTCAGTGAGCTGACAGGGTTCCGCCATTTTGAACTGAAGGACGGTCTGATGCAGCTCAACGGCAGGCGGATCGTCTTCAACGGGACGGACCGGCATGAGTTCTCCTGTGACACAGGCAGATCCCCGCGCAGCAAGGATGTGATCCGGGACGTCACGATCATGAAGCGCAATAACATCAACGCGATCCGGACCAGCCATTATTCCAATGATGCGATGATCTACAGGCTCTGTGATATCTACGGACTGTACATGATCGCAGAAAACAACATGGAGACCCACGGAAGCTGGGCGTTCCCGGGCACGGAGGAAGTCAGGCTTCCGAATGACCGGGAGGAATACCTGGAGATGATGCTGGACCGTGTGCGCTCCTGTTATGAAAAGGACAAGAATCATCCCAGCATCCTGATCTGGTCCTGCGGAAATGAGAGCTTCGGCGGCAGCGTGATCTACAGGATGTCGCAGGAATTCAGGAAGCTCGATCCCACGCGCCTGGTGCATTATGAGGGCGTTGTGAATGACCGCAGATATAATGAAACGACGGATATCGAGACGCAGATGTATGCGAGCGCCGAGAATGTGGACGCGTTTTTGAAAGAGCATCCGGAGCGGCCGTTTATTCTGTGCGAATACACGCATTCGATGGGAAATTCCAACGGAGGCATGCACAAGTATATTGAGCTGTCGGAGAGAAATCCGCGCTACCAGGGCGGATTCATCTGGGATTTCGTCGATCAGGCAGTGCGGACAAAGAACCGCTGCGGGGAAGAATACCTGGCATACGGCGGGGATCACGGCGAGCGGCCGACCGACTATGATTTCTCCGGAAACGGGATCGTGAACGCGCTCCGGCGCCCGTACGGAAAGATCCAGGAGATCCGCTATAACTACCGCACCATCAAAGCGCAGATAACAGGCGAGAGCGTCCGGATTACCAACAAGAACCTGTTTGTCAATACCGACGAATATGACTGTGAAGTGCTGCTGCATGAGAACGGGAAGCTGATCGTGCGCGCAGGCATCAAGACGAATGTGGAGCCTCTTTCAGAGGAAACGTATCCGCTTCCGGACGCGATCCTTCAGGGAATCGGGAAAGCAAAGGGCGAGCTGGCGCTGACCGTTTCCTTCCGCCTGAAGGAAGATACACTCTGGGCGAAGAAGGGCTATGAGACGGCATACGGTCAGCAGGTCCTGGAGGACGGCAGAGATACTCTTTGCAGGAAAGCACCGGCGCAGGGCAGGCTGCGGGTTGTGAGAGGATTTGTGAATCTGGGCGTTTCCGGCGAATTATTTGAGGTCCTGTTCTCCCATGCGCAGGGCGGCCTGGTTTCCTACAGGTCAAACGGCAGGGAGCTGATCGATGAGATCCCGCGGCCGAATTTCTGGAGGGCGCCGGTTTCCAATGACAATGGGTATCATATGGCGACGCGCCTGGGCGCATGGCGCCTTGCAAGCGAATACCAGAGCGATGCGGATCCGGGCAGGGGCGTGTCTGATGCAGGAAACGGAGAGAAAGAGTCGTATCCGAAGATCACAGTGACGGATGAATATGTTGAGATCACCTACCGGAAATACCTTCCGGTGCTGTTTCCGCAGACAGACGCCGCGCCTTGTGCGCAGGACAGAACCGCAGCCTGTGTCCCGTGCCTGACAGTCTACAGGGTGTTCCCGGACGGCACCGTCCGCTGCATCCTCGAGTATGAACCGCAGACGGAGCTTCCGCCGATGCCGGAATTCGGATGGATGTTCGGCATCAGCGCGGACTACCGCCATGTGACCTACTACGGAATGGGACCGGAGGAGAATTACTGCGACAGAAGGCAGGGGGCAAAGCTCGGACTGTATACGAGAGACGCGGCGGACATGGTGGAGCCGTATCTGGTGCCGCAGGAGACCGGGAACCGCACCGGCGTGCGCTGGGCGGAGATTACCGACGATCACGGACACGGGATCCGATTTGGCGGCGCACCGTTTGAGGACTGCAATGATCCGGAAGCTTCGCGTCCGGGCACGATGGAATTCTCTGCGATTCCGTACAGCCCCGCGATGCTGGAATTCGCGCGGCATCCCTATGAACTGCCCCCGGTGCACCGTACGTACGTGCGGTGCTCGCTGAAGCAGATGGGCGTTGCGGGAGACGACAGCTGGGGCGCGCGTCCGCATCCGGAATACCTGCTTCCGACGGACAGGAAACTGAGTTTTGCCGTTGATTTTAAGGGCATCTGATCCGGGAATACTTGATTGCACAAATCTGCCTATGATACACTGAGAACAGATTTTGAAACGGCTGCCTGCGGCAGGAGAAAGGGAGGACAGAGCGCAATGTTAAAAGATGGGAAGATACTGATCGGCAAAAACGGAGATCATGAAGTTTTTCTGGATCCGGCGATGGCGAACCGGCACGGGATGATCGCCGGCGCGACCGGCACCGGAAAGACCGTCAGCCTGAAAGTGCTTGCGGAATCGTTCTCGGACGCGGGCGTTCCCGTATTCCTGGCCGATATCAAGGGGGATCTCGGTTCCCTGGCGCAGGAAGGCGCGGATGAGGAGCATGTTGTCTCGCGCGTTCAGTCGATGAATCTTGCACAGGACGGCTACGCATACAGAAAGTATCCGGTCGCATTCTGGGATGTGTACGGAGAGAAGGGCATGCCGCTGCGCACCACCATTACGGAGATGGGGCCGCTCCTTCTTGCCAGGGTCCTGGGAATCAATGAGCTGCAGACGGATATCCTGAACGTCGTCTTTAAGATTGCCGACGACAACAATATGCTCCTGATCGATACGAAGGACCTGAAGGCGATGCTGAACTATGTGGATGAGAATTCCAGAGAATTCGCGCCGCAGTACGGCAATATCGCGCCCGCTTCGATCGCGGCGATCACCCGCGCGATCGTCTCCCTGGAGAGCCAGGGGGCAGATCAGTTCTTCGGCGAGCCTGCGCTGAATATCACAGACTTGCTGCAGATGGAGAACGGACAGGGTCTGATCTCCGTCATGGACTGCCGCAGGCTGATCATGAACCCGGATATGTATTCGACCTTCCTTCTGTGGATGCTGTCCGAACTCTATGAGATGCTTCCGGAAGTCGGCGACTGTCCGAAGCCGAAGATGGTATTTTTCTTTGATGAAGCGCACATGCTGTTTGATCATGCGACGAAGGATCTTCTGTCCAGGATCGAGCAGACCGTGAAGCTGATCCGCTCCAAGGGCGTCGGGATCTTTTTCGTGACGCAGAATCCGGGAGATATTCCGGACGGCGTGATCAGCCAGCTGGGCAATAAGATCCAGCATGCGCTTCACGCATATACGCCCAATGAGCTGCGCCAGGTGAAGGCAGCCGCAGGTACCTACCGGGCGAATCCGGAGTTTGACACCGCTGAGGCGATCCAGAATCTTGCGACCGGCGAGGCGCTGGTCTCTACGCTCGATGCAGACGGCGTACCGTCCGTTGTAGAGCGCTGCATGATCCTGCCCCCGCAGTCATTCAACGGAACCTGCGACGATGCGATGCGCGATTCACTGATCAAAGGGAACCTGCTGTATGCGCGCTATGCGACCTCTGTTGACCGGGACAGCGCTTATGAATTCCTGGAGAGGATGGGGCTTGAAGCGCGGGCAGCCGCGCTGAAGGCCGCCGAAGAGGCGCAGGAAGCAAAGCTCAGAGAGCAGGAGGAGAAGGAAGCTGCGAAGGCGGCTGCGGCGGCAGAGAAGGAAGCCCAGAGAGAAGCGCAGAAGAAGAAGACGGAGGCGGCCAGGGTCGCGAAGACCGTTTCCGGAACGGTTGGAAGACAGGTCGGCAAGAACATCGGCAAGTCTGTCGGAGGATCCTTCGGCGGAACGCTGGGAGGCAACGTCGGCGCGCAGCTTGGAAGAAGCATTATGGGAACACTGTTTAAGGTCTGAGAGATGATACATATAATTGTCAATCCGGGCGGCGCTTCCGGAAGAACCATGGATTATTTCAGGAAGAAGATCCTTCCGCTGTTTTCAGGCGCGGACTACGAGATTCATTTTTCATCACAGTCCGACAGCCTGACGCAGATCGCCTCCAGACTCACGGACTCCTCTTCCCGTAAGGAATCCTTCGTCAATCTGGCGGTTGTCGGAGGCGACGGGACCCTGAACGAGGTGCTCAACGGGATACAGGATTTTGAACATACCCGCGTGGGACTGATCCCCTCCGGCTCCGGCAATGATCTTGCAAGAGGACTGGAGCTGCCGTCGGATCCGGGAGAGATCGTGAAGAGGATTCTCCGGGAGGAGACCCTGCGGCAGATGGACGTCGGTCAGACCATCCTTCACGACCGGGACGTTTCGATGCTGTTTGCGGTCAGCTCAGGGATCGGGTTTGATGCACAGGTGTGCCATATGGCGTCCGATGATTCCGTCAAGGGGGTTCTGCATAAGATCGGCCAGGGCAAGCTCATCTACCTGCGGGAAGCGGTGAAGCTGATCCTTTCATGGGAGAGCGCTCCGGCGCAGATTACGTATGAGCGGCGCGAAGGCGAGACAAAGGATGTCGTACGGGTACAGGATGAACTGGTCTTTGCGGCGGGAATGAACCACAAGTATGAAGGCGGCGGTTTTATGCTGTGCCCGAAGGCGGAGGCAGACGACGGGAAGCTGGATCTGTGTGTGGTGCATAATCTGTCAAAGACGGAGTTCTTCCGCTTCTTCCTGGGTGCTTTCAAGGGAAAGCATGTGAAGCACAAAGAGTGTGTGACACAGGCAAGGAGGCGTTCCGTGCGGATTCAGGCACAGCGCCCGCTGTGGGTCCACGTGGACGGGGAGACCCGGTATACGTCCGTCGACGCACAGTTCAGGACCGCGGAGGTCAGGCTGAATCTGATGGTATAGGAATGGCGCGTGAACCCATGTTCACAGGTCAGCCTCCGACCTTCTGCATGGAGTTCTGTGGGCACAACTGAAAACCATAGGCAGCCGACTAAGCTTTGCG
>CAJOKX010000044.1 GCA_905235415.1 uncultured Lachnospiraceae bacterium
GCTGCAGCAACTCGCAAAGCTTAGTCGGCTGCCTATGGTTTTCAGTTGTGCCCACAGAACTCCATGCAGAAGGTCGGAGGCTGGTCTGTGAACTGTAACTAAAGGAGGACAGGATGGAGAAGTATAAGGAAGAGTTTATTGATTTCATGGTGGAATGCCAGGTACTTCGGTTTGGTGACTTTGTCACCAAGAGCGGGCGCAGGACGCCGTTCTTTGTCAACACGGGTTTCTACCGCACCGGCAGGCAGCTGGCGAAGCTTGGAGAATATTATGCGCAGGCGATCGCTGAGAAGTTCGGGACGGATTTTGACGTTCTGTTCGGACCGGCGTATAAGGGGATTCCGCTGAGCACGGCCGCGGTCATTGCCCTGTCGTCCATGTACGGCAAGGAGATCCGCTACTGCTCCAACCGCAAGGAGATCAAGGATCACGGCGACAAGGGGATCCTGCTGGGCGGCCCGATCCAGGACGGCGACAGAGTGGTCCTGATCGAGGATGTGACGACGGCCGGCACATCGATCCGGGAGACGCTTCCGGTGATCCAGGGGCAGGCGGCAGGCGCGAAGGTGCTCGGACTGGTGGTCTCGGTAGACCGCTGCGAGAGAGGCACCGGGGAAAAGAGCGCGCTGGAAGAGATCGAGGAGACCTATGGGATCCGGACCACTGCCATCGTGACGATGAAGGAAGTGGTGGAGCATCTGAAGGGCACGCTGATCGATGATGAACTGATGGCAAGGATCGATGCGTACTATGACGCGTATGGCGTCCGATAGGAGGAAACATGGAAAACGGTGAAAAGATCTACAGGACGATGAGTGTGACGGGCGTGATTGCGATGACGGCCGGGATCGTGGCCATCGTGGCAGGCATTGTGACCGGCGTGATGGCGATCGTGAGCGGCGCCATGCTTCTGGGACAGAAGAAGAATGTTCTGTTCTGATGAAGGCGCAGACTGAGAGACATATCCGCATACTGGGAAGGATCCTGTTCCTGGCGTATCTGGCGTCCCTGGTGTATCTGCTGTTTTTTGCAGAGCGCGGCAGCACGCCGTACGGATACCGGGCCAATCTGGTTCCGTTCCGGGAGATCCGCCGGATCCTGGAGAACCGGGACATCCTGGGGACGAGATACGTACTGCTGAACATCGGCGGGAACATCCTCCTGTTTGTCCCGTTCGGGGCGATCCTTCCGGTTGTACACAGGTATTTCGGAAGACCCGGCAGAACGATTCTTAGCGGCGCCCTGCTGTCTGCCGGAGTTGAGGGCGCGCAGTATATCACGATGCGCGGACGGTGCGACATAGACGATGTGCTGCTGAACACCTTCGGGTGTGCGGCGGGATATCTCCTGTTTGCCTGCATCAGGCGCCTGCGCAGAAGATCCGCATAGCAGAAGATCCGCACAGCAGAAGATCCGCATAAGGGAGTCAGGATCCATGGCGAAGAAAACAAAGAAGTACAGATTTGAGGACCGCAGCCGGTACGGGCGCGGGATCCTGTCGACGGTGGCGGGCAGTGTTTCACTGATCCTGTTCCTGTCGACCGCTTTCATTTGCATGGTCATGGCCGGCAAGGCGCCGCTGTGGGCCGGGGCGCTCGGATTCTCCGGATTCGTTATGGGATTCTACGGGATGGTGATCGGACTGGAGAGCTTCAGGGACCGGAATCAGTCCTATACGCTGAGCAAAACCGGAACCCTGCTGGGCGGCTTCATGGTTGCTGTTTGGTTTATTGTCTACTGCGTCGGGCTGGCCGGGTAAGAGAGCCTTGGCGTCATCGTGCAGGTTGCGTGTACTTGGGGGATTATCATTTTATGAGTGAGAGACAGATCGGCGCGCCGGAGCGCGCCATTCTGAAAGAACGGTATGATCTGGCCATGGGCCGGGTCAGGGAGATCGAGCAGGAGCCGGAGGTTCCTGCCTGTTTTGTTTCTTATGTCCGCAGAAATGCCCGTTTCCTGATGCAGATGGATGAGATCCGCGCGCGTCTGGAGGATGGATATTATGAGACGCATCCGGAGGCGCTGGTGCAGTGCAACCGGGAGATGTACGAGGACATCCTTCCGCAGAACTACCGGGAGAGCTTCTGCAACCCGGTCTATGCCTGCGAAAAGCTCGGAGAGACCTTCGGGAAGCTTCTGTGCTTTCTCAGCGCACAGGAGAGGGGCCTGATCGCGTATGTGTTTGAAGACAGGATGGAGGAGGCCGCCATCCATGTCGAGCTGTTTGTGCAGATCTGCGGCATCCTGCGTCTCGGAAGAGCGCAGGGAAGCGATGAACTGGAGGATCCGGAGAAGACGGCCGCCTCTGTGAAGGATGCGCTCTACTGGTTTGAGAGTGACTACGCGGATGTGATCGGTCCGCGCAGGATCCGGGAGATGATCGATCCGGACTGCAGATTCTTTACCGACATCGTCATGAACAGCGACCTGGACGATGTGCAGTATCTGTACCGGTATGGAGAATATATTACGCAGAATGAGATCCTGACGGCGCGCTACCTGAACAGCCTCCCGCAGGAGGAGATCGACAGGATGGCGGACACCTGGACGGAAGGCTACCGGATGGGATTCGTCTACGGCAGAAAACCGCTGGAGAAAAAGCGCACCGTCAATCTGATCTATCATGTGGGATTTGAACGGATCGTCCGCAGGGCCATTCAGAATTTTGAGAAAATGAACCTCCGCCCGACGATCTACCGCTATGCGGTCAGCGCGCAGACGATCCGCGGCGCGTACCGCAGCGGGGTGACGGGCGCCGTCCCGAACCCCCAGTATGATTATGACCACAGAGAGGACGCCGCCCTGATGCTGGACGCCCGGTTTGCGGAGCGCAGGGTGGAGGCTGCCAGGTGCGCCTATGAAGAGATGAAGCAGCTGGCGAATGAACATGGCGGCCCCGCCGTGATGGAGACCTTCGGCGAGGATCCGTTTGAGCCGGTCAGCGTCCCGCAGGCCTGGTCCTACGATGACAGGCAGCAGAAGACTGAGGTGAAGATGCGAAGCCGCCTGATGCAGCTCTCCAATCAGTACATCATCGGGAGCGAGCGCAGCTTCACGATCATCTCCTGGCCGCTGCCGGACATCGCATCGCATGAAGAGGACGGGGAGAAGCAGATCGACGAGGCCCTCTATAAAGAGATCTTTCATGAGATCCTGAAGGTCAACACGCTGGACGTTCCGAAATACACGAAGATACAGGAGGCGCTGATCGACGCGCTGAACAAAG
Source organism: uncultured Lachnospiraceae bacterium (assembly GCA_905235415.1). Lineage (GTDB taxonomy): Bacteria > Bacillota > Clostridia > Lachnospirales > Lachnospiraceae > Porcincola. Next base: position 3,227 of record CAJOKX010000044.1, read on the forward strand.
GGACGAAGGCGCGCATCCTGGGGTGCGGACAGAATAAGACCGACCTGACGGTGTCCTTCTGCGAGCTGAAAGATCCGCAGAAGGAGACGATCTTTGAAAACTGCGGGGCAGACGTCAACATCCCGGTCGGGGAGGTCTTCACGTCTCCGCGCCTGAAGGGAACCAGCGGGATCCTGCATGTCTCACAGGTCTATCTGGAAGGGCTCAACTTCAAAGATCTCGAGATTTATTTTCAGGACGGCATGATCCGCAGCGCATCCTGCAGAAACTTCGATGATCCGAAGGAAAATGAGGCCTATATCCGGGAGAATATCCTCTTCCATCATGACACGCTCCCGATGGGCGAGTTTGCGATCGGCACCAACACCACGGCCTATACGGCGGCAAGGCGCTTCGGCATCGCCTCCCGCCTCCCGATCCTGATCGCGGAGAAGACCGGGCCGCACTTTGCGGTGGGAGACACCTGCTATTCGTGGGAGGAGGATTCTGAGATCTTCAACCCGGACGGCAAGGTCATCGTCGCGAAGGACAACGAGGTTTCCATCCTCCGCAGGGAAGATCCGGAGAAGGCATATTTCGGATGCCATACGGACATCACGATCCCGTATGAGGAGCTCGGGCTGATCGAAGTGCTGGGCGAAAATGGGTACCGGCAGGAGCTGATCCGCGACGGCCGGTTTGTCCTGCCGGGCACGGAGGAACTGAATGATCCGCTGGCAGGCGATACAGGAACGCCTTGGCGTTCCTGACGCGCCGCGCCTGGTGCGTCAGCACCATCTTCCTTAGAGCGCGGCTGCGATCGAGGCGAGATCTGTCAACTCAGTCGGGGAGTCCCTGACTGAGTTGACAGGTAGAGTGCATGCGGGTAGAATCCATGCAGAAGTGAAACAATGAACCCAGTCAGAAAGGAGTTTATATGGCGAAAGTCGGCATCGTGATGGGGTCTGACTCAGATATGGAAGTGATGGCGAAGGCCGCGGATATCCTGGAACAGTTCGGGGTGGAATATGAGATGACGATTCTCTCCGCGCACCGTGAGCCGGATATGTTTTTTGAATACGCCAAAGGCGCCGAGGAGCGCGGCCTGTCCGTGATCATCGCCGGGGCCGGCATGGCGGCACATCTTCCCGGCATGTGCGCGGCGCTGTTCCCGCTGCCGGTCATCGGAATCCCGATGTACACCTCCGCGCTCGGAGGACAGGACAGCCTGTATTCGATCGTCCAGATGCCGCCCGGAATCCCGGTCGCGACGGTGGCGATCAACGGCGGGGCCAATGCGGGCCTGCTGGCCGTGAAGATCCTTGCTGTGAGCGACGACTCGCTGAAGGAAAAACTCAAAGCATACAGTGAGAAGATGAGCGCGCAGGTACAGGAGAAAGACCGCAGACTGCAGGAAACCGGTTACCGTAATTATAAGAAATAAAGGGATAAGGATATGGACTATAAAAAGGCTGGGGTAGATATTGAAGCAGGATATGAAGCTGTCAGGCAGATGAAGCAGTTTGTGGAGCGCACAAACCGTCCGGAAGTCCTGACAGGGCTGGGCGGCTTCTCGGGCGCGTTCAGCGCGGATGCATTCAAGGATATGGAAGAGCCGGTTCTGGTCTCCGGAACCGACGGCGTCGGAACGAAGCTCAAGCTTGCATTCCTGATGGACCGGCATGATACGGTCGGCATCGACTGTGTCGCCATGTGCGTCAATGACATTGCGTGCGCCGGCGGACAGCCGCTGTTTTTCCTGGATTACATCGCCTGCGGAAAGAATGAGCCGTCCAGGATCGCGCAGATCGTCAGCGGGGTTGCCGAAGGCTGCGTGCAGTCAGGCGCGGCGCTGATCGGCGGGGAGACTGCGGAGATGCCGGGATTCTATCCGGAGGATGAATATGACCTGGCAGGATTTGCAGTGGGCGTCGTGGACAGGAAGGACCTGATCACCGGACAGTCCATCTGCGAAGGCGACGTCCTCATCGGGATCGCTTCGAGCGGCATCCACAGCAACGGATTCTCGCTCGTGCGGCAGGTATTCCCGATGGATCAAGCCAGCCTGGGAACCTATGAAGAAGAACTGGGAGAGACGTTGGGCGACGCCCTGATCCGTCCGACCCGCATCTATGTCAGGGCGCTCGAGAGCGTCCGCAGCGCCGGCGTGACGATCAAGGGCTGCAGCCATATCACGGGCGGCGGCTTCTATGAGAATGTGCCCCGGATGCTTCCGGAGGGCGTGAAGGCCGTGATCCGCAAAGACAGCTATGAGGTTCCGGCGATCTTCAGGATGCTGCAGAAGCGGGGCGGCATCGAAGAGCACGTCATGTACAATACCTACAACATGGGAATCGGCATGGTCCTGGCGGTTTCGCCCGAGGAGGCCGGCGCGGCGCTGGAGGCCCTGAAGGGAGCCGGCGAGACGGTGTATGTGATCGGCGGTATCCAGAGCGGATCCAAGAGCGTGGAGATTGAAGAATGAAGGCGGCGGTACTGGTATCGGGCGGCGGAACGAATCTCCAGGCGATCCTGGACGCGGTCGCCGCAGGGACGATCCGTGATGTAGAGATCAGCGCCGTCGTGTCCAACAATCCCGGCGCGTACGCACTGGAAAGAGCAAGGAAGGCAGGCGTTCCGGCGCTTGCAGTCAGCCCGAAGTCGTTTGAGACCAGAGAGCAGTTTCATGAGGCGCTGCTGGAAGCGGTGCGCTCATCCGGCGCAGAGCTGGTCGTGCTGGCGGGATTTCTCTGTGTGATCCCCCCGCAGATGGTGGAGGCGTATCCGAACCGGATCATCAACATCCACCCATCTTTGATCCCTTCCTTCTGCGGCAAGGGATACTACGGGCTGAAGGTGCATGAGGCGGCGCTTCAAAGAGGCGTCAGAGTCTCCGGCGCAACAGTTCATTTTGTGGATGCCGGAACGGACACCGGGCCGATCATACTGCAGAAGGCAGTGGAAGTGCAGGACGGCGACACGCCCAAGACGCTGCAGAGACGCATTATGGAGCAGGCGGAATGGAAGATCCTGCCGGAAGCGATCCAGATGATCGCGCACGGGCAGGTTGCGGTTGAGGACGGAAAGGTACGGATTACGAGGAGGGACGCATGAAGATACTGATCGTAGGCAGCGGCGGAAGAGAGCATGTCATCGCGTGGAAATGCGCGCAGAGCCCGAAGGTGGAGAAGATCTACTGCGCGCCGGGCAACGCCGGCATCGCGCAGATTGCAGAGATCGTGCCCCTGAAGGCGGACCAGTATGAAGAGCTTGCGTGCTTTGCAAAAGAGCATGAGATCGACCTGACCATCATCGGGATGGATGATCCGCTGGTCGGAGGCATCGTGGATGTGTTTGAGGCACATTCGCTGCGCGTATTCGGACCGAGAAAGAATGCTGCGATCCTGGAAGGGAGCAAAGCATTTTCCAAGGATCTGATGAAGAAATACAACATTCCGACGGCCGCGTACGAGACCTTCACGGAGAAGGAGAAGGCAATCGACTATCTGAAGAGCAGCGCCTCCTTCCCGGTGGTCCTCAAGGCGAGCGGCCTTGCGCTCGGCAAGGGGGTCCTGATCTGCGAGACGCTGGAAGAAGCGCTCGAGGGAACCGAGCAGATCATGGGGATTAAGAAGTTCGGCGCAGCGGGCGATGAGATGGTCATCGAAGAGTTTATGACTGGACGCGAGGTGTCGGTCCTGACCTTCGTGGACGGAACGCACATCAAGGAAATGGCCTCCGCGCAGGATCACAAGCGGGCCGGCGACGGAGATACCGGACTGAATACAGGCGGCATGGGGAATTTCTCCCCGAGCCCGTTCTACACCGAACAGGTGCAGGCGTTCTGCCGCGAGAAGATCTTCCAGCCGACCGTCGACGCCATGAAGGCGGAAGGAAGAGAGTTCAGGGGCGTTATTTTCTTCGGACTGATGCTTACGCAGGACGGACCGAAGGTGCTGGAGTACAACTGCCGGTTCGGGGATCCGGAGGCGCAGGTGGTCCTGCCCAGAATGGAAAATGACCTGATCGACGTGATGGAAGCGTGCATCGACGGAACCCTGGATCAGATCGACCTGAAGTTCTCCAAGGACGCCTGTGTGTGCGTCGTTCTTGCGTCGGACGGGTATCCGGCGGCCTATGAGAAGGGAAAAGAGATCAGAGGCCTTGAGAAGTTTGACGATTCCGACAGGCATTTCTGCTTCCACGCAGGAACCGCGCTTAAGGACGGAAAGATCGTCACATCCGGCGGCCGCGTGCTGGGAATCACAGCGCTCGGCAGGGACCTGAAAGACGCCAGGGCAAGCGCCTATGAGGCAGTCGGGTGGGTCGATTTTGATAACAAGTACTTCAGGCATGATATTGCGAAGGCAATCGATGAGGTATAATCTGCTGTACCGGAGGTTTTACTATGAATACGAAAGTTCTGCTGCGTCATCTGGCCGTGTTTGCACTGGTACTCTCGATGACCGTTTCATTTGCGCTCTGTGTGCAGGCGTCAGATGACAATTCGCTCGCGGATCTGGGAATCAAAACGCAGGGCGCGACTGTAACGCCGGAGTTCCGCTATGATATCTGGGAATACTCGGTGCAGGTTCCTGCGGGGACGAAGGAGCTCGAGCTCGCGCCCCACACGACGAACCCTTCCGCGACGGTCAACTCTGTCACCGGAACACAGCTGAATGCGGACGGAAGCGGCCAGGTTGTGATCACGGTCACGAGTGAGAGCGGCAATGCGGTCGAGTATGTGCTGAATGTCACAGCTGCCAGGGCCCCGCAGGATCCGGCGGCCGCCATCGCAGCCAATGAGAGCTCTTCGGCGGTTACGATCGATACGGAGGTTGTGCAGAGCGAGGTCGAGACCGAGGATCCGCGGTATGTCAAGGTGGACCGCAACTCCCTGGAGGACGCGCGCAATACCATTGAGAAGCTGCAGAAGGAGATCACTTCGCAGAGAGAGCATATCCGCGTTCTGACGTATGTGCTGTACGGACTGATTGCAGTCTCGATCGTATTCCTGTTTATTGTGATCAGCCTGCTCCTGCGCAAACGGGACCTGTCCCATGAGCTGAGGGAGTACCGCCAGGGCGATCCGTCCCGCGGCAAGGGCGCACCCGCCAATGCGCCTGCGGCAGATGACGGATGGGGCGACTGGGGAGACGAAGAGGAAAGTGCGTCCTCAGGAAAGTCTTCAGGAAAGAAGAAAAAAGACAAGAAGAACAAAAAGAAGAACCGGGATATAGACGAAGACGACTGGGGCGATGAGGATGACGGGTCCGCTTCCAGCTGGACCGATGCGCAGATCGGAACCCCCGTGCGTCCGCAGAAAACGCCTGTGCAGCCGCAACAAGTCCCGGCGCAGCAAAAGAAGGCGCCTGCTCCGAAACAGAAGGCTTCTTATGCAGGATCGGACGATACCAAGATGTACCGCACTGCGCAGCCTGGCCGCACACAGAATGTCCCGAAAGATGTGACGAAGGATCTGAGCCGTGTCAATAAGGCGGAAGCCAAGGCGATGAAGAAGGCTGCGGCAGCGGAAGCCAAAGCGCAGGAAGACGCACGCAGGGCAGCTGCGGCGCGCGCTGCGGAGGCAAAGCGCCAGGCGGAACAGGCAAAACGCCTCGAGCAGCAGAACGAAGCAAAGAGACAGGCCCAGGAGAAAGCGCTGGAGGAAGCCGCCCGGAAGAATGAATCCAGGCAGAAGGCATCGCCCGATGCGGCTGCAAAGACCTCCGGGGACGGCAGAAAGAATTCTGGCAAGAATGTTGAGATCGACATGATCGATCTGTAATCTGTAAGGAATACGCATGGAATCAAAGAATCAATATACAGCTGCCGCAATGCGCGCGATCATGCTCGCTATGCAGAAGGCCGGCCTGGACCAGAGCCGGGGGATCGGCACGGAGTATCTTCTGCTGGGGCTTGCCGCGGAGCCGGACGGAACCGCCGGCGTCGTGCTGCGGGAGTACGGGATCAACGAAGAAGTGCTCACGAAGCTGGTGCATGAACTGATTGATCCGAATGTGCAGGAGAGCGCAGAGGGCGCCTCTCCTGTTCTTCATGAGAAAAAACGCGGCCGCAGGAAGGCCTCGGATACAGATCCGTTCTCCCGGATGACGCCGCGCGCGAACCTGGCGCTTCAGACGGCGGGAGAGCAGGCCGTTTATTTTTACTCCAAAGATGTCGGAACGGAGCACATCCTTCTGGCGCTGATGCGGGATGTGGACAGCAACGCCGCCAAACTTCTGCACACGCAGCAGATCGATATGCAGGCGATGTACACCAGGATCCTGGACATCATCGGCGTATCGGATGAGCAGCTGTCAGAATACCTGCAGATGGCAGCGCAGTCGTCCTCCGACGCCTCCGCAAGCCCGACCCCGACGCTCGATCAGTTCTCACGGGATCTGACGTATGCCGTCCGGGAGGGGAAGATCGATCCGATCATCGGACGCGCTCAGGAGACAGAGCGGATCTGCCAGATCCTCTGCAGAAGGACTAAGAACAACCCCTGCCTGATCGGGGAACCCGGCGTCGGGAAGACCGCGATCGTTGAGGGCCTTGCCTGGAAGATTGTCAGCCAGACGGTGCCGGAGCCCCTGCAGAACAAGCGGATCGTGGCGCTGGATATGGCCGCCATGGTGGCCGGCTCCAAGTACAGGGGTGAATTTGAAGAGCGCATCAAGCGGGTCCTCTCGGAGGCAGCCTCGTCTCCGGATGTTCTGCTGTTCATAGATGAACTGCACACAATCATCGGAGCGGGCGGATCGGAAGGCGCCCTGGACGCCGCGAATATCATGAAGCCCATGCTTTCGCGCGGCGAGATCCAGCTGATCGGCGCCACGACCGTCGATGAATACCGCAAACATGTGGAGAAAGACGCGGCGCTCGAGCGCAGGTTCCAGCCGATTCTCGTAGAAGAGCCTTCCCTGGAAGAGAGCGTGGAGATCCTCAGGGGACTGCGTCCGGTGTATGAAGAGCACCACGGCGTCACCCTGCCCGACGAGACCCTGGAGGCGGCTGTCAATCTGTCCGCAAGGTACATTTCCGACCGGTTCCTGCCGGACAAGGCGATCGACCTGATGGACGAGGCCTGTTCCAGAAGACAACTCGGATATTACAAAGAGAGCACAGCGCTCATTTCCATGGAAAAGGAACTGACCGATCTGCGCAAAGCGGTGGAGGAGGCGCTCCTGGAGGGGGATCTGGAGAAGGCCGGGTCGCTTCACAGGCAGGCAGATGAGCTGCAGAAGAAGGCGGATCAGAAAAAGGCCGCAGAGCGCAGGCGGTCGAAGAAGCAGGGAATGACCGTGACGCCGGATGACATCGCGCAGACCGTCTCCGGGTGGACGAAGATTCCGGCACAGAGACTGACGGAAGATGAGAGCAGGCGCCTGATCGGACTGGAGAAGACGCTGCATAAACGGATCATCGGACAGGACGAGGCTGTGAGCGCGGTCGCAAGAGCAATCCGCAGAGGCCGCTCCGGCCTGAAGGATCCGAGACGGCCGATCGGGTCGTTCCTGTTCCTGGGGCCGACCGGCGTCGGAAAGACAGAACTGTCGAAGGCGCTGGCCGATACGGTATTTGGATCGGAAGCGGCCATCATCCGCGTCGACATGTCGGAATATATGGAGAAGTTCGACGTATCGAAGCTGGTCGGCTCTCCGCCCGGATATGTCGGATATGAGGAAGGCGGCCAGCTGAGCGAGCAGGTGCGCCGGCATCCGTACAGCGTCGTGCTGTTTGACGAGATCGAAAAAGCGCATCCGGATATTTTCAATATCCTTCTGCAGGTGCTGGATGAAGGCCATATCACGGATTCGCAGGGCCGGAAGGTGGACTTTAAGAATACGATCCTGATCATGACCTCCAACGCAGGCGCGCAGTCGATCCTGAATCCGAAGAGACTCGGATTCGGAGCGGGAGACGACGCGAAGGCGAATTATGAGGCGATGAAGGATTCGGTGATGGGGGAGGTCAAGAAGATCTTCAAGCCCGAGTTCCTGAACCGGATCGACGATACGATCGTATTCCACTCCCTGTCGAAGGAGGAGATCGGCCGGATCGTCACGCTGCTTTTGAACGATCTGAAGAGGCGCGCGAAGGAGCAGATGGGGATCACCCTGAAGTTCAGACCCTCCGTGCGTGATTATATCGCGCAGAAGGGATATGACGAAAAATACGGCGCAAGGCCGCTCCGGCGGGCGATCCAGAACGACATCGAAGATGCGCTTGCAGAGAATCTATTATCTGGTAAGATGAAATCAGGGCAGACCATTGTCTGTACCATGAAAGCAAACAACATCGTGTTTCAAGCGGAGGAGTAAAAAAGATGTCGGTTGTGAAGGATCTGATTACAGCTGCAGAAGATGGAAGCATCAGCTTTGGGAATTATGAGCTTCCGGAGAAGGCCAAGAAGAGCGGATTCGAGGTAAAGGGGGACAGCTATAAGGTGAAAACCTGCAATGCGTCGACCCGTCTTGAGAAAAATGACGCTCTGGTCTATGAATCGGAACCCGGAACCGCAGTGCAGGATTTCAAATGGGAGGAAAACGTGCTGTCCTTCAGGGTTGAGAGCCCGGAAGACTGCCAGATCGTACTGGGACTGACAGACGACGCGACCTACCAGATCCTTATAGACGGAAAAGATTCCGGAATGATGGAGACCGGGATGGGCGGAAAGCTGGTTCTGTCCATCGAGATGCCCACATCCGGAAGTGTGCAGGTGGAAGTGCGCAGAGCCTGAAGGAGCAGTGCCTGAAGTAGCAGCGCACAGAGCCTGAGGAAACAGTGCGCAGAGCCTGAAGGAGCAGCGCGCAGAGCCTGAAGGAGCAGCGCGCAGAGCCTGAAGAAGAGTGCGCAGAGCCTGAAGCAGCAGTGCGCAGGTATGCGGAAAGAAGCCGCAGAACCTGCCCGGAAGATGAACTGGAGTGCAGACCCGGAGACCATCAGGAACTCCGGGTCTGATCATTTCCATCTACAGGAGACCACGTATGGCAAAATCAAAAGCAACGATATTCTTCTGTCAGAACTGCGGATACGAATCCGCAAAATGGATGGGACAGTGCCCTTCCTGCAGGGAATGGAATTCATTTGTCGAAGAACCTGTCCCGCAGGCGTCTTCGTCGAAGACAGCCTCCAAACCGACCGCAGGCGTTGTGCAGTGGGGGAGCCTGGGAATCGGTGAGAGCAAAAAAGGGACACAGTCCGGGAGTGGAGATGCGCGTGGAAAGCGCAGCGCTCTTCCGCTTCGGGAGATCGCCGTATCTGACACGGACCGCATGAGCACAGGCATCGCGGAGATGGACCGCGTGCTCGGAGGCGGTATGGTGCAGGGATCTCTGATCCTGGTGGGCGGCGATCCGGGCATCGGCAAGTCGACCCTTCTGCTGCAGGTCTGCCGCAATCTCACGCAGCCCTCCTCAAACACGCAGGAAGGCGTCCGGGTTCTCTATGTCTCAGGGGAGGAGTCCCAGCAGCAGATCAAGATGCGCGCCAACCGGATGGGTTCGTTCGGGGACTCGCTGCTGCTTCTGTGCGAGACGAATCTTTCCGACGTGCAGGAAGCGATCGTGTCCCTGCAGCCGCAGGTCGTTGTGATCGATTCCATCCAGACCATGTACAGCGATACGCTCTCCTCGGCGCCGGGCTCCGTCGCCCAGGTCAGGGAGACCACCAGCGTTCTTCTGCAGCTTGCCAAGGGACTGGGCGTGACGATCTTTATTGTCGGACATGTCACAAAGGAAGGCGCAGTCGCGGGCCCCAGAGTGCTGGAGCATATGGTGGATACCGTGCTGTACTTTGAGGGAGAGCGGCAGGCGAGCTACCGCATCCTGCACGGCGTCAAGAACCGCTTCGGCTCAACGGATGAGATCGGCGTGTTCGAGATGAAGGAAGACGGTCTGCGCGAAGTTGCGAACCCATCGGAATTCATGCTTGAGGGCCGGCCCGAGGGCACTTCAGGATCCGTTGTGGCGTGCTCGCTGGAGGGAACGCGGCCGATCCTGATCGAAGTGCAGGCACTGACCGCGCGAAGCAGCCTCGCCTATCCGCGCCGCACGGTGGACGGCGCCGATCTGAACCGGGTCAATCTTCTGCTCGCAGTGCTTGAGAGGCGCCTTGGGCTGCGGCTCTCGGAGATGGACGTATATGTCAACATCGCAGGCGGGGTGCGCCTCAAAGAGCCTGCCATCGACCTGGGCATCATCATTGCAGTCCTGTCCTCCTTCAAGGATATCGTGGTGGATGACAAGACGCTGGTCTTCGGGGAAGTCGGGCTGTCCGGAGAGATCCGTTCCGTTGCGCAGGCACCCCTCCGGGTCAGGGAAGCGCAGAAGCTGGGATTTGAAAGAGTCATCCTTCCCCAGGCCTGCGTCCGGACCATCGGAAAGGACTGCGGCGTGCAGCTGCTCGGCGTGCGCACCATACGGGATGTGGTAAGCGCATTGAGCTGAGCGGACAGGAAAAATGATTGACAGCGCCAAGCGATCTGTGGTATAAACATAAAGTCGTCCGAAGGATGACGTAGGGGATTGGTCAAATGGTATGATAGGGGTCTCCAAAACCTTTGGTGGGAGTTCGATTCTCTCATCCCCTGTTCAAGAAGAGCTGAAAGTCCAGTATTTATCAGGACTTTCAGCTTTTCTGATTCTGAGGTATTGTAAAAGTCATCACCCAAGTCATCACCTGGAGTATTATACAGGGAAGAAACGGGTGATGAAGTAACTGAAAAGGGCCATAAGCCAATAATTCGGGAAAGGAGAAAAGCGGTTATCTTGTCAAAATGCTAGGAGGGCTGGTTTGTTTACAGGAAAAATAAGTTCAAGTCTCCCTTCCGCTACTGAAGAAAGCCGAAATTCCTTGTATTTATCAGGGGTTTCGGCTTTTTCTTTTTGACGGAGATTCAAAAGTCATCAGTGAAGTCATCAGAAGGAGCATCGGCAAATCAGACGCTATCATTTATGAAAGGAGGAAGGCAGCTGTTTCTTTCAAGTCTTTTGCACAGCATCTGTTTGACCTGATGTTTTTTCATGGACTGCACGAGAGTTTCCTGTTACAATACTGTTATAAGGTCGTTATTAAAACCGCTTGCTGTGCATGTCTATACTACTGTTCAGACGAAATATACTACACACGGCAATTTCCTTCTTGACAAGGATCGGGATGACTGGCATGATCAATCAATCAATCAATCAATCAATCAATCTATCTATCTATTTATCTATCTATCGAAGATAATCGGGGATTTTTCGGAAGATACAAGATACTACAGGACGCAGTAGATTCGCGGTTAAGCGAATGTACTGCGTCCTTGTGCGTTCATAGGGTTTCAAAGGAGCTGTTATGATTAAGGTTACGCTATCTTTTTTGTAGATGGTTTAGTCTTTTTTGCTAATGAATGACGGTTTTCAAGTTTTGACTGGTTGGTTTTAGTAAAGAGCTACTCTCATTGAATTATTCAAACAAATAATTGAGAGAGGAGATCACATATGGCATAGCGGTAAACGACAGTAGGTCGAGCATTTGAAAAGTGGTTTCAGGGAGGAGGAGTTTTTATGATGAAGAGAGTAATGTTTCCCGTATTTATGACGGTTCTACTTTTTGCAAATCCTGTATATGCAGACATTAATTCAGATATTGTGCAGGTTGAAGAGAAACTTGGAATCGATAATTCGGAAAAAAAGCTGATAGAACGCATTTCGTATGTGGAAGGGGAATTAGGTATTACGCCATCGGATGATGTTTCCATATCGGATAGAATAAATGCTCTAAAGTCTGAATTAGGAATTGATACAGAAACAGAAAATGGAGTGGATGAGGAAGCAGAACAAGAGTCAGAGATTTCCGGGATTGAGGAATCTGATAGCGGCGATACAGTAAAGAAAGAAGACATTGTGGGTACATATATCGAAAGGAGTCATGGCCTTTTACTTAGGATAGAAAATGATTATTGTTACTATGTAAATAGTGATCTTGGAAAATTTTGTTTTAAGCCTTATGAAACAACTGAAAACTATGATATCGAAGGGCATGAATTAATACTTCATGGGGATGAAGAAGGATTTGACTCTTTTGAGATTCAGCTTTCGGCTGATACGGCATCTTTAGTTAATGATAAATATACTTTTATTTCGGAAGATGAGTATTATAGATTTGACCAAAAGGAGAAATATGCAATTTCTGAAAAGGCGGCATGCAATCGTGCAGCTCTGACCGTGGCAGGAGTTTCATTCTTGGATGAAATTAGTATTCATGAGTTTTTAACAGATCAGTGGGTTAATACTGGTTTGAAAGATCAAGTTCCTATAAATCCTCCTGAGGGAAAATGCTATATGGAGATTGATGTGTCAATCGAAAATCTTAGCAAAGCAGCGTTTAATGTGGAAGATGTATTAGCTGCTTCGATTGTCTATGATTCTTCTTATGTTTTCCGCTCATACGATGAAGACGGTAATTCAATTGTTGCAGAGCCAATGTTGTATATATTTACCAGTCAGGGAGGCTCAACCGGTAATGCAATAACCCTTTCTCCATTATCAAGCAGAGACTGCAAATTATTTATGCTGTGCCCGACAGCGGTGCGAGATAATACTGACAGAAACCTTCTTCTTGCTTTCAATATTAACGAAGAAAATGATATTCCTGAGGTCTTTGTGTATGACCTTCACAAAGGTTCAAGTAATGCGGGTGATGAAGAAGAACCAGGGAATGGCGAAACAGAAGGTGGCGATGGGACTGGCGAGATTGGTATCGATAAGAGTCTAAATGCTGATACGACAATCAAAAACGCAGTTGCAGGAAATACAATTAAGCTAGGCAGTTACGAGCAGGACAACGACACATCAAATGGAACTGAGCCGTTAGAGTGGGTCGTCCTGGATAAAACAGAAAATGCAATATTGGTTCTTTCAAAATATGTAATTGACGCATATCCTTACATGTTTGAGAAAAAGGTAACGACATGGGAAGAAAGTGATGTTCGAAAATGGTTGAATAGCGATTTTATTAATGCAGCTTTTACAAGTGGAGAGCAAACTATTATATTAGATTCCATTGTGCCAGCTGATGATAATCCAGAATATGGAACATCTGCGGGTAATGAAACGCAGGATAAAGTGTTTTATTTGTCAGCAAATGAGGTGTTAAAGTATTTCCCAGAATTTGACAGTAGGATTTGTAAAGCAACAGCATATGCTTATGAAAAAACATCACCTGATGAGGAAGGAAATGTGTCATGGTCGATGCGGACACCTGGAATGTACCAAGATGTTCTTTGTACTATATCACGGAATAATGGAGTTATACTAGGGATCGGGAGCTATGAAGTAAAACTCAAAAATGCTTATGGTGGGGTTTATGTAGACGCATATGATGCGGGAGTGCGTCCAGCAATGTGGGTATCCACAGATTATAATGAGGAAAAACTGGAAAGTGCGAATGAAGAAGAAACTGACACTGCACAGGAATTGAATGCTGACCAGTATATGACCTTAGAAATAGGCAGTAATGGGGATGAGGTAGTAAATCTTCAGAAAGCGTTACAGACGGCTGGATGTTTACATGGTACAGCAGATGGAGCGTACGGGAATGGAACTGCAGGGTCTGTTAGTTTTTTCCAAGAACGAGAGGGATTAGAACCTACAGGAATAGCTGATGGGGAAACACAGGCTAGGCTTTTTGCAAAGATTCCTACGCTTTTGGATTTTAATCAAGCGCCATGTGATAATGTCAATTCGTTAGACTGGGGTCTTTCAAAGTGGATTTCTGATGGTGAGTACCGTGCAACACTGGCATTAGGGATGCAGTTGGGCTCGGATTCTGCTGATATTATTAAGGCAGCGGATTTTGATCTCGATATCATGTATGTTGGAAGTTGCGTTGAGGGTGACTATTTAGATGTACTTTGCGGCAGGAAGGAAGGCGGCTTTGTTCTGTTTAGATATTGGCCTACAGAGAAAACCGCTATGTATTCATTTGTGGATGATATTGATGCAAAAGATTTTCTGCGAAATGAGACAGAAAATAAGATTTTGGATGAATTTAAAGCAGTGTCCCTGAGTGATTATTCAGCTGTTTTAAATCAAATATCATAATCATTCTAAACTTTTCTCTGTGAGTAATAATTCTTGTGTATGATACGGTGCTTTTTATAACGTTGGCTGGTAAGAAAAAGTAAGAGACAAGATAAGAAAGGATGTCTTGCCCCAGCAGAGGAAGAGCGAATCGTTAAAAGAAGTATACTTTACCGCCAGACATGGAAGTGTCTGGCGGTATTTTCAGCTTCAAGATATATGCCCTAGTATACAGTAAACGGAAAGAGCGAGGCCAGGAACACTGCATCAGATAGGTTTTCAGCTTTTTCCTGCGCTCTTTGTCTGTATTGGTTGGCTCGAGACCTGAGAGGATCTTAAACACATTCTCGCGTCCTTCATCGTCCAGTTTGTAGAACTTGGAGATGAGCTGATCCACTTTACTTTGAACCAGTTGGAGAAAAAAGGGTATGTGGAAAGAAGAAGAAACCGCACGAAAGAAGGATGGTACAGTGATGAAGAGCTGTATTTGAAACTCCCGTGATGAAGAGCTGTATTTGAAACTCCCGCCTGAAACAGCTAATGCTCCGCCTGGTGTTTTACCATCGGTTGATTTTCTGCCGGTGGTTAATCCCCCGGTGGTTCCTCGTCCGGAGGAGAAACCTCTGGAGGGAAAACAGCGACAATCTAATATACATAAATCTAATATCAAAGAATATAAAAAGAAATATATAGCATCGTCTGCCCAAAAGAACCGGTTCAACAATTTTCCCCAGAGGGAGTATGACTT
>CAJOKX010000045.1 GCA_905235415.1 uncultured Lachnospiraceae bacterium
TAATTCTCCCGGATGGCGTCTTTGACGATCTCCGGAATATCCCTGCCCGCAAGCGTCTGCAGGAAGGATTCTTCGTCGGCTGCTTCCTCCAGGTCTTCCTCGATCTGTTCCTTCAGATCAACCTGGATATAAGCCTCGTCGATGATTCTGCGCGTTTCTTTCTCTGCATCATTTTCTGCAAGGCCGATCCCTTTGATCAGGACCCTGCAGCCTGTATCCGACCGGGCCCATCCGGCGTCAACGGACAAAAAGCCCGTCTCTTCTTCCCATCGTGCGCTCCATTCCGGTTCCGGATTCTGCGTATCTTTCTGTCCGTTCACTGCCTCCGGCGCCGCGCTGCCTCCCGGAAGGATCTGCATCCCGGAGGTCTTCCTTACGCCGCACAGAACCAGCTCCACTCTGCGCGCAGACGGGATCAGGGACAGATCCCCCTGCGCAGGAAGGATCGTGATCTCGCAATCCCACAGGTTGTCTCCCGCGCCCGGCATCCACCGCTGAATGATTCCGGTAGAAGCATATGCGCCCTTCTCGCAGTCGTTCGTCCTTCCGTCGTCCTCATAGAGGCTGTATTCGCCGTCCATGCCCGCGCCGAAAAGCACGCGCAGCTGATCAGGATTGACACCGGCATCCGGTATCTTTCGCGCATCCTCCGGAAGGATAGCGCCCGCGGCAAGCAGTACCGGGATCGACTTCAGCGTCCGGTACAGTCTGCGCTGCACCTTGCCGTGATAGATCTGGCCGGTAAAGATATCGACCCATCTACCCTCCGGAATATACATCGATACGCCCGCCCTGCGCAGACAGCTGTCCACAGGTTCGGTCACCGCGCCCACGATCAGGCCCGGTCCGAATTGGTATGCATTCTTCACGTCATAAGCCTGTGTCTCCTCCGGGCAGCTGTAATACATCGGACACAGCAAAGGCCTGCCCGTCGTATGCGCTTCCCGGACAGCGGTGTAGATATAGGGAACCAGCCTGTGGCGAAGTCTGAGAAAATGATCCAGGATCTGCCTGCAGGGTTCCTCATACGCCCAGGGTTCACGGTGGACGTACGCACTGCCGCAGGAATGAAGGCGCATGATCGGACTGAACACGCCGAACTGGACCCATCTTACGAACCGCTCGTCGTCCCTGTCCCCGTGCATATGGCCGCCGATGTCATGGCTCCACCATCCATATCCGATGTTGGAAGAAACTGCCGTAAAATAAGGCTGCAGATCCAGGCTCCTCCAGGTCGTCCATGTATCGCCCGAGAACCCGATCGGATAGCGGTGGCTGCCTGGCCCCGCATAGCGGGAAAAGAGCATCGCTCTCTTTCCGCGGCTTTCCTGGTCATGATAATGCCAGTAATTCAGCAGAAGCAGAGGATCCACACTGTCTTTTGTCCTTCCGCGCCCCTGCTGCCAGTCAATCCACCAGAAGTCAACCCCCATCTCCTCATACGGATGAATGATCTCCTCAAAATAAGCATCCCTGTAGGATTCATCTTCAAAATCATGCTCAACCGGAATCTCTGTCGCAGGGTCAATGCCGACACGCTGCGCGACCTGCGGATACATGCTCTCAAACGCACGCACGCCGTCTGCCGGATGCAGATTCAGGCTGACGGCCAGTCCCCTCTCATGCAGCGCATGCAGGAACCGTTCCGGATCCGGGAAACACTCCGGATCCCATGTATATCCGGTCCAGCCGGTCCCGTAGCGCGGATCCGGCTCCGTGATGTGCCAGTCCATATCTACAACCGCAACCGAGAGCGGAACCTCCTCCTTCTCAAACTGCGCAAGGAGATCCAGATATTCCTGTTCCGTATACCGATAGAAACGGCTCCACCAGTTTCCCAGCGCATAGCGGGGAATCATCGGAACACTGCCGCTCAGACAGTAGAATTCCTGCAGTCCTCCGTAATAATCCTTTCCGAATCCGCAGAAATACAGGTCCGTCTCCTCCCGGGTGCGGCTGCGGTAATTCCCGCCGTCAAAAACCGGCGATGCGCCATCGTCCAGAACGGCATAGCCGCTCTCCCCGAAGAGCCCCATCTCCAGATCCACGACGCCGTCCGTCCCGTCCAGTGTCCTGGCAGTCCCGTAGAGATTCTTGTCACAGTTTCCGAACGGAATGCAATAGTTCCAGACGCCCCCCGTCTCCTTTACGGTGCACGACAGTCCCGGTGTGGAGAACGGCCGCTCATCGTAAGACAGAAGCACCGCTGCGGTTTCAATGACAAGGCGTCCGTTTTCCCGCTCTACCCTGCAGTCAACTTCCGGAAAATCCCGGTTCACCGCCATCTGCGTGGGCAGATCTTCAAAATAACCTTCCGCCTGATACTCCAGACGCAGAAGCCTGTCGGTCAAAATGCTGATACGATACCTATCGCCCTGAATGATCGTTGTGTTCACGTTTTACTCCTGTCTTCCATCGTTCTGTGCCACGCCTTACCTGCAGGCAAACAGCAGGCTCGCGCAGGGCGGAACCTTCAGTTCGTACCCTCCGTCCGTACACTGCCCGTCCAGATGCGTGCCAAACACGTCTTTTTCTTCTGCAGGTTCTATCTTTCCGACAAGGGAAAGCGGAAGTGTGATCACCTTCTCCTCGTCTTCCATGGAAAGAACGCCTGTATACACTTCATCCCCGCAGAACCTTGCGATAACAAGGATGCGCCCCTCAGCCAGAAGCACCATGCGTCCGCCCCCGGCGAATGCAGGATGCGTGCGGCGAAGATGTGTCATCGTCCGGATGATTTCCAGATGCCTTTCGCCCCGCTCGCTGAAATGCCCCCAGGGCATGGGATAACGGAATCCCGCGTCCGTCTCCGGATACCCGTCGATCGCAACCTCGTCCCCGTAATAGATACACGGGATGCCCGTCCACAGCAGCTGTGCGCAGACCGCCATTTTCCACTGCGCCTCCCGGATGGGGCCGCAGTTATGAAGACGCGGAACGTCATGGCTGTCGAACAGGTTCATCTGGCAGTCCGCCACCGCCTGCGGAATGACAGAATAATGATCCTCTGTGCGGCGGACAACATCCTGCGCCTGCATCTGATAATGCACCCCGGCAAAGCCCGGATTCCGCTCCAGGAACAGGTCCTCAAGGCCTGCAAACTGCCGGATCACCCTGCCGAATCCGTAATAATTCATGGGTGTATTCCACAGATCTCCCTGCAGATACTTTCCGCAGTCCGCCCAGTGCTCTCCGATGATCAGCGCGTCCGGTTTCTCTTCTCTGATGGCGGCGCAGATCTCCGGCCACAGCGCATCCGCCAGCTGCACGTCATCGTGCTTTGCGAACACATCCGCAACGTCAAACCGCCAGCCGTCGATATTATATGGAGGCCGGAGCCATTTGCGCAGGACCGCATCCTTCCCGCGGTAGACCAGGTCCCTGAGTTCCTCATTGCGGTAGTCCAGGACCGGAAGCGTCTCTACGCCCCACCATCCTTCCAGCGAACCGTCTTCTTTGCGGAAATAAAACGGTTTTCCTTCCTTTACCCATTTGTGCTCAATGCCCGTATGGTTGATGGAGATGTCCAGGATCAGCTTCATCCCTTCCGCGTGGAGCGCGTCACTGAGCGCTGCCAGCGCCTCGTCCCCGCCGAAATGGATGTCTACATGTTCATAATCATTGCAGTCATATTTATGCGTAGAATAAGACGTGAAAACCGGATTCAGGTAGATGGCGGTGACGCCCAGATCCTTCAGGTACGGAATCTTATCGATGATTCCGTACAGGTCGCCCCCGAAGAATTCCATCCCCGCGGCCTCCTCAACGGAAAGCGGGGTATCGCTCCAGCTTTCGCGGACGATCGTGGAATGCCCTCTGTACGTGTACTGGCCATCTGACGGCGTCAGTTCCTCTCTTCCGTTTGCAAATCGTTCGGGAAAGATCTGGTAGAACACTGCGCCGTCTACCCAGTCCGGTTTGCGGTAATCTGCCAGAAGCACAAAATCATGCGAATCGTCCGTCAGTGTCAGTGACGTTCCCTGCTGATTGTAAAAAACAATCGAATCGGTTCCGGCAAACG
The DNA here is from genome assembly GCA_905235415.1 of uncultured Lachnospiraceae bacterium. Lineage (GTDB taxonomy): Bacteria > Bacillota > Clostridia > Lachnospirales > Lachnospiraceae > Porcincola. Next base: position 4,022 of record CAJOKX010000045.1, read on the forward strand.
CGAAATGATAACAGCAACGCGGTTCATTGACCGTAATCTTCGCAGCATAATACTGCAGCGGTCCGGATACAGACTCTTTCTCCATCTGCACCCACTTCTCTCCGCCATTGACCATCTGGCGCAGGAACACGCCTTCAACAGGTGCGTCTGCAAAGCAGCGCACACGGATCACAACCTCCTCGCCCAATGCAGGCAGCGGATTGGAGACAAACGCTCCCGTACCGTCACTGTATATACTTCTTGTCCAAAATTCCATACTGTCCTCTCGTTGTATAATGGGAGTCTGTTATGCAGTTTCGATGAATACGCATACAGCAATGCGGCCCCGCAGGGCCGCATTGCATGAATGAAAGCTTTCAGATTAACCCTTGACTGCGCCCGACAGGCCTTCCACGTAGAAGCGCTGCAGCCATACAAACAGTATGACAATCGGAACAGCAACCACGACAGCGCCTGCGGCAAACTGTGTATAGTAGTTATCAATTCTGCGGTAGTCGGTCATCCAGTACAGACCAACTGCCACCGTGTAGGACTGCTGTCTGTCACCGAACAGCATGCTCGGGAAGATATAGTCTGACCATGCGCCCAGGAACGCGCCGAGTACGATGTACACGATAATGGACTTGGAAAGCGGCAGCGTCACCTTGGTGAAGATCTGGAAACGGGTCGCGCCGTCGATGATGGCCGCCTCATCCAGCGCCTTCGGGATCGTATCGAAGAAGCCCTTCGTTACATGATAGCCCATGGCGGCGCCTGCTGCGCCGACGATGATCAGAGCCAGCAGCGACTGGTTCAGTCCCAGTCCTTTCAGGATGTTGTACACAGCGATCAGGGACATGAATCCGGGGAACATTCCGATGATCATCAGGATGTTCATGAATGCCTTCCTGCCCTTGAAACGGGTACGGCTCAGAATGAATGCCGTCATCAGTACGATCATGGTATTGATGCAGCAGCCGCAGACCGCGACGATCATGGTGTTCACCCACCATCTGCCGAACGGAAGCTTATCCGGATTGCTGAACAGCTGTATAAAGTTGTTGAATGTAAATCCGTGCGGGATGAAATAACCCACGTAGTAGCCCTGCTCCTCACGGAATGCGGTCAGAACGATCCACAGGATCGGGAAGAGCCAGATCACGCCCATGATGGTCAGCGGAACGTACCCGATGTTGGTCTCACCGACCTTCATGATAAAGATCAGCGCTACGTAGGAAGCCACCAGTCCAAGCCAGAAACCGACAGACAGGTGCGTGTTCAGGAACTTCGAATAGATGCCTGCGCTCTCCAGGATGGTCCTGGAGGCAAACAGCAGCAGCGTCCAGCTGACTACACATATAGCATGAATGCACTGCCACAGCTTGACGCCCTTCCTGCTGGTCATAACGAACAGAAGGACCGCACAGATTGCACTCACGATCGACAGATAGCAGGCTCCATAGAGGATGATATCCACCCCGCTGCCGTGCGCCTGCATTGCAGCACCGAGTATGGTGACCGTCTTCCCGTCCATGCTGGCATAGGGAAGAAAGACACTGATGCCGGTAAGCACCGCAGCCACCATTGCATAGTAGTAATACTTCAGGTTGAGTCCTATAACGATCTTATCTTTCATTATTGGAAGCCCTCCTCATTCTGAACAGAACCCGACCTTGAGAAGGTAACCAGGGTAAAGGTGGCGGACAGTATGAAGATGATAATACCGATCGTTGCGGCAAGGTTGTAATCATTGCTGTCCTTGGTCAGCTTGTACAGCCATGTGACCAGCAGGTCTGTCTTTCCTGCACCCTTGAAGTAGTCGAGGGAATTGGGAGCGCCTCCCGTCAGGAAGTAGATCGCATTGAAGTTGTTGAAGTTTCCGATCAGGTTGGAGATCAGGTACGGAGTCGTCACAAACCACATGTACGGGAAGGTGATCTTCCTGAACATGACAAACGGCGTTGCACCGTCCAGCTTGGCACTCTCATACAGCTCCGCCGGAATGTTCATGAGGATGCCGCTGACCATCAGCATCGTAACCGGGACGCCGATCCAGAAGTTGACCACTATGACGGTCACTCTGGCCCACGTCGCGTTGGTCAGGAATGGCAGCGGACTTGCCGTGAACCCCCACTGTTCCAGAAGCACATTGAAGATGCCTCTCTCACCGAGCATCGTTGCGACGAATCTCAGTGAAATGAATGCCGGAACCGCATATGTGATAACAAACAGGGTTCTCCAGAACTTCTTGCCCTTGATTCCCTTGGAGTTGATCACCATCGCCAGAACCATACCGCCAAAATAGCAGGTGAACGTGGCGCATACGCCCCAGATCAGAGTCCAGCCCAGAATCGGCCAGAAGGTTGCGGACAGTCTGTCCGAAGAGGCCAGCAGGGTCTTGAAGTTTTCCAGCTCTACCCAGTGGAACAGATTGCCGGGCGGCTGATGCTCTGAATCGTAGTTGGTGAATGCCATCAGGATCATGTAAAACAGCGGCATCACCGTGAATACGGAAAGTCCCAAAACCGGGATCGCCAGGAACGAGAAATGAATATTATCATTCGCAAGGCTCTTCACATCTTCCGTGAAGGAACGCACATGCCTGCCCGCCGCCTTCTGGGCGCGGGCGTGTTCTCCGGATGAGATGGAGAACAGCCATACAGCGATAAATGCAATAGTCACTACAATCGCCACCACGCCGGTCAGGAGGATCAGCATGGAGTTATCGCCGGGAACTGTCTCGTAGATGCCAAGCTCTTCGTTGAGAACCATTTCCTGTGTATGGGTTCCAAGTGTCTTCAGCCCTGCCAGCATGCTGAATCCGGACCGGAACATAAAGAACCAATACACAATTTCCGCCCACAAGAAGAGAAGTCCCTTGATCACCTGTCCGTTGACCATATTCTCCAGGCCCAGGATCACATAGGACAACTTCGAAGTGGCGCCGCCTTTTGTAAAGGTGGTGACAAAGTTTCTCTCCTCCGGAGTGCCGGGGACGATCACTTTGCCTTCATTCTTTTTCGAAGCCATCAATTGTTCCTCCGATTTAAATCCGGGTACCGCACGGATGTCTGTTCCGCACAGTTCCTCAGAAACCGAAGGGAAAGCGCTTCTTTCATAAATTTTTGAAGAAGGCCTTCCCTCCGTACTTCTATCTGTTCTTCAGAGTTTCATGCAGTTCTATTCTGCAAAATCACGCGATGCTGTGCGCGAAACGTTTTTATACCGGATTCTCTCAGTCAACCAGAGTTGCAGTGATGGAATCTACCAGTGCATCCAGCTGATCCTGCAGGTTATCCTTCGTGACATCGCCGTAGTACACGCCGTCGCCGAATGCTTTCATCGGATCCCAGTAGCCGCCCATCTGCGGGATAGAAGGCTGGTTGGTTGCAAGTGCCGCCTGATCGTTCAGTGCGCAGGCAACGATATCGTCCTTGATCTCGTCGCTGCCGGAAAGGCTCATGCGAACCGGGACATCGCCTTCGTTGAGATAACGTGTCAGGCTGTTGTCAGCATTGGCCAGATAGATTGCCAGCTGCTGTGCGCACAGCGGATAAGCGGTGTTGGACTTGACGCAGAGGGTCTTGAAATCGACAAAGTTGGAAAGCTGCACTTCATTGCCGCCGATGGTCGCAACCGGAAGTGCGCATGCACCGAGCTTGTCGCCCAGAGCTTCCTTGAAATCAGGAGCCATCCATGCGCCCGTGGTGATCGCGCCAAGCTTGCCGTCCTTGAAGCTGGAGTCGCCGGCACCGTCGATGTTCTCAAGATACTTGGGGTTGGATGCCAGGTCGATCATGTACTCACCGCTGGCATAACCGTTCTCATTGTTGAAGGTGCAGTCAGAGGGATCCGTTCCGTCTTCGCCGAACAGCGTGCATCCGTTGCCCAGGAAGAACATCTCAGCAAACCAGGAGTCCGTCATCTTCGTGCAGAAGTTCCAGACGCCGTCTCCGAGATCCTTCTCCATGATGGTATCCAGGCTCTTCACGTCATCCTCTGAGAAATAATCCTTGTTATAATATAAGAAGTAGGTGTTCGGTGAGAACGGTGCCGCATACCACAGATCATCAACGGTCACCGCTGCAAGAGCGCTTTCGGGAAGATCTGCAGCCAGCTCGTCATAATCCTTGACCAGCGGAAGAAGAAGCCCCTTGCCGACCATATCCGCAACGCCGCCGCTGGGTACATAGAAGATATCAGCAGCTACATCTGCGTCCGTCTCAACCTGGGCCGGTGCCTCGTCGATTCCTACGATGGCAATCTCATAGGTGATATTGAACTCATCATGCTCCTCATCAAACGCCTGGACGGCGGCATCCGTATCATCAACCGCCTCTTCGGGAACCCAGATCTTCAGGGTTACATCCTGCGTTTCCTCTGCGCTGCCTGTCATAGTTCCGGCCAGCGTGCCGAATACCATAATCGCCGCAAGTGCCGCTGCTTTAATTCTGCGTGTTCTCATTCTTTTCCCTCCTTGAAATAAACAAATGTATCCGTTGCAGAAAAAACAGGTGAATAAGTAAACAGTTAACTTAGTTAACCACTACTTTTAATATACACTTTTATGCCGTTCTGTCAATATTTATTTCCTGAAAGAATCATTTTGTTGTCATATTTAAATCAACAGTGCTCTTTTTGGGTTAATAAATTGTCAAATGTCACAAAGCACTCCGTTTTTCCGTTTGAAGCGCTTGTGCCGGAAAGGTAAACGTTTACCTAATCCTGTCAAACCTCTTTCTTTTTCAGGCTTTCCGCAGGAGGACCGCAGCCGTCCTGCAGAAGGACAGAGACAGAAAAACCGGCCCCTCCTTTCGGAAGAGCCGGCTGAAAGCACGTTTTGTAAAATAGATTCATTTACTGCAGGGAGGCGACAGACTCTCCCTCTCTGATCTGGACGGGAAGGGAGTCATGCACCTCCGGCTTCTCTCCATCCATCATGCGCATCAGATAGCCGACGGCCACGTCGATTTTCAGTGTGATATTCTGCTCCACGCTTGTCAGACGCGGTGCATATCCGTCCCCCTCGCGCAGCCCGTCGAATCCGATGACCGAACAGTTCTCCGGAACCAGGATTCCGCACTGCCGCATCCCGACGATGATCCACAGGGCCATATCATCACTCAACGCCGCAATCGCTGTATAGCCCTTCCCGGACAGGGCGATATCCTGTCCGACGTTGATGCCGTTATGGAACAGTGTATCCGTCTGATAGATATCCGACTGTGTGAAACCGATCCCGCTCTCACTGCAGGCATCCCTGAATCCGCGGATTCTTTCACGAATCACGCCTTCCCTGTAATCCGGCGTCGCCAGCGCAAACTTCCTGTGTCCTCTTGCGATCAGGTACCGGGCCATGAGAAATCCGCCGCGGTAATCATCTATCCCGACTGTCACCAGATCCGGAGATTCTGTGCAGGTGTCAACGAATACCACCGGAATCCGGACCGCTTCCTGAAACGCCATGGCTTCCTTCTCAAACGCCCCCACAACGATGACGCCGTCCAGTGCCCCATCCTGCATCTTCTCCTCCGCATCCTGAAGGGAAATCCCCGTAAACAGCATCACACGGAATCCGTTTTCGGCAGCCCTCAGTTCCAGCTGCGCGAGACAGTATGCGGCATAGTGGCTGACCATATACCCCGCTTCATGGCTCACAAACGGAAGAACCATCCCGACCGTCCGGATCTTGTGCCGGCTGCCGGCGCTGCGTGCGGGCGTGTAATCGGTCTCCCGGATGATCTCCTCAATCCGAAGCCGTGTCTTTTCGGACACTTTGCCGTTTTTTCCGTTAATGACATTGGATACGGTTGCAGGACTTACACCTGCCATTTCTGCAATTGTTCTCAGGTTCATCTCGCATCCCCTTCAATCATCCGACGAGGACCATGAACTCCCAGGGCGCAAATGTGTATGTTCCGCCGGGAGTCTCTCCTCCCTCACTCCAGTTTCCTTCCTTCCCGCTCAGCACGACCGAATCCCCGCCGGTGACAATCTCTGTGAGATCGATCTCCGGGCTCTCATCGCGGGACAGATTAAACAGGCACAGCGCCGTGCTGTCCCCAGCCGTGCGCCGGAAGGCAAGCAGGTTCTTGTCATCCAGCTTGATATCCTCCATCACTGCGCCCTCTGCGCCGGCCTGCAGCGCCGGGCACTCTTTCCGAAGCGCGCTCAGCTGTGCAATCAGTCCGGACGCATCCCACGTCACCGCGCTCCAGTCGATGGGATCCTTCTCCATAAAGGCAATTCTGTGATCATATGTGATCTCATCCCCCGAGTACACCATCGGAATCCCCGGCATGGTAAAGATCACTGCCCACATCGATGCAAGCGTCTCAGGCGGGAATCCTTCCGCCAGTGTCCTGTCATAGGAGTTCGCGTCGTGATTGTCCAGATAATACATGGGGAAGTCACCCTCCGGCATCGAAAGCCGGTAGAGCCTGAGCTTATCCGCCGTCTTGTTATTGTGCGCAACATGGATCAGAGATTCATAAAACTTGGCGCTGTAGTTACAGTCAAATGCTTCCTCCAGCAGTTTTCCGTTCTGTCCGCCCAGGTCTTCCTCCAGGAAGAATAAAGGTTTCTCTTTCTCAAGCTCTGTGCGCGCCTGCGCCCAGAAATCCGCCGGGACGCCCGGTGCATAGTCACATCTAAATCCGTCGATATCAAATTCGGTGACCCAGTAGCGCATGCACTCGATCATCTCTTTGCGCATTTCTTCATTGTCATAGTTCAGGTCCGCGACGTCATTCCATCCCATCCCCTCCGGAGAGATGATCTTTCCGTCTTTCTGCGTATACCAGTCCGGATGCTCCGTGATCCATGCATTGTCCCATCCGGTGTGATTCGCGACCCAGTCCAGAATGATATGGAATCCCATCTCATGCGCCTTGTCCGCGAGCGCCCTGAAATCGTCCACGGTTCCGAACTCCGGATTAATCCCCCTGTAATCACTCACCGAATAATAGGATCCCAGCGTTCCCGCACGGTTCGTCTCTGAGATCGGATGAATCGGCATAAACCACAGGGTATTGATTCCCATCTCCCAAAGCCTGTCCAGATTCTCTGAAAAGGCTTCAAATGTACCTTCTTCCGAGTACTGACGAATATTGACCTCATACAGCACGGCATCTTTTGTCCACGCGGGCGCATGGCCGTCTCCGGCCTCAGCCTCGCTGCCCGGGCTCACCACACAACATCCGGCCGCCAGCACGCCTGCAAGCAGCATGCAAACCAGTTTCCTTCCTGTTTGTTTTATTCTACGCATCCTATCCGCCTCCCGAATCAGAACCATCCATGCACTTTCATGGAAACAGCAAGGTAAAGTGTTAACCACTTTTAACGTATCGTATTTACCTCATCCTGTCAACTGCTTCAGACAAGATCTTCTTCCACATTGATCCAGGCAGATCCCTCTTTTGCGCTCCGGAGGGCCGCGCCGCAGATCCGGGCGATCTGTTCCCCCTCGTCAAACCCGGGACACGGAATGAAACTGCCGCCCGTCTCCGCCCCCCGGGCGGCGCGGACGCTCTCATAGAAGGATGCGACCAGCGCCTCAAAGGTGTCTCCGAATCCATTTCCAAATGCAAACAGCTCCTCCCGGATGCCCTCTCCCTTTCTGGCCGTATACAGACGGTTGTTATCCTCTTCATTCCACCACAGGCTTCCGTTTTCACAGACAATCTCCAGGAAGAGCCGGTTGCCTCTTCCGGATGAAATCTCAGAGAGCAGGACATTCCCCGCCGCCCCGCCTTCAAAGCGAAGATGCGCCGACAGACTGTCTTCGGAAGAAACCTGCAGCAGACCGTCCTCATTTTCCTGTATCGTCTCCTGTCCGCAGGACTGGGCCGGATACATAATATTGTCCCGCACGCGCCGGACGGGGTGGAAGTTCGATGAAAATGCGCTGACTGCAGTGATCTTCCGCCCGCTGATATACTGCGCGATGTCAAACCAGTGGGTGCCGATCTCCGTCACCGCGCGGCCTTCCCCGGCCAAAAGCGGATCGTACCGCCAGTCATACGGGCAGGGAAGCGCATGAAATTCCTGCAGATACGACCCATGGATCAGGAGCGGCTCCCCCAGCTCCCCGCTTAGCATGATCTGCCTCGCTCTCTGGCAGGCCGCATGGAAGCGCACATTGAGGACCATGGCGGCCACCGTCCCGCCCTCTTTCGCCATGCGCGCCATCTCCGCCGCCTGCGCCGCATCCGCCGCAAGCGGCTTCTCGCACAGTACAGGCTTTCCTCTGCGGATCAGCTGATATGCATAAGATGCATGTACCGTGGGCGGGGTACAGATATGGACCGCGTCGATCTCGTCCGAAAACAGGGCCTCATCCAGAATCCCGTCTCTGATGACAGCGTATCCGGACGCGCCGAGCGCTTCGGCGGCCCTCTTCGCGCTCTCCCCGCTCCTGCCTGATACAAGCGCCACTTCAGCGCCGGCTTTCTTTGCCGCCTGCGCGTGCAGTCCTGCCGCAAACCCGCCTCCTATAATCGCAACCTTCATTTTCCCCTCCCGGATCTTTCCATCCATTCCATTCATTCCGCCAAAGCTGCACGATGCCGGCTGCAGCCGTGAAGCTGCGACCGTTAACCTGCGGCCGTGATGCTGCGGCCGTGATGCTGCGACCGTGAAGCTGCAGCCATGAAGCTGCGGCCGTTAAACTGCGGCCGTGAAGCTGCGGCCTTGAAGCTGCGGCTTTGAAGCTGCGGCCGTTAGACTGCGGCCGGGCCGCTTCACGGATTCGTCAGTCTCAAAACGGCAGCCCCCGCGTCCGGATATGCCGCAAGCAGCGCCTTCCTGTCGCCGTGCTCATATTCCTCCTGCCTGTAAGGCGGGCTCATCGTGGTCCCGAGGAGCGCGTATCCGAAGGAGTCCCCGCTCTCTTCTCCGGCAAAGGACGCCAGCCTGCAGGAGCCCTGCCAGGTTCCGGCCCGTACGATATGCTGCACCTCCTGTCCCCCGCATACGTCGCCTCCAAGGATCGTCTCCCGGATGCTTCCGTCCGGAAGCAGCTCCCACAGACAGACCGGGTCTCCGAGATAAAAATGATAGATCTCGTCGTGCACCAGTCTGTGAAAATGAGAAAAAGAGTCCCCCTCCAGCATGTAGAGAATCGCCGTCGCCTGCTGCGTCCTGTACGTCTGCCGGTACAGGCCGCCCTCGCCCGGAAGCGGCTCCATCTGAAGCTTTTCAATGATCCTGTTCGATGCATGTCGATCCATACAGACCTCCTTTTCCGGCCCTGCGCAGCATCCACCCTGCTGCCGCACAGACGCGCCCTGCATTTTCTCTTCTGCGTTTTCTCTTATGCGTTTTTTCTTCTGCGTTTTCTCTTTACCTTTTCCGGATCTCCCACTATAGTGAAGACAGCAGCACAGAAACCCGGTTCTGCTTTCAGATTATACCTTGAATCTTGTTGATCTTCCATGCAATCCCGGCATTTCGTACAGTTGGGAGTGAATATCCGCAGACGATCTATGCATTCGGCATATTCCAAAACCGGAATTATTTTGTTAAAATAATAACGAGCCGGAGTGTCAATCCATACCACTTTATAAAAAGGAGGGGGACTCAAATCATTATGAATACCGAAAAACTTGTCGACAGTGTTGAAACGCTGGAAGAAGCCATTGCCCGCGTAAGGCAGGCGCAGAAGAAATATGCTTCCTACACGCAGGAGCAGGTGGACCGGATCTTCCTGGCCGCCGCGTCCGCTGCGAATAAGGCGCGTATCCCGCTTGCAAAGCTCGCCGTGGAAGAAACCGGCATGGGCGTGGCGGAGGATAAGGTGATCAAGAATCACTATGCTTCCGAATATATCTACAATGCTTACAAAGATACGAAAACCTGCGGCGTCATCGAAGAAGATCCCGCATACGGAATCCGCCGGATCGCCGAGCCCATCGGCGTCATCGCAGCGGTCATTCCCACGACGAACCCGACGTCCACAGCGATCTTCAAGACGCTCATTTCCCTCAAAACCCGCAACGGCATCATCATCAGCCCGCACCCGCGCGCGAAGGAATCCACCATCGCTGCCGCGAAGATCGTGCTGGAGGCCGCGGTTGCTGCAGGCGCGCCCGAAGACATCATCGCATGGATCGACGTTCCTTCCCTTGAACTGTCCAACCTGGTCATGAAGGAATCCGATATCATTCTCGCCACCGGCGGACCGGGCATGGTGAAAGCCGCCTACTCCTCCGGTAAGCCCGCCCTCGGCGTCGGCGCCGGCAATACGCCTGCCATCATCGACGATACGGCTGATATCCTGCTCGCGGTGAATTCCATCATCCATTCCAAGACATTTGACAACGGGATGATCTGCGCTTCGGAGCAGTCCGTCATTGTCCTGAAAGATGTGTATAAGGAAGTCAAGGCAGAGTTTGCCGCGCGCGGCTGCTACTTCCTGAGCAAAAAAGAGACCGACCTTGTCAGAAAGACGATCATCATCAACGGCGCGCTGAACGCAAAGATCGTCGGGCAGAGCGCCTGCACCATCGCCGCCCTTGCGGGCGTAAAGGTTCCGGAAGGGACGAAGATCCTGATCGGTGAGGTTGAGAGCGTCGAACTGTCCGAGGAATTCGCGCACGAGAAGCTCTCCCCGGTCCTTGCCATGTACAAGGCGAAAGATATCCACGACGCATTTGACAAGGCGCAGAAGCTGATCGAGGACGGCGGGCTGGGCCACACTTCGTCCATCTACCTGAACGAGCTGACCGAACAGGCGAAGATCGACGAGTTTGCTTCCCGCATGAAGACCTGCCGCATCCTGGTCAATACGCCCTCTTCCCACGGCGGCATCGGCGACCTGTACAACTTCAGGCTCGCCCCGTCCCTGACGCTCGGCTGCGGATCGTGGGGCGGCAATTCCGTCTCCGAGAACGTCGGCGTCAAGCACCTGCTGAATATCAAAACCGTGGCTGCAAGGAGAGAAAATATGCTTTGGTTCAGAGCGCCTGAAAAGGTTTATATGAAGAAAGGCTGCATGCCGGTCGCCCTTGACGAGCTTCATACGGTCCTGGGCAAAAAGAAAGCCTTTATCGTAACCGACAGTTTCTTATATGAGAACGGCTACACAAAGCCGATCACGGACAAGCTCGACCAGACAGGGATTGAGCACACCACATTTTTCGACGTCGCGCCTGATCCGACACTTGCATGCGCCCGCGCGGGCGCCGCGCAGATGCGCTCCTTTAAGCCCGACTGCATCATCGCGCTCGGCGGCGGCAGCGCCATGGACGCGGCCAAGATCATGTGGGTCCTCTACGAGCATCCCGAAGCAGACTTCATGGATATGGCCATGCGCTTTTCCGATATCCGCAAGCGCATCTACACCTTCCCGCACATGGGGGACAAGGCGTATTTTATCGCGATCCCGACCTCTGCCGGAACCGGCTCCGAGGTGACGCCGTTCGCTGTCATCACGGACGAAAAGACCGGCGTCAAATATCCGCTGGCGGATTACGAACTGATGCCGGATATGGCCATCATCGACGCTGACTTCCATATGACGGCTCCGAAGGGGCTTACATCCGCCTCCGGCATCGATGCGGTGACCCACGCCCTGGAAGCCTACGCTTCCATGATGGCGACTGATTTCACAGATTCTCTGGCGCTCAGATCCCTGAAGATCATCTTCACCTATCTGCCCCGCGCCTATGACAACGGTCCGAATGATCCGGAGGCGCGCGAAAAGATGGCAAATGCCGCCACGATGGCAGGCATGGCGTTTGCAAACGCGTTCCTGGGCGTCTGCCATTCCATGGCGCACAAGCTCGGCGCGTTCCACCACCTGCCGCACGGCGTCGCAAACGCCCTGATGATCGATGAGGTGCTGCGCTTCAACGCCAGCGAAACGCCTGCCAAGATGGGAACCTTCCCGCAGTATGATCATCCGCACACCCTCGCGCGCTATGCAGAGATTGCGGATTATCTGGGACTGGGCGGCAAAACCGACCAGCAGAAACTGGAGAACCTCATCGCGGCCATCGATGACCTGAAAGCAAAGATCGGCATCAAGCCCACGATCAAGGACTATGTCCCGGATGAGAAGGATTTCCTCGACCGCCTGGATGCCATGACGGAGCAGGCCTTTGACGACCAGTGCACCGGAGCCAATCCGCGCTATCCGCTGATGAGTGAGATCCGTCAGATGTATCTGAACGCGTACTATGGTTGAAGAATCCGTCAGTAGGATTTCCTAAAGGAGGATACAGAGAATGAATTTAGAGAATGTAATTGCCCGCAGGAAGAACAAGACCGTCTACCGCGACGGTGACAGATGCATCAAAGTATTCGACGATATTTATTCCAAAGCCGACGTCCTGAACGAGGCCCTGAATATGGCGCGGATCGAGGAGACCGGTCTTCCGACCCCGAAGCTTCTCGGGGTGACGACCATCGACGGGAAATGGGCGATCATCGACGAATACATTGAGGGCAAGACCCTGGCGCAGCTGATGAAGGAGCATCCGGAGAAAACGGATGAATACCTGGACCTGTTTGTGGATCTGCAGCTCACGGTCCAGTCCAAAACCTGTCCGATGCTGAATGACCAGAAGATCAAGATGAACCGCAAGATCAGCCAGACGAAGCTGGACGCAACGACACGCTATGACCTCCACACCCGGCTGGAAGGAATGCCGAAGCACAACAAGGTCTGCCACGGGGATTTCAATCCCTCCAACATCATCATCGCAGACGACGGCACCGCATACATCCTGGACTGGTCGCATGTGACACAGGGCAACGCTTCGGCGGACGCCGCCAGGACCTATATGCTCTTCTGCCTGGACGGGGATGAGGAAACTGCGCAGCAGTATCTGCGCCTGTTCTGCAAAAAGAGCGATACTGCCATGCAGTATGTGCAGAAATGGATGCCGATTGTAGCCGCGTCGCAGTCTGTGAAAGGAAATGAAGAGGAGCAGGAATTCCTGCTTCGCTGGGTCACGGTCACGGAATACATGTAATGCAGCGCCGCCGGCGCAATCTCAAAAACCGGCTTCGGGGGGATCTCCCCGGAGCCGGTTTGTTTGCTGCCTGATCCTCAGTTTTATGCCTCAGCCTTTTGTTCTGCCTTTGCCTTGTCGTACTCCTTCTCCGCATACTCTTCAAATGCCTGAAGTGCCTTGAGAAGTTCATCCGAAATAAACTCAGCAGCTGTAACCGCGTTATAAATACGCGTCCCTGCTTCAATGAATCTGTCCTCAACCACTCTCCCGAAATAAGAAGCGATCGGCATCGGATCTTCATCATCATAGATCTCAACCGTATCGATCGCACCGTTGCCGTCCACATCGCCGACATACAGGTTAAAATCACCGTTTCCGGTCACATCCACTGCGATCATGTCGATATCGCCGTCATGATTGTTGTCCATCAGGGCAACGTCCGCCATCTGATCCCCGTCCAGGTCAATCAACAGCTCATGAAACGTTGAATGAACCAGCATGGGTTTGAGTTCCGGATCCTTCCGCATCGATTTTTTCAATTCTTTCAATGTTCCCATTACAAAATACCTCCGGACAAAATCTGTCCCTCTTTAAGATGTGTAAACATGCATCATATTTAATGTACCACCGCTGTCGTGTACAGTCAATCTGAATGCAATATCCTTTGGTTTCAGTTCACAGGCCAGCCAACTCTGCTCAGACAATATGTAATGACCTCCGATTTGTAGATTCGTGGATTTACCTGTATTCTATGAATTGGCACACTCAA
>CAJOKX010000046.1 GCA_905235415.1 uncultured Lachnospiraceae bacterium
TGGGAGAGGCTGCAATGCAACCGATGCAAAGCGCGGGTAGGCAACGTGTTTTCAGTGTGCCCACAAACTCAAAGCAGAGTTGGCTGGCCTGTGAACTGTAACCTGAATCTGTGTATTACCCACTTGATAAGTAGGTAATACTGTGTTATATTGTTTATACATGAAATTGGATGACAGGATCATCAGAAGGAGAAGTGATATGGGCAATATTTATAAGGGTACACTGGGGCTGATCGGCAACACCCCGCTTGTTGAACTTGTGAATCTGGAAGCGTCTCTGGGCCTTGAAGCTACGCTTCTTGCCAAGCTGGAGTATTTCAATCCTGCCGGATCCGTAAAGGACAGGATCGCAAAGGCCATGATTGAGGAAGCCGAACAGAAGGGACAGCTGAAGAAGGGGTCTGTGATCATTGAGCCGACCAGCGGCAACACCGGGATCGGTCTTGCGGCAATTGCCGCGGCCAAGGGCTATCGGATTATCCTGACGATGCCGGAGACCATGAGCGTGGAGCGGCGGAATATCCTGAAGGCATACGGCGCGGAGATTGTGCTGACAGAGGGTGCCAAGGGTATGAAGGGCGCGATCGCGAAGGCGGAAGAACTGGCAGCGTCCATAGAGGGAAGCTTTATTCCCGGACAGTTTGTCAATCCGGCGAATCCTGCAGCGCATTATGCCGCAACCGGTCCGGAGATCTGGAAGGATACAGACGGTGCAGTCGATGTGTTTGTCGCGGGCGTCGGAACCGGCGGAACGGTTACCGGAACCGGCAGGTATCTCAAAGAACAGAAACCGGAAGTAAAGGTTGTCGCAGTGGAGCCTGCATCCAGCCCGGTGCTTTCTGCCGGGACCAGCGGCCCGCACAAGATCCAGGGCATCGGCGCCGGATTTGTTCCGGATGTGCTGGATACAAAGGTCTATGATGAGGTCATCACCGTATCCAATGAGGACGCATTTGCCCGCAGCAAGGAAGTCGGGAAGGCGGAAGGGTTCCTGGTAGGAATATCTTCCGGAGCGGCGCTCCAGGCCGGGATCGAGCTTGCGAAGCGTCCGGAGAACAAGGGGAAGACGATCGTCGTGCTTCTTCCGGATTCCGGGGACAGATATTATTCAACGCCCCTCTTCCAGGAATAAGCCAACCGCTTCCTATGGTACATCTTCCCGGGAAGCGTTCTGCTGAAAACAGATGATATGGATGCGGGAGACCGGACCAGTCCGGCCTTCCGCTTTTTATGCGCAATATTTTTGATTATTTCCGAAAAAACAGAAAAATATAGATCCATGTGGACAGAAACGGCCCTTCATAATAAAATATTTGGAAAACCGCTAGTTTGAAAGGGACATAATGATGGGTCAGATAGTGAATTACATCAACAGGATTGACAGCTTCGTCTGGGGATGGTGGATGATCATTCTTCTTCTCGGCACACATATCTTCATGACGATACGAACCCGCTTTATTCAGAGCAAGACCATCAGCAAGGGCATCCGTCTCTCCGTGACGAAGGACCCTGACGCGGAGGGAGAGGTTTCTTCCTTCGGCGCTCTGACAACGGCGCTGGCGGCAACCATCGGGACGGGCAATATCATCGGCGTCGGTACTGCGATCGCGCTCGGCGGTCCGGGCGCCGTTCTGTGGTGCTGGCTGACAGGCGTGTTCGGGATCGCCACCAAGTATGCGGAATCCCTGATCGCAGTCAAATACCGTGTGAAGACATCGGACGGACGGATGCAGGGCGGCGCCATGTATGCGCTGGAGAGGGGCCTTCATATGAAGGGACTCGCAGTCCTGTTCGCACTGTTCGGAGGCCTTGCATCGTTCGGGATCGGCTGTGCGACACAGGTCAACGCAATCGCGACGGTCGTGCAGGAGAATTTCTCCATCCCCGCGTGGACGGTCGGCGCTGTCATCGGCATTCTGGTGGCAGTCGTTATCTTTGGCGGGATCAAGTCAATTGCGGGCGTATGCGAGAGGCTTGTTCCGTTCATGGCGATCTTTTATGTGATCGGATGCATCATTATTCTGTGCATCAACTATGACTTTATCGTGCCTGCAATCGGCGCGATCTGCTCGTTGGCGTTCACTCCCGGTGCCGTCGCCGGCGGACTGATCGGGACCGGCATCCGCTCAGCGATCCAGTACGGCGTTGCCCGCGGGCTGTTCTCCAATGAGTCCGGTATGGGCTCGGCGCCTATTGCAGCTGCAGCCGCTCAGTCGCGCAACCCGGTCAGGCAGGCGCTGATCGCTTCCACCGGAACATTCTGGGATACTGTTGTCGTATGCCTGATGACGGGCCTTGTCCTGGTGACCTCCATCATGAAGAATCCGGATATCGATGTGAGCCTGGTGGACAACGGCGGAAAGCTGACAAGCCTTGCGTTCGGGCAGATCCCGGTCGTCGGGCCGCTGATTCTCACCATCGGCATCATCACATTTGCATTCTCAACGGTGCTGGGATGGGCGTACTATGGTGAGCGCTGTTTAGAGTATCTGGGAGGGAAGAAGATCCTGCTCGTATACCGCTGCATCTATGTGGCGGTGGCGGTGATTGCGCCGGTTTCGGCACTGAACCTGGTATGGACCATCGCGGATATCCTGAACGCACTGATGAGTATTCCGAACCTGATTGCGGTATTGCTGCTCTCAGGGGTGATAGTCAGCGATACCAAAAAGTACATCAACGATCTGGATGCGTGGGACAAGACGCCGGTTCCTGTGGTGGATGAAAGCGGACGGGAGCCGGATCCGGAAGACGGCCGCTGAGCGTGAAATGAGATAAAATAAGAGACATTGTATAAACTTGTATAAAATGTCTAAACATGATACAATGTTTTTCGCTTTTCGTAGAACATTGTAACAATGGAAATGTGTACTGAGGTTGTAATGGGTGATAATAAAACAGAAGTATTCGATGCAGATAAGCGGAACCGGGATCTGATGGAACGGACCGAGGCTCTGATCAAGGAAGCCGGCAAGAAGAAAAACGCGCTGGAGTTTCAGGAAGTCAGTGATTATTATGCAGATCTGAAACTGACCCAGGATGAACTGGATTCCGTTGCCGACTATCTGTCTGAGCATGGCGTGGAGGTCCTTCTCCCGGAGGACTGCAGCGATGAGGATCTTTTCTACCTGGATGAGGAAGAAGAGATGCTTGAAGAGGAGGGCGCTGATTCTGAATATGAATCCGAGTCCATCCGCGCGGAGCAGGACACGGGCAATGTGTCGGACCCGATCCACATGTATCTGAAAGAGATCGGACTGGTTCCGCTCCTGACGCCCGACCAGGAGGTTGAACTGGCAAAGAGAGTGGCGGAAGGGGACGAAGAAGCCAAGCGGCAGCTGGAAGAGGCCAATCTGAGACTGGTCGTGTCCATCGCGAAGCATTATACCGGCCATGACATGAGCCTGATGGACCTCATCCAGGAAGGAAATCTGGGACTGATCCGCGCTGTCGAGAAATATGATTACAAGAAGGGCTTCCGCTTCTCCACATACGCCACGTGGTGGATCCGCCAGTCCATTACCCGAGCCATCGCCGACCAGGGCCGCACGATCCGCATCCCGGTTCATATGGTTGAGAATATCAACAAGGTGAACAGGGCCTCGCGTGACCTGATGCAGGAACTGGGACGTGACGCGACGCCCGAGGAGATCGCGGAGCGGGTGCATATGACCCCGGATCGTGTACGGGAGATTCAGAAGATCTCCCGCGAGCCGGTATCGATGGAGACCCCGGTCGGGGATGAGGAAGACAGCTCCCTGGGGGATTTTATCCGCGATGATACGACGCCGGTTCCGGCAGACGAAGCGGCCAGGGTGATGCTCAAGGAGCAGATCCGGGAGATTCTCGCGGACCTGTCGGAGAGAGAGCAGCAGGTGCTCCATCTGCGCTACGGGCTGGACGATGACAGACCCAGGACACTGGAAGAAGTCGGAAAACAGCTGAATGTCACCCGGGAGCGCATACGCCAGATCGAGGCGAAAGCGCTTCGCAAGCTGAAGAGAAAAAATGTCCGGATGAAGGATTATCTGGAGTAAGGGAGATCAGGGGATGAATGAATCAAGGGGAAGACACTGTCTGAAGAGATTTCTGCCGGTATTTCTTGCCGTGCTTCTTCTCGGAACGACATTTGCCGGCGCGGCGGAAGTGAACTATGCGTACCCGACCGCGAAAAGCAAGAAGGGACTGTATGTGTGTCCGGGCATGGAGGAGGACGCGGTCGAACTCGGAATCCGGCATGCGACCATTAACCTGAGCGTCGGAGATTTCATGCCCGCCAAGGCATACCGCAATTCCACCCACTGTGTGAAGTTCAAATATGGCGGGAAAACCTACTGGTTTGCGAAAAATACACTGGAGAGGTATGACAGCGAGCTGAACCGTCTTGCCCAGAATGATGTGCTGGTCACAGCGATTCTGCTGCTTCCGAACCGGACGGACGATCTGAAGAATCTCATCTATCCGTCTGCGCGCGGAAAGAGCGCATACTATTATCAGTGGAACATGACAGACCCTTCGGCGGTGCAGACGCTCAAGGCAATCGTCACATTTTTCCAGAGACGCTACAGCAATAAAAACGGCGCGCGCATCGTCGGCTGGATCGTCGGAAATGAGGTCAACAATTCGACATACTGGAACTGGGCCGGCAACATCAGCGTGGACACCTATGTGGACCTGTATGCAGCCCAGGTGGCGGCGGTGTACAGCGCCGCGAGGAGCGTCTATGCGAATGCGCGCATTTATATCTGCCTGGATCACTACTGGAGCGTCGGAAACGGGAGCGGCTGGTATGCAGGACGGACGATCCTGACCAAGTTCGCTTCGCGCGCAGCCGGGAAAGGCCTGAAGAAAGGCTCCTGGAACATCGCCTACCATCCCTACAACATCAGCCAGTATGTGGTGGACATCATGAGCAGCAGCGATGCTGTCACAAACAGCGTCAACACACGCATCATCACGATGAAAAACCTGAATGTGCTGACGAATTATGTCAAGTCCAAGTATACTTCAAACTGCCGCATTATCCTCAGTGAACAGGGATATTCCTCGGTGACCGCCGGCAGGGATACCTCCGACGGGCAGGCACAGAACATCGCGCTTGCATATTACATTGCCCAGCAGAACAGTATGGTGGATGCGCTGATCCTTCACAGGCATGTGGACAATGCAGGGGAAGGAGAGAAATACGGCCTGTATACCGGGACGGGCATCGAGACCGCAGCCTGGAAGAAACCTTCATGGACCGCTTATAAGTATGCGGATACGACCAAGAAGAATACATACACAGCCTATGCGGCTTCGCAGGCAAAGAAGCTTCTCGGCAAAAAGGTCACGAAAGTGGTCAGGGTGCGGAGCGCCAGACTCAAGAAGCTCTCATCGCTGAACTGGAGTAAAAACTATACAAACCGTTTCACTCCGTACGGTGCTTCTGCAGGGTTCTATTACAACGCAGGGGTTTATACGGTCACCCGCGACAGAAGCAGGAACTCGAATCTTCCGCTGGGATTCACCCGCAAAGGCAAGATCAACTGCAAGAGCCGCAAAAAGCTCGGGTTCGGCATCAGCGCAAACGGCATCTCGGGCGGAAAAGCCTATGTCACACTGCGGCTGTGGTCCGGAAACAGAAAGTACTATGAAGGCACCGGAACGATCGGGACCGGGAAATGGTATTATGCCTACGTCGATCTGAAGAAATGGGCGTACCGGAAAAATATCACGAAGGTGGACATCGTCGTCAGTTCGGAAGGAAACGGATGGACATCCGGCGGCTCCGTATCGGTGCGCGGGCTGGGAACCAGGAAATAACTCCACAAATAAAGAACATGCAAAAGGCACCTTCGGGGGCCTTTTGTGTTATGCTCATCAGAGCCTTTGCACAGAGTCTGGGATACAGGCGGGGGACTCCCCGAGTAAGTTATAAGAAGCAGGATCGCAGAATGAACAGAAACGAACTCATCATCATAGAAGGCAGGTCCATCCGGCAGATGGCGTATCAGCTGTGTGCGCTGGCGGACCTTGCGGGAGATATCCGAAGCAGGTGCCCGGACAAAAACGCTCTGATTGCCCTCAAACCCAATCTGCTCGGACCGATCAGGGCAGAGGAGGGCGCAACGACGCATCCGCAGATTCTGGAGGGCGTGCTTTCCTATCTGCAGGAGAAGGGATTCCGGAATCTGGCCGTGATGGAGAGCTCCTGGGTCGGAGACAGGACGCAGGACGCGCTGCTGGTGTGCGGCATCGGGCAGCTGTGCGCGGACATGGGCGTTCCATTCCTGGATCTGCAGAAAGACGGCAGCGTCCGGGTGAATGGCGCCGGGATGGAACTGAACGTCTGCAAAAAGGCGCTGGAGGCGGAGTATCTGATCAACCTTCCGGTTCTCAAAGGACACTGCCAGACGCGGATGACCTGCGCACTGAAGAACATGAAAGGATGCATTCCCGCGTCCGAAAAGCGGAGATTCCACAGGATGGGACTGCATGAGCCGATCGGACACCTGTCCGCTGCGATTCATCAGGACTTCATACTCGCAGACGCCATTTGCCCGGATCTGACGTTTGAGGACGGAGGAAACCCGGTGGAATTAAACCGCCTCATCTGTGCTGCGGATCCTGTCCTGCTGGATGCATACGGCGCACAGGCGATCGGGCTCGATCCCCGGAGCGTCCGGTATATCGACATTGCCAGGGAATGCGGAGTGGGATGCGCAGATACAGGGAAGGCCGAGATCTCCCTGTATCTGGAGCAAAGGGGGGAGCAGGAGTGCCGCTATGTCAGGGCCCGTGCGCTGCCGGAGCTTCCCTGGGACAGAGGAGCGGCTGCGTTTCCTGTGGGCCTGCGGGAAGCGGTCGATGAAGTCAATTCCTGCTCGGCCTGTTACGGGACGCTGCTCCCTGTGCTGCAGAAACTCCGGGAAGAAGGACTCCTGGAGCGCCTTCCCGGGAAGATCAGCATCGGCCAGGGATTCAGGGGCAGGACGGGAGAGCTTGGAATCGGCGACTGCACGCACCACTTCCGCAATACGATCGGAGGCTGCCCGCCGGACGCGGAAGAGATGGAACGCTTCCTGCGCGCCCTGGCAGAGCAGTCGTAAGGCTTCCTGCGCGCTGTGCAGAGCAGCAAGGCTTCCTGCGCGTTGTGCAGATCAGCAAGGATTTCTGCGCGCCCTGGCAGAGCAGTCGTAAGGCTTCCTGCGCGTTGTGCAGATCAGCAAGGATTTCTGCGCGCCCTGGCACAGCAGCCGTAAGATCCGTGCGTCAGCACCCTCTTCCTTAGAGCGCGGCTTGTATCCGGCTGAGTTGACGCTCTCCTGGAGGGTGCATATAATCAAAACAAACCTCAGCGGGGAGCGGCATACGCTTTCCGATGATGATCCTGGAATTGTACATGGGGGAGAGCATGAAAAAGGGAAAAAGACTTCTGTTTCTGAGCCTGCTGTGCCTGCTTTGCGGGATGCTGTCCGTTTCGGCGTCTGCAGACTGGAGCCAGAATAAAAAAGGGACAAAGATCTGGTATACGGATGACGCCGGCGTGCGTCTCAAGGGCCTGCAGATGATCGGCCAGTCCGCCTACTGGTTTGATGAAGCGGGTCTGCTTCAGACCGGATGGGTGAATACGGGGGAAGGGCTTCGTTATTTTGAGGAGGAAGGAAAGGCCGGCAGCACGCTCGGGAGTATGGCGCGCGGAGGAATCCGGACCATCGGAAAGTACCGGTACGGATTCGGGGAGAACGGCGTGGTTCTCACCGGACTTTGCAAGGTCGGCAGATACTGGTATTATTTCAGGACATCCGGGAAGGCCTCCGTCAGAGGCAGGGCGCTCACAGACAGGTTTGTGAATCTGAGCGACGGCCGGCGGGCTTATTTCCGCGAGAACGGAAGGATGGCTTTCGGAAGGTGGGTCCGGGATCGGCAGTACTATGTGGATGAGACCGGCAGCGTACTGCGCAATGCGGTTGCTCCGGGCGGATGGCTGGTCGGACAGAAGGGCAAGAAGGTCCGGCAGCTGCACAATGAATTTTTCACCATTGACGGCAAAACGTATTTTTATAAAAAGAAGGTCCTGAAGAACAAGGTATTTAAGTATAACGGGAAATACTACTATGCAGACGAAGAGGGCGTGCGCAGGACCGGCTGGGTGACCTATAAGAACCATACCTATTATTTCAAAAAGAAGGGATATGCGGCAACCGGACGTACAAAGATCGCCGGCGTTTATTATGAGTTTGACAGCAAGGGACGCCTGGATGAGGATGCGTCCGACGGCGCGCAGGCCGGAACAAAGAGTAAGACCGGGAAGACCAGCATCCTGATCCTGTGCGGACACGGGCAGGGCGATATCGGCGCAGTCGGAAAGAACAAAGGCGGCACCTGGTACGAATACCTGCAGACCAGGGAGTTCGGCAAGCTGGTGTATGAGACGCTGCGGCAGGACGAGTCTGTCAGCGTTGATCTGTTCCACACAGGATATGATATGTTCCAGCAGATCCGGAGCGCGCTGAACTCTGCCGGGATCACGTCATCGGTCACAGGGTCAGGAAAGAACAAAAAGAAGACGCTGAAGGCGCTTCGAAAGAACAAGAAGATTCCGGAACTGACAGACTACGATTTCGTGCTGGAGATTCATTTCAACGCGACCCTCGAATCGTCAAAAGATCCCTCCGGTAACGGGAACATCAAAGGAACCGGTACGTATTTCAATGCAAATAAATCCTCCGGGCAGAGGAATATCGACAAGAAGATCATCCGGTACCTGAACAGCTGCGGCCTGAGAACCTATGTGAATGCCCTCAACCCGTCCACCGGCCTTCTGAACGCACGCGCCTTCCAGGAGATCGGCGTCAATTATACGCTGCTGGAAACGTGCTTTATCGACGACAACGATGATATGAAGTTCTACAAGAAGAATAAGGAGCAGATGGCGAAACAGGTATCGCAGGCGATTATAGACTATTTTAAATGAAATTCAGATGGATCATGAAGGATCCTCTCACACAAACCGGGATATCCCGAAATTATTTCGATCAAATGGAATGATTTCGGGATATCTTTCTGCATGCACTCCATTTTCGGCGAATCTGAAGGAGGATATCGTTGACAAACAATTCCGTCATTGCTATGATGAACACTGTTATGGATCGGTAAGATCATGTGCAGGGATGAATGTGCATCCTGCAGGCAGCATGGAGGATAGACGTGAATAGCCGTACACTTTCTCTTCTGGTTGACAATACGCCCGGTCTTCTGAGCCGTGTCGCGGGTCTGTTTACCCGGCGCGGGTATAACATTGCAAGCATCACCGCAGGCGTGACGATGGATCCGCGCTATACCCGGATCACGATCGTGACGGAAGGGGACGACGATATCATCGAGCAGATCGTCAAGCAGCTGCGCAAGCTGGTGGACGTGATCGATATCAAGGTCCTGGAGGATGCGACCAGCGTCAGCCGCGAGCTGGTTCTGGTGAAGGTGCGTGTTGAGGAGAGCCAGAGGCAGAGCGTGATCTCCATGGCGGATGTGTTCCGCGGCAAGATTGTGGATGTCGGAACGGATTCCATGATTATCGAGATGACGGGCAAGCAGGATAAGGTGGACGCTTTCATCCGCCTCCTTGGCGGATATGAGATCCTGGAGCTTGCAAGGACCGGCATCACCAGCCTCGAGCGCGGCTCCGAAGGCGTGCGGTATCTGTAAGGAGTATCCCCGCAGAGGCCTTTCTCCGGACAGGCATACAGGTGGTATTTCAGCGGCATTGCCGCTATCAAATACGGAAACAGGATTTATTTCCATTCATACGCTACAAAGAATAAGAGAGGTAATACTATGGCAGCAAAAATCTTTTACCAGGAAGATTGCAATCTGTCTCTTCTTGAAGGCAAGACGATCGCAATCATCGGCTACGGCAGCCAGGGACATGCACATGCACTGAATCTGAAGGATTCCGGATGCAAGGTCATCATCGGACTGTATGAGGGATCCAGGAGCTGGAAGAGAGCCGAGGAGCAGGGCTTTGAGGTCTATACCGCAGGCGAAGCGACCAAGAAGGCTGACATCATCATGATCCTGATCAATGATGAGAAGCAGGCGAAGCTGTACCGCGAAGAGATCGAGCCGAACCTGGATGAAGGCAATATGCTGATGTTTGCGCACGGCTTCAACATTCATTACGGCTGCATCGTTCCGCCGAAATATGTTGACGTTACCATGATCGCTCCGAAGGCTCCGGGCCACACGGTCCGTTCTGAGTATGTTGCCGGAAAGGGCACGCCGTGCCTGATCGCTGTCCATCAGGACTACACCGGCAAGGCGCAGGATCTGGCGCTGGCATACGGACTTGCCATCGGCGGAGCGCGCGCGGGACTTCTGGAGACCACCTACAAGACCGAGACAGAGACCGATCTGTTCGGTGAGCAGGCCGTTCTGTGCGGCGGCGTGACCGCCCTGATGCAGGCAGGCTTCGAGACCCTCGTAGAAGCGGGCTATGATCCGAGGAATGCGTACTTCGAGTGCATCCATGAGATGAAGCTGATCGTTGACCTGATCTATCAGTCAGGCTTCGGCGGCATGTGGTACTCTGTATCCAACACCGCTGAGTACGGCGGATATATCACTGGCCCGAAGATCATCACCGATGAGACCAAGAAGCAGATGAAGCAGATCCTCAGCGATATCCAGGACGGATCCTTTGCGAAGGACTTCCTGCTGGATATGAGCGACGCGGGTTCACAGGTTCATTTCAAGGCTCTGCGCAAGCAGCACGCGGCGCATCCGGCGGAACTTGTCGGCGAGGAGATCCGCAAGCTGTACTCCTGGAGCGACGAGGACAAGCTGATCAACAACTGATATCGATCTTTATCGAAGAATCCGGGGCTGCCGCAGAAGCGGCGGCCCTTTTTTGGATAAAGCCCCTGATGGTTGCGAAATAAGTTGAATAACGATACAATAAAGCGACCGCCATACGGATTCTATATTGGAGGAGGATGACCCTATGGGTATGACAATGACACAGAAGATACTCGCACATGCTGCCGGGCTGCCTGAAGTGCACGCCGGCGATCTGATCGAGGCGAATCTGGATCTGGTGCTGGGAAATGACATTACGTCCCCGGTTGCGATCAGGGAGATGGCCCGTTTTAAGAGCGACGAGGTATTTGACAAAGACAAGATCGCCCTTGTGATGGATCACTTTACTCCGAACAAGGATATCAAGTCCGCCGAACAGTGCAAGTGCGTGCGCGAATATGCCAAAAAGCATGACATCACCAACTATTTTGACGTAGGGCAGATGGGAATCGAGCATGCCCTCCTCCCCGAGAAAGGCCTTGTGGTCGCCGGCGACGTGGTGATCGGCGCAGATTCCCACACCTGCACATACGGTGCGCTCGGCGCATTTTCAACGGGCGTCGGATCGACGGATATGGCGGCCGGATGCGTGACGGGAAAAGCCTGGTTCAAGGTTCCCTCCGCAATCAGGATCAACCTGACAGGAAAGCCCGGACCGTATGTGAGCGGGAAGGACGTGATCCTGCACATCATCGGTGAGATCGGCGTGGACGGCGCTCTGTACCAGTCTATGGAATTTGCAGGGGACGGCGTCGCCGCCCTGAGCATGGACGACCGCTTCACGATTGCCAACATGGCGATCGAGGCAGGCGGAAAGAACGGCATCTTCCCGGTGGATGAGAAGACGATCGCCTACATGAAGGAACATTCCAAGAAGGAGTGGACAGCCTTTGAGGCAGACGCGGACGCGGAATATGAGCGGGAGATCACGGTGGACCTGTCGGCGCTCTGTCCGACGGTTTCCTTCCCGCATCTTCCCGAGAATGCGAAGACCATCGATGAAGTGGGAGAGATCCCGGTCGACCAGGCAGTGATCGGGTCCTGTACAAACGGACGCATCTCCGATCTTCGGATCGCCGCGCAGATCCTGAAGGGCCGCAAGGTTGCCAGGAACGTTCGCTGCATCATCATTCCGGCCACCCAGCAGATCTACCTGCAGGCGCTTGAGGAAGGCCTGCTGAAGATCTTCGTCGAGGCCGGCGCCGTGGTATCGACTCCGACGTGCGGTCCGTGCCTGGGCGGATACATGGGGATCCTCGCCGGAAAAGAACGCTGCATATCAACCACCAACCGCAACTTCGTAGGGCGCATGGGCGCCGTGGATTCGGAGATCTATCTGGCAAGCCCGGCCGTTGCGGCCGCAAGCGCGATTGCAGGAAAGATCGTATCGCCCGAATCTGTATAACCGCTGCAGTGTGATACCAAAGAGGAGGATATCCGGATGAAACTGGAAGGAAATGTATATAAATATGGTGATAATGTAGATACGGACGTCATCATCCCTGCCCGTTATCTGAATTCATCTGACCCGAAGGAGCTGGCGTCTCACTGCATGGAAGATATCGACAAGGACTTTGCACGGCAGGTGCAGAGCGGGGATATCATCGTGGCAGCGAAGAACTTCGGATGCGGGTCATCGAGGGAACATGCGCCGATCGCCATCAAGGCGGCAGGCGTGTCGATCGTGATCGCGGAGACATTTGCAAGGATCTTCTACCGCAACGCAATCAATATCGGACTTCCGATCATGGAGTGTCCGGAAGCGGCCAGGGAGATTCAGGCAGGCGACCGCGTGGAGGTGGATCTCGACAGCGGGATCGTGACGGACGCCACCCTCGGCAAGTCCTGGAAAGGGCAGGCGTTTCCGCCGTTCATGCAGAACATCATTGCGGCCGGCGGTCTGATTCCGTATATTAATTCAAAGGAATGAAATGAGAATAGGTTGGGTCTGACAGATGGCAAAAAAGACAAATGCCGGGTCAAAAGACAGAATATCCTTCTTAAGGGGAGGGAAGAGAGCGGAGAAGGCGGAGGGAGTCGACTTCTACGACTACAACCTGCTGGCTGTCGTCGTGCTGCTGACTTGCTTTGGTCTGGTGATGCTGTATTCCACGAGCGCCTATGAGGCGTCCGTGGATTTTGGCAATGACATGCGTTTCTTTGCCAGACAGGCAGTGACCAGCGCGCTGTTCTTCGCAGTCATGATCTACGGCTCCAGAATCGATTACCACTGGTATACCCGGTTTGCGGTTCCGGTCTACATCCTGGCCAACCTCCTGCTGATTGCGACGAGATTTGTCGGCAGGACCATCAACGGGGCCAGAAGATGGATCTATATCGGAAGTATCTCCTTTCAGCCGGCAGAGTTCGCGAAGCTGGCCGTTATCCTGTTCTTCCCGACGCTCATTGTCCATTATGGCTGGAAGTTCAGGAAGGTGAAAGTGCCGCTGATCGTATTCGGCCTCGGCGTCATGACGTCCGCTTTCACGTATGTGTTTACAGACAACCTCTCCACAGCCATTATCATACTCGGAATCGACTATGTCCTGATCGTGGTTGCGCACCCGAAGCCAAAGCGGATCCTGCAGCTGACGGCAGTGTGCGTGCTCGTCCTGATCATCTTTCTGCTTGTGATCCGGTCGACCAATGTCCTGGAATCCAGCAGTTCTTTCCGCATGCAGCGTATTATCACATGGCTCCATCCGGAAGAGAACCAGGATAAAGGCGGATACCAGGTCATGCAGGCCCTGTACGCGATCGGCTCCGGGGGCCTGTTCGGAAAAGGTCTCGGGAACAGCACGCAGAAGCTGGGCGCGCTTCCCGAAGCGCAGAATGACATGATCTTCTCGATCATCTGCGAAGAGCTGGGAATCATCGGAGCCATGATCGTGCTCCTGCTGTTTGCATTTATGCTGGCAAGGCTGGTATTTATCGCAATGAACGCACCCGATCTTCTGGGAAGCCTGATCGCGGCGGGTATCTTCGCGCACATTTCGCTGCAGGTTGTCCTGAATATCGCGGTCGTCCTGAATATGATCCCGACGACGGGCATCACGCTCCCGTTCGTTTCATACGGAGGGACGTCGATCGCGTTCCTGATGCTGGAGATGATGCTTGCGCTGTCTGTGTCAAACCAGATCAAAGTCAGGAGTGTATAGAAACTGAATATAATTTCTTCGTGTATATTTATAGAAAAGGAGAATGACACACTATGTCTGAAGTCCGAACCAGATTCGCCCCCAGTCCGACAGGGAGAATGCATGTCGGTAATCTCAGAACCGCTCTGTACGCATACCTGATCGCCAGGCATGCGGACGGAACCTTCATGCTGCGCATTGAAGATACCGATCAGGAGAGAGAAGTAGAAGGCGCGGTGGATATCATCAACCGCACCCTGCTCAGCGCGGGACTGATCCCGGACGAGGGACCTGACTGCCCGGGCGATGTCGGTCCGTATGTGCAGAGCGAGCGCGTGAAGGCCGGGATCTATATGGAATACGCGAAGAAGCTGATCGACAAAGGGGAGGCCTATTACTGCTTCTGCGACAAGGAGCGCCTGGAATCCCTGCACCAGAGTGTGGGCGGCAAGGATATCATGATCTACGACAAGCATTGTCTCCATCTGTCGCCGGAAGAAGTGCAGGCGAACCTGGCCGCAGGCAAGCCGTATGTCATCCGCCAGAACGTACCCAATGAGGGGACAACCTGCTTTGAGGATGAGATCTACGGAACGATCGAGGTTCCGAATGCAGAACTCGACGATATGGTCCTGATCAAGTCCGACGGATACCCGACCTATAATTTCGCAAATGTTGTGGATGACCATCTGATGGGCATCACACATGTCGTGCGCGGAAATGAGTACCTGTCTTCCGCGCCGAAATACAACCGCCTCTATGAGGCCTTCGGCTGGGAAGTGCCGGTCTACGTCCACTGCCCGCTGATCACGGACGAGGAACATCACAAACTCTCGAAGAGAAGCGGACACTCCTCGTTTGAGGATCTGATCGAACAGGGCTTTGTCCCGGAAGCGGTCGTGAACTATGTGGCGCTGCTCGGCTGGTCCCCCGCCGACGACAGGGAGATCTTCTCTCTGAAGGAGCTGGAGGAGAACTTTGATTACCGTCATATGAGCAAGTCCCCGGCTGTATTCGACATCCAGAAGCTGAAATGGATGAACGGCGAGTACATCAAGGCAATGGACTATGACGCATACGCGCAGCGCGCGGTTCCTGAGATCAAAAAGGTCATATCGAAGGATCTCAATCTGGATAAAATCGCCGCTATGGTGAAGACCCGGATCGAAGTGTTCCCGGATATCGACGATATGGTGGACTTCTTTGAAGCGCTGCCTGCGTACGACATCTCCCTGTACCAGAACAAAAAATGGAAGGTTACGCCGGAGAAGTCGCTCAAGGTGCTGCAGGATCTTCTTCCGCTTCTTGAAGCGCAGGAAGACTGGAGCAATGATGCGCTCTACGAAGTGCTGAAGGATTATTCGGCAAAGGAAGAAGTCAAAGCGGGATTTACCATCTGGCCGGTCCGGATCGCCGTGTCCGGCAAGGCAGTCACGCCCGCGGGGGCGACGGAGATTATGGACGTCCTGGGGAAAGAAGAGTCTCTTGCGCGCATCCGCAAAGGAATTGAGCTGCTCGGAGACTGACACATCAAAAGAGGATACTGATATGCTGAGCAGCGATCAGATGAGAGCGGCTTTGCACATGGAAGGGCCCGCCATGGTATTGGCGGGCCCTGGTTCCGGCAAGACCATGGTCATCACCAATCGAATCCATCATTTGATTAAACAGGGAGTGCCGCCGCAGAACATCCTGGTGATCACATTTACCAGGGCTGCCGCCCGGCAGATGAAGGAGCGGTTTGAACGCCTGAGCGCACCCGATCATTTCAGGGTCACATTCGGGACCTTTCATGCTGTTTTTTTCCAGATACTGAAAAATGCGTATGGCTATACCGGAGAAAATATCCTGCGGGAGGATGAGCAGTACAGGATCCTCACGTCCATTGCGCAGACGCTGAAGATTGAATGCGGCGATATGGGAGAATGGGCGGCGGACGCCCTCTCGGAGATCTCCCGGGTGAAGAGCGAGCAGATCCCGCTGGAGTATTATTATGCAGCGTCGCTTCCGGAAGAGGAGTTCAGGACGGTGTTCCGGATGTACCGGGAGAGGCAGACGCAGCTTGGGAAGATCGACTTTGACGATATGTGTACCTACACATACGACTTGCTGCGCGCACGCGAAGACATATGCAGTGCATGGCAGGATCATTTCCGCTATATCCTGGTCGATGAGTTCCAGGATATCAACCGGATGCAGTATCAGATTATCCGCCTGCTGGCCGAACCGCAGAGGAACCTGTTTATTGTCGGAGATGACGACCAGTCGATCTACCGGTTCCGCGGAAGCCGCCCGGAGATTATGCTGAACTTCCCGAAGGAGTATCCGGAAGCGAAGGTGATGTATCTTTCGGAGAATTACAGATCCACCCCGCAGATCGTGGACGCCTCTTCCAGGGTCATTGCCTGCAACAAGGCCAGGTATCCGAAGAGCCTGCGCAGCATGCATGAGGCCGGAGAGCCGGTGGAGGTGATGGCTTGCAGGGATATGGAGACGGAGCTTCTGTATGTAGTCAACTGTATCCGGAAAAGCATCAGGGACGGAGTGAACCCTTCTGAGATCGCAGTGCTGACACGCACCAACCTGGAGGCAAGAGCGCCGGCCCAGAAGCTCTCTTCATTCCAGGTGCCGTGCAGAATGAAGGAGTCTGTTCCGCAGCTCTGGGATCACTGGATCGCGAAGGACCTGATGGCATATCTGGAACTGTGCAGCCCTTCCATGCAGCGCGAGCCCTTCCTCCGGGTCTGCAACAAACCGAACCGGTATATCACAAGAGAGTCCGCCTATGCCGGGAAGATCACATTTGCGGGTCTTCGCGGATGGTACCGCGATAAACCCTGGATGACTGAGTACCTGGACGGATTCGAAAACACCCTGAAGACCATCGGGGCGATGCGTCCGTATGCTGCGGTCAACTACGTCAGGCGGGCAGCCGGCTATGATACTTATCTGCAGGAGTACGCCCGGAAGAGACGGATCGATTATGACGAGCTACTGCAGATTGCGGATGAGGTCCAGGACAGTGCCTCAGACTGCGCGGACATATCGCAGTGGAAGGAAAAGATACAGAAAGCGCGTGAAGAAATGAGCCGGCAGAAGGAGAAGCGCGATGACGACGGGAAGGACTATGTCACGCTGGCAACCCTGCACGGGGCAAAAGGCCTGGAGTTTACGGAAGTCTTTCTTCTCAATGTCAATGAAGGCGTCATCCCGTACAGGCGCTCAAGCCTGGAGCCGGAGATCGAAGAGGAACGCAGACTGTTTTACGTGGGCATGACCCGCGCCAAAAAGAAACTGCACATACTGTATGTCAAAGAGAGATACAGCAGAAAAATGGAACCGTCCGGATTCCTGGACTGCCTGAAGGGTGATGCGGAAGAGGGCGGGAAAGGCAAAATGGGGGATAACTCAGGGGGGATCAGTGGATAAAACAGTGGATTAGATGTGCAGAAAAAAATTTTGAAAAAATCACAAAAAGGCTGTTGACAAACACAATGAAGGGTGTTAGATTAATCGAGTCGCCGCGATAAACAAGGCGGAGACAGAGCACTTTGATAACTGAACAGTGAAACGACCTTGAAGATTCTAAATAAATTTCAGCACCATGAAATCGATGGATTTCTGGAAGGCAAGCTTGCTTGCCGGACAGAAAAGCAGCGATTTCAGGGCGGACAGGGCGCGAAGCGCCCC
>CAJOKX010000047.1 GCA_905235415.1 uncultured Lachnospiraceae bacterium
CTATAGGAGCTGGGAGAGGCTGCAATGCAACCGATGCAAAGCGCGGGTAGGCAACGTGTTTTCAGTGTGCCCACAAACTCTGAGCAGAGTTGGCTGGCCAGTGAACTGTAATGCCATAATTGATTCTTAGTGCCGAATCATGTAAAATAGCCGGGAGAGTACGCGCAGGGAATGCGTATGAAACAGCATACTTACAGAACCATCAGCCAGCTTCCGGATACGGAGAGACCGTATGAGAAGTGCGAACGATTCGGGCCGCAGGCCCTGAGCGACGCAGAGCTTCTGGCAGTGATCCTCAGGACGGGGTCTGAAGGCGTCAATGTACTGGACATGAGCCGCGATATCATCGCGTCTCTCGGAAGCGGAGGCATTGCGTCTCTTGGCAGTGTGTCGGAGGCGGACCTTCAGCAGATCCGCGGGATCGGCAGGGTGAAGGCGCTGCAGATCCAGTGCATTGCGCAGCTCTCGAAACGGATCTCACAGGCCGAGATCGGCTGTGAGGCAGAGGTAAAGTTCAATGATCCGCAGACCATTGCGGAGTACTATATGGAAGATCTCAGACATGAGACGCAGGAGGTGATCTTCCTCCTGTGCCTGAGCAGCAAGGGGAGTCTGCTGAAGAAAGAGATCATTTCCAGGGGAACCGTCAACAGCACTGTGATCAATCCGAGGGAGATCTTTGTATCGGCTCTGCGTCACAGAGCAGCAGCCGTCATCATGATGCACAATCATCCGAGCGGGGATCCGACGCCTTCCGGGGCGGATATCGAGCTGACAAGGAATGTGCGCAGGTGCGGGGAGATGCTGGGGATCGTTTTGCTGGATCACATCGTAGTGGGGGATCACAGGTTTGTCAGTATGAAGATGGAAGGCCTCATGGAAGAGCCCCTTCCCGATACGGCAGCATCCTGACAGGTGTATAAGGGGTCAGAAAGAAACAGATGTTATTTTCCAATATGATCGGCGTGGACCTTGGAACGGACACTCTCAAGCTTCGGGACAGAAGCGGGGAGAAGTTCATGGAAAACAGGGATATGATCGCTGTGCGGGGAAAGAAAGTACTTGCCGTGGGCAATGAAGCCTATGAGATGTACGAGAAGAACCCCGTATCCGTCCGGGTGTCGCGTCCTATGACAGGCGGCGTGATTGCGTCGGCCTCCGATATGGAGGAGGTCCTGACGCAGACGCTCAAAAAGTTCACAACATTTTCCCAGAAAACTGCGGGGATCTGCATCGCGGTGCCGTCACAGGTAACTCCTGTGGAACAGCGCGCTTTTTATAATGTCTGCAATTCCACGCTCAGCCCGGGCAGGGTCCATCTGGTCGAGAAAGGGATCGCGGACGCGGTGTCCATCGGCCTGCCGGTGCTCGGTCCGGAAGGGCATATGATCGTGAATATCGGCGCGGATACGACCGAGATCACGGTTCTGTCGGACGGCAAGGTCATCATCGGCAGGACGCTGAAGGAGGGCGGTTTTTCCCTCGATGAGGATATCGTCACCATGGTCCGGCGCAAGTTCAATATCAGTATCGGGAAGAAGAGCGCGGAGCAGCTCAAGAACAATCTTGCGTTTATGCTCAACGGACCCAGGCTCGAGCAGAAGGTCTTCGGGATTCATACGCTGTCGGGCCTTCCGAAGTCTGACATGATCCCGGCGCTGGCGGTTTCGGTCGCGGTTTTGGGCACGATTGACCGGATCGTGGATGAGATCCGCCAGGTTGTGGACCGGACGCCGCCGATTCTCAGGCAGGATATTATGAAG
Organism: uncultured Lachnospiraceae bacterium; assembly: GCA_905235415.1. Taxonomy (GTDB): domain Bacteria; phylum Bacillota; class Clostridia; order Lachnospirales; family Lachnospiraceae; genus Porcincola. The sequence continues at coordinate 1,764 of CAJOKX010000047.1, forward strand.
GAGGGCATCTTCCTGACGGGAGGCGTCTCCCTGCTGCAGAATCTTCCGATCTACATCCAAAAAGAAGTATCGCTTCCGGTCTACCATATCCAGGATCCGAAGCATTCGACCATACGCGGCCTTGTCACGATGATCAACCAGAAAGAGCTGCATTCGCTGATGCGCTCCCCCAGGAGGTAGCATATGAATCAGAACCAGAAAAAGGGAAAGACCACACTGGTGATCCTGACCATCCTGTGCATCGTACTGATCGCAGTTTCGGTCGTCAGCTCCAGCGCGACCGCTCCCGTCACAGGAATCACAGGGTATGTCATCACTCCGATCCAGAAAGGAATGAACGTCCTGGGCTCCTTCTTGTCGGGCTTTTCCACGAACATGACGGACGCAGCCTCCCTGCGGGAGGAAAATGCGCGCCTGCAGGCGCAGGTCGATACCCTGACGGAGGAGAACTCCAAGCTTGTTCTGAACAAAGAGGAACTGGACCGTCTGCAGAAGCTGCTCTCACTCAAGGAACAGTATTCAGACTATGATACCGTCGGCGCACGTGTCATTTCCAAGGGGGCGGGCAACTGGTTCTCCTCGTTTACGATCGATAAGGGCTCCAAGGACGGGATCTCGGTTGACTGCAATGTCATGGCGGGAGCCGGTCTTTGCGGCATCGTTACCGCAGTCGGCCCCAACTGGGCAAGGGTGCGTTCGATCATTGATGACAATTCCAATGTGTCCGCGATGATCTCTACCACTTCAGACACCTGCATCATTGCAGGCAATCTGCAGCTGATCGATGAGGGAACCCTGTCGCTGGTCAAGCTGACCGACGACAACAACCATGTGCATGTGGGGGACAAGGTCGTGACCAGCAGCATCTCCGAGAAGTTCCTTCCGGGGATCCTGATCGGATACATTTCCGAGCTGAACAATGATTCCAACAACCTCACAAAGTCAGGCACCGTCAATCCGGCGGTTGATTTCAGGCATCTCCAGGAGGTTCTGGTAATCCGGACCAAGAAGGTGTATGTGGCGGAAGACGCCGATGCATCGGCCGAGGAGATGACAGAGGCTCCTGACACCACGAAGCTGACGGCTCCCAGAGCGGAAGATGCTGCTGCGGCCCAGGAGAACGCAGCCCAGGCAGAGCAGCAGGGCGACGAAGGACAGGGCGAAGAGCAGCAGGCGCAGGAGGCGCCCGGTGAAGGAGGCGCTGAGTGAGACGCAAGATAACCATAGGAATCCTGTGCATACTGGCCTCTTTGCTGCAGACAACGCTGCTTTCCTACATAGAGGTCGCTTCGATCCGTCCGAATTTCCCGCTGATCCTGACGGTTTCCTTCGCACTGATGTGCGGAAGGCTGACGGGCACGACGGTCGGGTTTATCTCCGGCATCCTTCTGGATCTGTTCGGAGGCGGCGTGCTGGGATATTACGCGCTCCTGTACATGCTCACCGGGTATGCGGCAGGATCCGCCTACCGGATCTTCTATGACGATGACATCAAGACGCCCCTTCTGCTGATCGGGCTGTGCGATCTTGCATGCGGCATCGTCCAGTATGTGACGACATTCCTGTTCAGAGGGAGGATTCATTTCTTCTTCTACCTGAAGCGGATCATCGTACCGGAGATGATCTATACAGTTATATTTGCGGTCTTTTTGTATCAGCTGAACTATTACGTCAACAAGAAGACCAGACGCACCTATTACTGAGGAAAAACCATTGAGCAAGAAACAAAAAAGACAACATAAGATCTATGCGGATTCGTCTCTGAGGGTCAGACTGCTTGTCCTGACCCTGATCTGCGTGCTGATGGCTGCCGCGATCATTTCGCGGCTCTTTACGCTGCAGATTCTGAACGGTGAGAGCTATGACAATGATTTTACGCTTTCGATCGAGAAGAAGAGGGTCCTGAAGTCTACCAGAGGGGAGATCTACGACTGCAACGGCAGTCTTCTTGCCTACAATGAACTGATTTATGAGGTGACCTTTGAGGATAAGGGGACGTATGCGTCCAATCATCAGAGGAATCTGGCGCTGAACAGTATTCTGTACAACACCATCCAGATCATCAAGTCGCATGGGGACTCCATCTACGACAACTTCAAGGTGGCCATTGACCGCGACGGCAATTATGTCTACAACGTCAAAGGCTTCAATCTGTCGAGATTCAAAGCTGACTTCTTCGGATATCCGACGATCGACGAGTTAAAGCCGGTGGAAGCGGATATCTCTGCGCCGGATCTGATCGAGCTGATGTGCTCGGACCAGTACTACGGACTGATTTCGGACAAGAATACGCCCGAAGAGCTGAAGGAGTACCAGCTTCCCGAAACCTTCACGGACGAAGAGATCCTGCAGCTGTGCCAGTTCAGGTCGACTCTGCAGGCAAATGCGTACCAGAGATACAACTCGATTATCATCGCGCGGGACGTGAAGGAGGAGACGGTGTCGCAGCTTCTGGAGAATACCGGATGGCTGCAGGGCATCGACGTTGCGGAGGATTACAAGAGGATCTACAATGATTCGCTTTATTTCTCCCCGATCATCGGATATACCGGCCAGGTGTCCGCGGATGAGCTGAAGGAGCTGCGCGAGATCGACTCCACGTATGACAGTACGGACATTGTCGGCAAGGTGGGGCTTGAAAAGGTCATGGAAACAGACCTGCAGGGAAGAAAGGGCTCTGAGACCATCTACGTCGACAACCTCGGAAGAACGATTTCCACTGCCTCCGCCACGCAGCCGGAAGCGGGCAACTCGCTGTATCTGACGCTGGATTCGGATCTGCAGAAGGCCTGCTACAGGATTCTGGAAGAGTACATAGCAGGTATCCTGTGGGCGAATATCGTCGACACGGAATCCGTGGATGAGAGCTGGATCTCGTCGGCTGACGACGTCCGTATCCCGGTCTATGACGTCTATTACTCCCTGTTTGAGAATAACGTCCTGAGTGTGGAGCATCTGTCCGACCCGAATGCTTCGGTCAATGAGCGCAACGTTTACAATGCGTTTCTGGAAAAGGCAGAGTCCATCTTTGATGAACTGAAGATGCAGCTGACCATTGACGATCCGACTCCGTATGCGGATCTTTCCGATGAAATGAAGGTCTATCAGTCCTACATCGTTGATACGATGCTTCCGCAGACCGGCATCCTGAACAGAGACGCCATTGACAAGTCCGACCTGACGTATAAGGCTTGGGCGGAAGAAGAGTCGATCAGCCTGCAGGAATTCCTGACATACGCACTGTCGAAAAACTGGATCGACGTCAACGGAATCACCGACAACATCAGTTACCTGGATTCCACGGAGGTTTATTCTTCCCTGGCGGATTATATCGCGGAGTATCTCGGATCCGATTCGGATTTCTGTAAGAGAGTTTTCCGCTATATGCTGATGGAGGGCAATCTGTCCGGCGCGCAGGTCTGCCTGCTGCTGTTCGACCAGGGCGTTCTGGAAATGAACACGTCGGACTACGACCTGCTTTCGAGCGGTGCGCTGGGCGGATACGATTTCATCCGTGACAAGATCTACAATCTGCAGATCACGCCGGACCAGCTGGCGCTCAATCCGTGTTCCGGAGCGATCGTGATCACGGATCCGGATGACGGATCTGTCAAAGCATGCGTGACGTATCCGAGCTATGACAACAACCGTCTTGTCAATGAGATGGACAGCGATTATTACAATAAGCTGGTGACGGACCTCTCCAGTCCGTTCTACAGCCGCGCGACGCAGGAGCTGCTTGCGCCCGGTTCCACATTTAAGCCGGTTGCCGCCACGGCGGGCGTATCGGAAGGCGTGCTGGGGGCAACGGAAGGCCTGTACTGCACCGGCGAGTTCGACGGCGTGGATCCCACGATCAAGTGCTGGATCTATCCGGGTGCGCACGGGACGGAGACGCTCTCAGACGGAATCAAGAATTCCTGCAACTTTTTCTTTAACACGATCGGATGGCGCCTCGCGTCGACCGGCGGATCCTACGATGATGATACCGGCGTAAACCTGCTTCGCAAGTACGCCTCCATGTACGGCCTGGATTCCAATTCCGGGATCGAGGTTCCGGAGTCCAGCCCCCATATGCTGACCTACGACGCGGTCCGCGGAGCGATGGGACAGGCGGACAACGCATTTACCGTATCCCAGATCGCGCGCTATGTCATGACCATTGCCAACTCCGGCAACTGCTATGACCTGACGCTGGTCGACAAGATTACGGATCAGAACGGGAATGTCGTTTCTGAAAATGACCCGGTTCTGCATGACCAGGTGCAGCTGAGTTCGGAGCTGTGGGACCAGATCCATCTGGGCATGCGGGAAGTGGTTCTTAACCACAAGGCGTTTTCCGATTACAATGTATCGGGCGGCGTGCCGGTATCGGGAAAGACAGGTACCGCGCAGGAGGTCAAGACCAAGCCGAACCACGCCCTGTTTATCGGCTACGCACCCTCGGATGATCCGCAGATGTCGATTGCCTGCAGGATTGCGTATGGCTATACGTCCACCAACACGGCTGCGATGGCAAGAGACGTTATTGAATGTTACTTTAACCAGAAGGATCTCTCGGAACTGATTCCGGGGCACGCCATCCAGGTTACGACCGACAATACCCGGACAGACTGATGGGGACTTCGTCATGAAACAATCTTCGATCGAACTGAAAAGTACGAAATATGTGCTTACGCTGGTGATGGATCCGGATGTTCCGTTTTCGGTGATTCTCTCAGACGTGACGGACACATTCCGAAAGAGTGCGCGGTTTTTTGCCGGCGCGTCCATGGCGATGGGGTTTTCCGGAAGGGAACTTACGCAGGAAGAGCAGAGGCAGGTCCTCTCCGCGATCCGGCAGGCGTGTGAGATTAACATTACCTGCATCATCGAAGAAAATGAAGACCGGGAGAGAGCCCAGTACGAGGCGATAGCACGGGCGCTGCCTCCTGATGAGCGGAAGGACACGGCAGAAGAGGGTGCAGAGATAATCCCCGGCGGGTTGGAGAATACAGACCTGCAGGAAGAGGAGTTCGCGGAGGTTCTGAGGGCAACGCTGAAAAACGGGCAGAGAGTCTATTCGGACAGGTCGATTCTCGTTCTGGGGGATGTCGAACCGGGCGCTGAGGTTGCGTCCGGGCGAAATGTATTCGTGGCAGGATGCGCCATGGGAACCCTCCGGGCCGGCGTATCCGGATGCGGCGGATGCTATGCGGCAGCGCTGATCATGAAACCCGCCACCCTGGAGGTGGACGGACACAGATCGGTTTCCGCGATCCGCAAAAAGAGGTTTGATGACAGTTACACGCCCTATCCGCAGGTCTGCACGATCGAGGACGGGCATATGAAGATGGATACGATCTCCGGACGGACGTGGATGCACATCTTTGAAAGACTCAGGCAGACTGAGGAGGAAGCGCAGGATTCATAAAAAGGAGCTTTTATGTTTCGTCAATACAGACTGAAAAATTACAGTTTCCTGCTGATGGCGGCAGTGATCGCGCTGTCTGTCATCGGGATTATGGTTATCGGGAGCGCGCAGCGCTCCTCACAGAGCAGGCAGATCTCGGGCCTTGTGATCGGGATCATTGCCATGGTTGCCCTGTCGCTGATTGATTACGGGACCTTTACCAGGATGCGCTGGGTGATCTACATCGCAGGGTGCCTGCTTCTGGCCGCTGTCCTGGTGGTCGGCAATACGGTCGGCGGCGCGACCAGGTGGATTGATATCGGAATCATCTTCCAGCCTTCCGACCTGATGAAACTGTGCATCATTCTTTTCTTCGCCGGTTATTTCAACCAGTATGAATCGAGGCTGAATACGGTCCGGGTGATCGGGGGATCGCTTCTTCTGATCGGGGTTCCGCTCTTTCTGATCTACAAGGAACCGGATATGTCGACGACGATCGTCACCGCGATGGTGTTTTGTGCTATACTGTTTGCGGCGGGCCTGAGCTGGAAGATTATATTCGCCATCCTTGCGGTGGCAGTTCCCGGGGCCGCTATCTTTTTAAGCCTTGTCCTGAGCCCTGGCCAGACCCTGATCGAGGATTACCAGAGAACGAGGATCCTGTCATGGCTGCGTCCGGCGGAGTATTCTGAAGCCGCCTACCAGCAGCAGAATTCGATCATTGCGATCGGATCCGGGCAGCTGTACGGGAAAGGCCTGAACAACAATGCTGTCAACTCCGTCAAGAACGGGAACTTCATTGCCGAACCGCAGACAGACTTTATCTATGCGGTTGCGGGGGAAGAGCTTGGATTTGCGGGCTGTGTCGCGATCATCCTGCTGGAGTTGTTCATTGCACTGATGTGTTTCAGGATCGCGATGAAAGCAAGGGAAAGAGAAGGAATGCTGATCTGCGTGGGCGTCGGCTCCCTGATTATGTTCCAGAGCTCCCTGAATATCGGCGTTGCGACCGGACTGATGCCGAATACGGGCATTACGCTTCCGTTTGTCAGTTACGGCGTCACATCGCTCGTCACATTCTGTATGGAGATCGGAATCGTGCTGAATGTGGGACTGCAGCCGAGGCGGGAGAGAGATCCTGTTCCCGGCTTGGGGCGGATGCGGATGCCCGGGCAGGATGGCTCCGTGCAGGGCGCCCGGTGAAATGCCGGCACAGAATGAGATAAAGGAGGGTCTGCTTTGAATATTGGGTTTATTGCACATGACGCGAAAAAGAAGCTGATGCAGAACTGCTGTATCGCGTACCGCGGGATTCTGGCAAAACATGATCTGTTTGCGACCGGGACAACAGGCAGGCTGATCCAGGATGCGACAGGCCTTCAGGTCCACAAGTTCCTGGAAGGATATGTGGGCGGAGAAGAGCAGATGAGCGCGATGGTTGAGCAGAACCAGATGGACCTCGTCCTGTTTTTCAGGGATCCGGAAGAGATGTCCACTTCGTATAATGATGTGGCGGATCTGTCCAAGGTGCTGAGGATGTGCGACCTTCACAATGTACCGCTTGCGACGAATATCGCTTCCGCGGAGATCCTGCTGAAGTCGCTCGATATGGGAGACCTTGACTGGCGCGTTATGTACCGTTCATTTGAATAAAACACTGACTTGAGTATGAAGAAGAATAACAGAAATATCAAACCCGATCATTATTCACAGCGGGAGTGGAACCGGATCCAGGCAAGGGAGAAGGCGCAGGCAAGAGCTGCAAGGAACCTCCTGATTACGGCCCTTCTCCTGATTGCGCTGGTGGCCGCGCTGGTCTATGCGGCCTGGTTCTTTATCTTTCGCTCTCACGATAACGGGCTGCGGCTTCAGTACGAGGAAAACAGCTCTCTGTTTGGATTCCATACAGAGGGAGACAGTATGGGCAGGGCAACTCCGTTTGCGGGCGGACTGTGCGTCACGGACAAGGATATCGACGCGGATGCGATCTTTATCAGCGCCTCAGAGGCGGCCCTGTTCGACATCAACTCGGAAAAGGTTGTCTATGCCAAGAATATCTTTGAACAGCGCTCCCCGGCATCGATCACAAAGATCATGACCGCCCTGGTTGCCATGAAATACGGCAATCCGGACGATATGGTTACGGTCGGCCCCTCTGCCCTGGATATCGAAGAGACCTCTTCGGTCTGCGAGCTGCACCAGGGAGACCGCCTGACGCTCAAACAGCTTCTGTACGGCCTGCTGATCGCTTCGGGAAATGACGCCGCGCAGGTGATTGCCGAATATGTGGGCGGAGGCAGCATTCAGGAGTTTGTCAATATGATGAACCGCGAAGCGCTCGCACTGGGCGCGACGCATACGCATTTCATGAACCCGCACGGACTGACGCAGAGCGATCATTACACATGCGCGTATGACATCTATCTGATGCTGAACGCCGCGATGCAGTATGATATGTTCATGGATATCATCCAGAGAAAGAACTATTACGCCGAGTTCACGAACGCGAACGGTGAACCCTGGGGCGTCACCTGGGAGACGACCGACCACTATCTGACAGGAGAGGCTTCCCTTCCCGACAATGTGATGATCTACGGCGGGAAGACCGGTACCACGGACGACGCAGGCGCGTGCCTTGCCCTGATTTCCAAGGATATGTACGGCAATCCTTACATTTCGGTCATTCTCCACTCGGAGACGAAGGAGGGCCTGTATCCGGAAATGAACCAGGTTCTGTCCCTGGTGAGCGCATAGTGCGCACAGCACGCATTCTTTACGAGGTTGAATTCATCTGCCAAATAGGTATAATGGTATTAAAGACGGCGGCCAGAGGCAGGACGTGCGGGCCGCGTGATAACCCCGGTTATTTACCTGAAAAGGAGGGCACTCATTATGATACAGTTCATCATCGGTGAAAAGGGTAAAGGCAAGACGAAGGTTCTTCTTGAAAAGGCGAATCGTGAAGTAAAAGATGCCAGCGGAAACGTTGTCTATCTGGATAAGAATACACAGCACATGTTTGAGCTTCATAATAAGATCCGTCTGATTGATGTAACCAATTACCCGCTTACCGATTCTGATGAGTTTATCGGTTTTCTGTGCGGGATCATTTCCCAGGACCATGATCTTGAGAATGTATACCTGGACAACTTCATTCAGATCGCAAGACTTTCTGAAGATGAGGATGTCATCCCGGTCCTGAAGCAGATCGAGGCGATCGGACGTCAGTTCAGCGTGAACTTTATCATCAGCATTTCTCTGACCAGGGACCAGCTTCCCGAAGAGTTTGCAGGCATGGTTGTTGCCGAGCTGTAAGGCATATGCAGGATTGATACGGATTCATAGTGCGCTCAGGCGCAGTGATCGAGTAGGATTCGTCCTACTCGATTGTGCATAAAGAGGGTTGTTCTTTTGGCTTTGTTTCCCCGCAGACGACATAACAGACGCAGGAATGTGATCCCGATACCGAGGTTCTTCTCATCACTGGATGTTGGAACGATGCTGTTCGGGCTTATTTTTCTGTACATTCTTGTCACGCTGATCGTCTATCTGACGCAGAGCCATGTGACGGGCTATGAGGTGGTTTCGGGAACCATCTCCGGAAACTACCGGTATAACGCGCTTGTGCTGAAGGAAGAAGAGATCGAGAAGGCGGACGTGTCGGGCAATGTCAATTACTATGCCCGGGAAGGCTCCAAAGCCAATGTCGGGATGATGATCTGCTCCGTTGGCGGTACAGTGTCCGGCGTTTCGGATGACAGCATCGTAACAACCCTGTCGGATGATGATATCAAAGAAGCAAAGGACGAGATGGGAACCTTTGCCGTGAATTTCGACGAGGATGTCTTCTCGGACGTCTATGACTTCAAGGCAGACCTGCAGGGCGTCATCCTGCAGTCTACGATCGATGAGAACGCGGGAGAGTACGTCAACGGAAGCTACGAAGCCCCGGTTCCCGGATTTGTGGTTTATTCCACGGATGGCCTGGAGAATATTACCGAAGCGGACGTGACCAGGCAGATGTTTGACCAGAGCTCGTACACCAAGAAGAACCTGCGGCTTCGCAGTACGGTGACGGCCGGCGATCCTCTGTATAAGCTGGTGACCAACGATACGTGGGCACTGTGCTTCCCGGTTGACGAGAGACTCAAGACAGACCTGGAGGGCCGCACGAAGATCAGCGTCCGTTTCCTGAAGGACAACAACTCCTTCTCGGCGCCGCTGGAAATGGTCCGGGGGGCCGACGGCCTGTACGGAAAGGTGACGATGAGCAGTTCGCTCGTGCGCTACGTCACAGACCGGTATCTGGATATCGAACTGATCCTGAACCGCGTCAAGGGCCTGAAGATTCCGGTTTCCTCCATCACAGAGAAGGTCTTTGTGCGGATTCCGGAGGAGTACATCATGGAAAATGAGAACTCCGAGGATGAGGTGTTCCTGAACCGGGAAACATTTGCCAAGGACGGCTCCGCCTCTGCGTCCATCGTCACGGCAACGGTTTATGCCAGGAATAAGGAAGAAGGGTATTACCTGATCAATCCCGGCCTGTTTGAGATCGGCGATTATGTCCTGATGCCCGGCACTTCCAGAAAATACCAGATCTCCGAAGATGTCTACGAGACGATCCAGGGCGTATACAATATCAACAAGGGATACGCCGTCTTCCGCGAGGTGACGGTCCTGGATGAAAATGAGGAATTCTGTATTGTGGACCCGGCAGACCCGTTCGGGCTGTCCGCCCATGACCGGATCGTGCTCAATGCATCTGAAGTCAAAGACGATGAGATTATTAATTAACAGAGGGATCCTATGGGAACAAGTATCGCAGAGAATCTGAAGGAAGTGGACAAAAGGATCACGGAGGCCTGTATCAGGAGCGGCCGGCGCCGCGAAGACGTGAAGCTGATCGCCGTCAGCAAGACCAAACCCGTCTCCATGATCGAAGAGGCCATGGCGGAAGGGATCCTGGATTTCGGGGAAAATAAACCACAGGAGCTGCGTGATAAGTTTGATGTGCTTCCGAAGGATCTCCACTGGCATATGATCGGGAATCTGCAGCGCAACAAGGTCAAGTATGTAGTCGGAAGAGCGCAGCTGATCCACTCTGTCGGTTCTGTGGAGCTTGCGCAGGCCATCGATAAAGAAGCGCAGAAAAAAGGCGTGAAGATGCCCTGCCTGATCGAGGTCAACATGGCCGGGGAAGCGTCCAAGGGCGGGATCGCGCCGGATGAGGCGGAGGCGTTTGTGCGCCGGGTTTCGCAGTTTGAAAACCTTCAAATCAAAGGGTTTATGACGATCGCTCCGTTCGTTGAGGAGGCGGAGTCGAACCGCGTGTATTTCCGCGCCCTGCGCAATTTGGCGGTTGACATCGCTTCTAAAAACATTGATAATATAGAAGTTAATGAGCTGAGCATGGGAATGACCGGCGATTTTGAAGTTGCCGTTGAAGAAGGTGCCACTATGGTCCGTGTGGGAACAGGGATCTTTGGCGAAAGGAATTACAGTCTATGAGCGTTTTTGACAGATTTCTGAATTCAATCAAACTGAATGATGACGATGATCTCGATGACGACGAGTACTTTGACGACGAGGATGAACTGGATGACTCCAGGCCTTCCAGAAGATTTATCGACCGCAGAGAGGATGAAGATATAGACGACGATCCGTTCGAGCCTGTCTCCCGGCAGAGTATCCCGGATCCGGAACCCAGAAGGAAGAAGCGTTCTGCGCAGGCTCCGAAGGATTCCAAGGTTTCCGCATTCCGTCCGAAGAGAGCGGGGGCAGTATCGGAAGGATCCAATAATTTCTCAGTCTGTGTGATCCGTCCGAAGTCTATGGAAGACGCTCTCCAGATTGCCCAGATGCTGATTGCGCACTGCACGATCATCCTGAATCTGGAAGGACTCGATCTGGAAGTTTCCCAGAGAATCTTTGATTTCGCTTCCGGTGCCTGCTGCGCAAGCCGCGGATCGCTGGACAAGATCAGCAACTATATCTTTGTCGTGACGCCGCATGATGTGGATATTACAGGGGAATTCCAGAAGATCCTCACCGGAACCTTTGATCCGGATGTGGACCTGATCGATGAACTCTGATAAAACTGTACGAAAGTACGCTATAAGGATATATTCTATAAGTATGGAAGATAAGGCGCCGCAGGAATCGCTCCTGAGGTGCTTTGTTATATACACAGAAAGCAAGGAGCAAAGGACATGGCTGACAAAAACACGCTGAACATAACTGACCCCATCGAAGTTAAGAAGGATCATAAGTTTGCGTATCATATCTACCCGGAGACATCCTATGACCAGCTTGCGGAGCGTATCAAAGAGCTGGATACGGAAGGCCGCAGGATCGTCGTGATTACAGACAGCAACGTTGAGAAGCTGTATCTGAAGGAAGTGATGGAGCAGCTTGCGCTTGTCTGCGCCGGGGTCTCCTCCTACACTGTTCCGGCAGGGGAGGCGCACAAGAACCTGGATGAGATCCGCGGCATCTACACATTCCTGATCGGGCAGGGCCTCGACCGCAGGGATCTTCTGGTCGCTCTCGGGGGCGGCGTGATCGGTGATATGACCGGATATGCCGCGGCAACGTATCTGCGCGGCATCCGCTTTGTGCAGATCCCCACAACGCTTCTGTCGCAAGTGGATTCCTCCATCGGCGGAAAGACCGGCGTAGACTTTGATTCCTACAAGAATATGGTCGGCGCGTTCCACCAGCCGTCTATGGTCTACGTGAATATCTCCGCACTCAGGACGCTGGACGAGGAGCAGTTTGCCAGCGGTATGGGGGAAGTGCTCAAGCACGGCCTGATCAAGGACGCCGCCTATTATGAGTGGTGCCTGGACCATATGGAGCAGATCGAAGAGCGGGACATTCCCACGCTGATGGAAATGGTGGTCCGCAGCATCCACATCAAGAGGCGCGTGGTTGAGAAAGATCCGACCGAGAAGGGGGAGCGGGCGCTCCTGAACTTCGGCCACACGGCCGGACATGCGATTGAGAAGCTGATGGACTTTCAGCTGACACACGGCGCGTGCGTTGCGCTGGGGATGATCGCCGCGTCTCATATTTCCTGGAAGAGGGGCTATATCGACGACATGACGTTCTATGAGATCCGGGATATGTTTGTCGGGTTCAACCTTCCCATCTCGTATGACACGCTGCTGCCGGACGATATCATCCGGGTAACGAAGAAGGACAAGAAAATGGACAGCGGACAGATCCGGTTTATTCTTCTGAAAAAGCTCGGATCCGCTTTTATTGACCAGACTGTGACGGATGACGAGCTGAGAGAAGCGCTGGAATTCATCCGGTATGAGGAGGATGCATGAGCCGGGGCAGACGGATTTTCTGTGCGGTCTTATTCTGCGCCGCTCTGCTGCTGGACCAGTTCACCAAATATCTGGCCGCCGGACGCCTGAAGGGCGCCGCGCCCAGGGTGCTGATCCCGGGCGTCCTCCAGCTGCAGTATCTGGAAAACAGAGGCGCTGCCTTCGGGATGCTTCAGAACCGCCAGTGGATCTTTATCGCATTTGCGCTTGTTATGATCCTTGTCTGCGCGGTCTATGTACTGAAGCTTCCGGCCGGACGGAGGTATGATCCGCTGCGCCTGTGCCTGGTATTTTTAGGCGCCGGGGCGGCCGGGAATCTGGCCGACAGGATCGTGCGCGGGTATGTGGTTGACTTTATCTATGTATCGGCCATTGATTTCCCCGTTTTCAATGTTGCGGACATCTATGTTTCCTGCAGCGTCGTAGTGCTGGTGATCCTGGTACTGTTCGTATACAACGGGAAAGAGGACGAAGAAGAACGGAAGGGATAAAGGCGGGCGGACGGCCGCAGGGAGGAAACAGACAGTTGGCGGAGAGATACGAAGAAGTGATTCCGAAGGATGCCTCAGCGTTGTATGAATCCGGGATGGCGCCAGGATGCGGTGAAGGCGCGGAGGATGCCTTTGAGGAAGACGACGACCTGACAGGACAGGCGGATTTGGCCCCGGACGGGTCTCTCCGCATCCTGAGCGTTCCTGAAGAGATGGACCAGATGCGCCTGGACGTCGTTTTGAGCAGCCTGCTGGAGAACACCTCCAGATCCGCGTGCCGCAGGCTGATCGATGAGGGACGTGTCCGGGCCGGTGAGAGCATTCTGACCAAAGCCAGTCAGAAGATGGGGCGTGATGAGACGCTCACCGTACAGATTCCGGCGCCGCAGACCCTGCAGATCGAGGCGGAGGATATCCCGCTTGACATTCTCTATGAAGATTCGGACGTCGCCGTGATCAATAAACCGAAGGGAATGGTCGTCCATCCTGCGGCCGGTCACTACAGCGGGACGCTGGTCAACGCGCTGATGTATCACTGCAAAGACAGCCTGTCGGGGATCAACGGAGTTCTTCGTCCGGGGATTGTCCACAGAATCGACCGGGATACGACCGGCGCGCTGGTCATTGCGAAAAATGACGCGGCCCACATCTGTCTGAGCGAACAGATGAAGGCACATACGATCCACAGAAGATACCGTGCCATTGTCCACGGGAACATACCGGATGAGGAAGGCGTGATCGACGCACCCATCGGACGCCATCCGCAGGACCGCAAGAAGATGGCAGTCCTGCGCCCGGAGCAGGGAAACGCCCGGCATGCGGTGACGCACTACAGGGTTCTGGAGCGGTTCGGCAGGTATACGTATATTGAGTGCAGACTGGAAACCGGCAGAACGCATCAGATCCGTGTCCATATGGCGTCTATCGGACATCCGGTGCTCGGAGATGCCGTGTACGGCCCGAAAAAGTGCCCATACGCCCTTGAAGGGCAGACACTGCATGCGATGACCCTTGGCTTCATCCATCCCTCTGCAGGGCAGTATATGGAGTTTGAGGCGCCGCTGCCTGCATATTTCGAATCGCTTCTTGACAGGTTCCGCTTCACAACCGGAAAGCCGTGAGTAGTTACAGTTCACAGGCCAGCCTCCGACCTTCTGCACGGAGTTCTGTGGGCACAACTGAAAACCATAGGCAGCCGTCTGAGCTTTGCGAGTTGCTGCAGCCGCGGAAGCGACCACGCCTCTATAGGAGCTGGGAGCGGCTGCAATGCAACCGATGCAAAGCGAGGGCAGGTAACGTGTTTTCAGTGTGCCCACAAACTCAAAGCAGAGTTGGCTGGCCTGTGAACTGTAACCGTGAGTATACAGGTTCCGCTTCACAACGAGAACTCCGTGAGTATAATATGATGTATAGAGATGGATGGCAGGGAAAAGCCCTGCATCCGGGATGGACATGCCTTCCGGAGAAGTTCAGAAGGTACTTTTTTATACATGGGCAGGACAGAGGATTATGTCAGAAAATAAGACGAAAGGTCCGGACAGAGAACGTTTTGAAGAAGAGATGAATAAGCTTCTCAGTTCGGAAGACATCCTGAAGATGGAGCAGTTTTCGCAGCACCAGGGCAACAGCACGCTGCAGCATGTGGTCAATGTCGCATACTGCAGTTTTGACATTGCTGAGAAAATGAACTGGGAGATCGATGAGGTTGCACTTGCGAAAGGCGCAATCCTCCATGACTATTATCTGTATAATACAAAGGACATGGAGAAAAGCGACTATCAGCACGGGACAAAGCACCCGCTTGAAGCGCTGAACAACGCGAGAAAGATCATGGATCTTACGCCGAAGGAAGAGAATATTATCCGCAGTCATATGTGGCCGCTGACGCTGTTCCACCTTCCGAAATCCAAGGAAGCATTTCTGGTATGTCTGGCGGATAAATACTGCGCCACGAATGAGATGATCCTGAACAGGAAGGATCTGGCGAAAAAAGGTGATTACCGCACCGGAATGCACCAGGAAGCCGATAAGAGTGACGGTGCGTCCGGGGAGGTTTCCGGCATCGATCCGAATCAGGTTGCCGATACCGTCGTGGCCGACCTGAACAAGGTCCTCGGGAAGATCCCGGTTCCGGAGGATGCATATGAAGATGCAGAGGAGATCGGGACAAGCTGATGGAAGGGCGGCCGGATGGAATACGGAGAATTACGGTTCTCGACGGAGAATTATGGTTCTCTGAGCTTCACGGCGCCGGCGGCCTGACGCCTGCGCATGTCATCCATTGCCGCATAATGCTTCTTGGTCGTGTTGACATCCTTGTGCCCGAGAACGTCGGCAACCAGATAGATATCACCGGTTTCGCGGTACAGGGCGGTGCCGTATGTACTGCGCAGCTTATGCGGTGTAATTTTCTTGGTGGTCGTCACTTCACGGGCATATTTTTTGACCATATTCTCAATGGCCTGTACGCCCATGCGTTTCCGCTGGGTTGAGTAAAACAGGGCGTTTTCGTCGCCGGCCTCCGGAATGATCGATTTTCTCTGCTCGATCCAGGCTTTCAGCGCTATTTCGACCTCATCCCCGAAG
>CAJOKX010000048.1 GCA_905235415.1 uncultured Lachnospiraceae bacterium
AGACCCATCCAGGAAGTTGTACATATACAGTGTCTCGAACATAATGGTACGGCTGCCGGGCAGCTGAGGCGTGCAGGCCATCGCATTATTCTGATTGGTACCGATGGGGTTGTAGCTGTTGACAGTCCCCCACTGCTGTCCGCCGAAGTACAGAGTCTCTTCTCTCGGGAGCTCAGTAACATCCTCGGCGGAAGCAACCATTCCTACTGTTCCGGATACCAGCAGAGTTGCTGCCAGGAACATCGCCGCAAACTTCTTCATAAAAACCTCCTTTGTACTAAAAAACAGGCCGGGACAAATAGTTACAAACAACTGCCTTGCAGGCAGTCTGTAATTGTTACTATTATGGATCATTTCAGAGAAAAGTGCAATGATTTATGCATATTTGTGTTAAAGAGGATGGTTTTGATCTTTCTTTTTCGTGATATAGACGGATCTTTCGCCCTTCCTGTTCCTCCTGTATAATAGCGGTTGAAACGAATCCGGTATCCATCGTTTGCCGGAAGAATCCCCCCGCAGATCCGGAGGGATGCACTGGGAAGGAGACTGCTATGCTCGACCAATATGATGGCCGGATGGTCCGGATCCGGGACCATTCGGGCCGGAATTATACCGGAACGGCCGATGTGCTCACAGAAGAGGATGCATTTCAGGAATACGGACGGAAGGAAGAAGCCATCCGTATCAACGGCGCTCTGCTCTATGCCGGAGACATCGCCTCTGTCGAAGAAAAAGAGGCTCTTTCTGTGATCCGGGCAGTGGAAACCTGGCAGAGGGCTGGCGCCTATTATGTCCGCATCCAGGCCATGGCAAAGAAGCATCACATCACGCTCCGGCAGGAGTTCGATGCGCATGACACCCCGGACACCCGGTATATTGTTGTGACAGACCGGGACTTTCCGGTCGCCACCGCGCGCCTCTATCCCATCGACGCATGCCGTATGATGATCGGACGGGTCGTCGTGCTTCCGGAATACCGCCGTCAGGGGATCGGAAGGATGGTTGTCAGCGCGTGTGAAGACTGGGCAAAGGAACTTCACTTCCGGTCTGCAGTTCTGGAAAGCCGGGACAACAAAGTCGGATTCTATGAACAGATGGGGTATTCGGTCTGCGCCAAACCTGTGGAGGGAGAAACCTTTTGCTGCATCAGGATGGAGAAAAAACTGTCCTGACTTTTATTCTGGCAGCAGAAATTTATGCGTGGACTTTTTCTGCCTGTGCCGTATAACAACATGGAAGCAATAAACAAAGCACAACAGCTTCCAACCGGCGGCATCAGCAAGCGCATCAGAGCGCAGGCAGCCGGACGCAGCAATAGAGTCTACACCCTGAAGTACGGTATCTCCTGATATGAAAACACAGATACGTACGCTGAAATCCAAGTTACAGTGAGCTTTTGCAGCCTCGCTTTTTGAATAGATAATAATATAGAATATAGAAACAACCGGAAGCAGCCTGCAGGCTGCTTCCGGTTGTTTCTGCAGAAGCTGCGCGAAGGACGCCGGCTCTCATCGGTCTATCTGCTCCTTCTCGATCCAAAACGCCAGTCTCCTGCACAGGATCCATCCTGCAAGAGACAGAGCCAGGCAGAGTGCGAAGAGATACGGATAGGTGCTGACGCCGCTATGCTCCATCCAGGATCCGACCATTGCATACAGGAACAGGTCCGGCGAATAGCCGATCACCGAGACGATCCCGGTGGCGGTTCCGCGCACCCCGTACGGAATGAGCGCCTCTGAAATCAGAGACAGGGCGATGCCCTTGATGCCTGCCGCCGTGCAGATGAAAACCGTTGTGAACAGCAGCGCCGCAGGCAGGGAGCGTGTGATTCTGTCATTGAGCAGAATGAGCGCGCATGAAAGCGCGAGAAGCACAAAGCCCTTCCGGATCACATCCGATGAGCGGCCCCTCTTCAGACACCATCTCCCGAAAAGATAACTCGCAGCCGGAAGCAGCAGCCCCATTCTGAGCACCGAGATACGGATCGCCTGCGCCTCCGGCATCCGGAATACGTCCGTCAGATACGGCGTGATATACGTCATTGCGCGGAAGGCTGTATAACTGCAGAGAATAATCAGGGCGATGAGCCACACGTCCCTGCGCGCCGCAACCTGCCGGTAAGCAGACGCAGACTCCTTCTGCCTGCTCTGAGACTGCACCTTCGGCACCGGGACCAGAAAGAAAAGGGCGAAGCAGAACAGGTTGAGCAGCGCATAGGCGCGCATCAGGAACACAAACGCCCACACATCATCCGTAAACTGCGCATAGATCTGCGAAACGATCAGCTGCAGGGCAAATGCGAGCACGCCTCCGATCCCGTAATACAGGCCCAGGATATTGCCGGATCCTCTTGAACCGCTCTGCGCCTCCCCGATCGCTGTCAGGAGTTTGATGGATGCCGGGAAAAAGGCCAGGACGGCCGCAACTCCCATCAGGCCGGACAGCACGATCTGCACAGGATAAGGCGGGAGAAATGAAAACAGAAGATGCAGGATCGCAGAGAACAGGACCGCGCACCGGATGATCGTAAGTTCGGATACACGATCCGCCAGGTACCCGCCGAAAACATAGGAAACCATCGCAGTCAGTCCGAATGCGCTCCAGACACGCCCCAGCTGAGCGTCACTGAGCGAAAGCGCACTCCGGATGACCTGATAATAGCTTCCCTTCAGATCTGTAAATCCATAGATGCCGCACAGACAGGCGGCCATCAGAATCACGAACCCCGCCGCACGGGGATTCCCCGTTTCCTTTTTCTTCAGCAATTGTACACCTTTCATACAGGTTTTTTCGTCCGTTCTTATTATAACGGTCCGCCGTCCGGAATCAATATGGCACATGATTCCGCAAAAAGGCCCCGGCACAGTCCGGGTGCGGAGTTTCCGCAGCCGGAAAGGGCCGGAGCCTTGTGCATCCCTGCATGAGACGCTTTTCCTGCAGCCGTATGCTTATGCTGCTTTTTCTTTTCTCTGCTGCCACATATCCAGCACAACCGCCAGGATAATGATGGCGCCGATGACGACCTTCTGCCAGTACGCATTGACATTCAGCAGGTTCAGGCCGTTGTTGATGACCGCGATGACCGCGACGCCGAACATGGCGCGCGCGACAGAGCCGCGGCCGCCGGTCAGAGAGGTTCCGCCCAATACGCAGGAAGCGATGGCGTACATCTCATAACTCTCACCGATATTCGGCTGGCCGTTCTGCAGCTTGGACGCTGTCACAACGCCTGCACAGCAGGCGGTGACGGCGCAGAGGATATGGCAGAGCACCGTAACCTTACGGACATTGATACCGGCAAGATGCGCCACATTGCGGTTGGAACCGGCAGCGAACACATGACGTCCGAACACGGTCTTGGTCAGCAGAAGGTGCATCGCCAGCACAACGATTACCGTAAAGATAACACTGGTCGGAAGCAGTCCGTTCGGGAATCCGGGCACCACGAACAGCCGCTTCGCGCCAAGCAGCGCGAACGTTGTAGGCAGGCCGGTGACCGGGCCGCCGCCGCTGATGATGTACGCCAGACCGCGGAAGATGGTCTGGAATGCCAGCGTACAGATCATGGGAAGCAGATCATGAAACGCAATCAGATAACCGATGACCAGCCCCATCACCAGGCCGCAGATCACAGCCACCAGAAGCAGGATGAGAAGCGCCGCCATATAGGTCAGCTCATGAACATTGTTGTGCCACCATTTGCAGCCCAGCGCAGCCAGGACGCCTGCTACCGCCATCTCGGAGCCGACGGCGATATCAATGCCGCCGAGAATGATCGCGAAACTCAATCCGGAAGCGAGAAGCGCGTTGACGCACATCTGCTGCAGCAGATTGATCAGGTTTACGCTGGAGAAGAAATTGTGATTCAGTATACCGAAAACAGCGCACAGCACGACCAGGAATACCAGGATCATGTTCTTGGAAACAAAAGAACCAAATTTCGATTTATTATTCATATGAATGCCCCTCCCTATTCTTCAACTCACGCGCTGGCTGCTTCCGAGGTAATACTTGCGCGCTCGATCAGGCTGCTCTCAGAAAGCTCATCCGCCATCAGTTCTCCGCTGATCTTTCCCTCGCGCATCACATAAACACGATCCGCAATCCCGATGATCTCCGGCATTTCCGAGGAGATCATGATGATGGAGCCTCCGTTTTCAACGAAGTCATACATCAGCGCATAGAACTCGGATTTTGCATTTACGTCGATGCCGCGGGTGGGCTCATCCAGAATCAGGACTTCAGAATCTGCCGCCAGCCACTTTGCGAGAATGATCTTCTGCTGATTCCCGCCGGACAGGGTCGACGTGATCGTTGAAATACTGGGAGTCTTGATATCCAGCTTTTCCTTGTATTCTTTTGATATTTCTTCCTCCCACCTGATGTTGACGATCCCGTGATGCGCGTGCGCCGGCAGGCTGGGAAGGCCGATATTTTCCGAAATGGGTTTCTCCAGCAAAAGACCGGTTCTTCTGCGGTCCTCCGTAACGAACCCGACCTTTGAAGCGATGGCCGCCGCAGGTTTTGAGAAGGTTACCTCATTTCCGTGCAGGTACATGACGCCGGAATCCATCTTCGTCGCCCCGAAGATCGCTTCCATGGTCTCCGTACGCCCGGCGCCTACCAGACCGTAGAAGCCGAGGATCTCCCCTTTGTTCAGGTGGAACGACACGTCCTCCACTTTTTTATCAATAGACAGGTGTTCAACCCTGAATACTTCCTCTCCAATGGGATGTGCATGCCGGTTATAGTAATCCGTCAGATTGGAACGGCCGATCATGCTGGCCACGATCTCCTGCTCGTTACTTTCCGAGGTCAGTTTTTCCGCAACCTTACATCCGTCACGCATGATGGTCACACGATCGCAGATCGTGAACAGCTCTTTCATGCGGTGTGTTACATAAATTACTGCCACATTGTCCGCCTTCATCTTCCGGATCTGGTCAAAGAGTGCATTGATCTCCTTCTCCGAAAGGGAGGATGTGGGCTCATCCAGAATAACAACGCGTGCATTTTTTGCAACGACCTTGGCAATCTCGACCATCTGCTGCTGCGCCGCATTGAGGTCGCGGCAGTAGGCCTTCACATCGATATCCAGGTTCATACTGTCCAGAACCTGCTTTGCATCCTTCTCCATCTGCCTGTAATCCAGACGGATTCCGTGATGCGGCTCGCATCCCAGATACATGTTCTGTGCCACGGTCAGGTCCGGCGCAATGCTCAGTTCCTGCTGAATGACGGCGATGCCGGCGTCCAGTGCTTCCTTCGGGCTTTTGAATTCGCACTTTTTCCCGTCCAGGTATATTTCACCCTCTGTCGCCGTATATACAGCCGCTATGATCTTGATCAGGGTCGATTTGCCGGCACCGTTCTCGCCTACAAGCGCATGTGCTTCCCCCGGATAAAAATCAATGCTCATGTCTGTCAGCGCTTTTACGCCCGGAAACACCTTCGAAATGTTCTTCACCTGTAAACAAGGTTCCATATGATATGTCTCCCTTCTTTCCAGTCTCCCTATATGTCGGTCATGGACCCACAGATACTTCTTTGATTCCCCTGACGCCCTGAAGTTTAAAGAAAGGTGCCAGGCTTTTGAGGCCCGGCACCTTTCAAAAGATTCCTTCATCAGCTGCCCGGTATAGCTATAAGGAGCAGGTTTGCTGAAAACGACCGTCCTGCTTACTCAGCAAGGTCTTCAGCGGTGATGATGTACGGAGCGATGTAGATGATCTGGTCATCCACTTCGCCGGTAGCAAAATACTTCGCCATCTGATCTACAATGCCTTTGCCGATGCCGACAGCATCCTGGCATACCTCAGACACCCACCATTTGCCGTTCTCTTCGTCAACCAGAGCTTCCTTTGCTTCCGGATTGCCGTCGAAACCAACGATCACGCAGTCAGAACCTGCAGCCTTGATTGCAGCAAGAGCGCCGGTAGCAGCCGGATCGCCTGCGCAGAACACAGCCTTAACTTCCGGATTGGAAACAAGGATGTTGGACATGATCTCTTCTGCTCTGTTGGCATCGCCTTCATAGTTGTATCCGGCAAGGACGGTACGGTCTTCACCTTCAAGAACTTCAAGAGCGCCGTTCTCACGATCCAGAGTGGAGATACCTTCCGGATTGCCGATGATCGCAACCGTGTCGCCGTCCTCGGAGAGACGCAGCAGCTCCTGGCCGCCCAGGCGTCCGCCTTCTACGTTATCGGTTCCGACGAAGGAGAGGACGTTGGTCAGGTCTTCAGCCTTGGAGTCGAAGTTGAACATTGCAACACCGTTTCCTGCAGCTTCATTGATGCCCGGAACGCAGCCGGCAGCATCGTTGCAGGCAAGTGCAATCGCGTTGCACTTATTTGCTGTAAAGTTCTGAATCTGGTTGATTGCCTTGTCAGCTTCCAGGTTGCAGTCTGTCACGCTGTACTGCTTGTCATCCAGTCCAAGTGCATCGCACTCTTCTTCAATGCCGGCAGCAACATTCTGATAGAAAATGTGCTCGAAGGAACCTACAATGAAGCCCCACTGCATATCGGAATAGTCGAAATCAACGACTTCATCCGGCAGATCTTCAACATCCGCCGAAGCGATCGACGCCATGGAAAGAATCATAGCTGCAGAGACAAGACAAGTGAGTAGTTTTTTCTTCATAACCTTTCCTCCTTTATATATGATAGTGACATGTATCAAAAACCGTTTCGCCCAACGGTTTGACAACCCTGTTTCAGCCGCTTTGGCTGCTGCCCCGGAAGGACGCCCAAGCATTACATCCCTACGCACAAGATACTGCATTAAACAAGTTGAGTCAATGCCATTTTCCTCTTTTTTGCACTTTTCTTTCTTGCATTTTCATGTCCATTTTCTGCATCTATTTTTTCTCTCGCCGCAGGCTTGTTGGAGTAAAGAAATAGTCAGTCAGAAAAGAAAATAAAGAATGAGTACTGGCCCCTTTCACTTCCTTGACTGCCCCCGGGGCGGATGCTATCATCCAGCTAACATCAACGCTCTACAGGTAAGGTCAGGGGGTGTTTCCATGAGCCGTTTTTTTGCAGATTATGATACGCTGGTGCGCAGCTTTACCGGATGTCTTCCGCAGCTGTACCCGGACCGGTTCTTTGTACCGGAAGGTACCTTTAACGGGCGGATCCTCCTGAACCCTTCAGCGACCCCGGACAGGGTCAATGTGATCGTCAGCAACGGCGGAGGCTGCTATCCCCTCTCCGCAGGGTTTGTCTGCCGCGGGATGGCCGACGCCTCTGTCAGCGGCAATGTGGTCGCCGCCCCCAGTGCCTACGATATTTATGAAGCCGCCCGCCTTCTGGGCGGACGGAAGGGATATTTCCTGATTTACAACAATTTCATGGGGGATTATCTCAACAACGATATGGCGCAGGAGCTTCTGGCGCTCGACCAAATCCCCGTCCGCCAGTGCCCTGTGTGCGATGATCTGCTGTCCGCACCGGCCGGCAGTCCCAGGTCTGAGCGGACCGGTCTGAGCGGCATCGTCCTGCTGGCCCGCATTGCATCCGGCGCGGCCGCGGAAGGGATGGATCTGGATGAGATCGAGTGTCTTGCGGCCTTTGCGCAGACCAGGATGAGCACGCTGACCGTGACTTTGAACTATGAAGAGCAGCTTCTGGAGCTGGGCGCCGGATTTTCCGGCGAACCGCCCGTGCAGACGCTTTCGGATTGTTTCACCATCGAGGGCGCCGCGCGCACCGCGCTGGACCTGCTCACCGAAGATCTGAAGCCGCGCCCGGACGAAGAGCTGTTTTTCCTCGTCAGCAGGCTGGAAAAAACAAAAGATGAGGACGCATTTCTTCTGGCGGCAGAGCTGAAACGGCAGGCGGATGTCTCTTACCGGACGGCAAAATCCCGTCCCGGACATTTCACGTCGCTCCTGGACGCGCACGGCTTTTTCATTACGATGCTCTGCGCCGATGATCGTCTTGCCGGATATCTGAGAGACGATATCGCGGCCGGAGGGTTTGTCCTCTGATTTCTGCCGCGCCGCGCCCGGTGCGGCAGCACCCTGTTCCTCAGAGCGCTGCTGCGATCCGGCGCAAAAAAAGACTCCGGGAAATTTCCCGGAGCCTTGTTCAGTCTACAGCTCTTAATCTTCATCATAGATGTCTACATCATCATCGTACGGATCATCATCATCGTCGTCGGCGTGAAGCGCCATGTCCCTGTTCGGGCATACATGATTGCGGAACACATTTCCTTCTTCATACCACTCTCCGCAGTACGGGCAGTAAGCCATCCCCGCATGGTCGTCAGTCGGAAGCGTAGCTGTTCCGGCCTCTACGCCCATGGCAAAGTCTCTGTTCGGGCAGACATGATTGCGGAACACATTTCCGGCTTCATACCACTCTCCGCAGTACTCACAGTAAACCATGTCCTGCGCACCGCCTTCGGGCTTCTTCTCAGAAAGGAAGGATGCGGATACATATGCCTGGGTTCCATTGAAACTGATCTGATACCAGCCATAGTCCTGACCGTTCTTTGTCACCATGCCGAGCACCTCAACAGCGTCTCCCTTGTTCAGGGTGCCGATGGAAGGATCATTCGCAGAGCATCCGGTGCGGACGTTCAGGTCGTCTACTGCCGCATAATAAGTTGCATTGATCGCACGAAGGCCAAATTCGGATACGTTTACAGCTTCTTTCTGTACGGCCGTCTTGGTATCAGCCTTCAGGATGGTGACTGTTCCGGCTGCCTGGATCAGGGTCTTCAGATCCTTTCTGTCTTTTGCCAGTCCCTTCACTACGAACACTTCATTATTGTTTGAAATATACGCCTGGAACACACCGCCGTAGGTATTGTCCGCGACAGCGGGGTTCGGAAGAGATTCACCGTTGCTGAGATGATCGATCGTGATCGAATCGCTTCCATCCGTTACCACGAACCAGGACTGAGAATCCTCAGTCACCTTCCAGTTATCATCCGGAAGCTGCATCGACAGAACGCCGTCGGATGTGGTGACCACTCTGGGAGCGGAAACGACCGCTTCCTGTGCTGCGGGTTCCTGGGCTGTGCCTTCCTGAGATGCGCTCTCTTCTGCCAGAGCCGGGAACGCCATCAACATGCTGACTGCAAGAAGCATCGGTAAAGTCTTTTTCATAATATCCTCCTGTGTAAATGAACTCAATGTTTATGAATTTTCTTTCAGTTTTGTTGCTTCAACATCATTATACGCTGAACATACACAATATCCACGCATGTTTTATGAATTATTATTGAATAAAAAAATCAGACCGCCGAAGCGGTCTGTAACGCAATCTGTCAAAGGACTGCCGGATTAGTAGCGCTCGAATCCGATGATGCTGGCCTTGATCCATCCGGACACCGGGTAGTTGATCTCTGCCCAGTTGCGTCCGCCTGCACGCACGAACTGTCCCGTCGCGTTCACCATCGTCCCATTCTTCAGGGAAGCGATCTGCGCTTTATCTTCGCCCGGAGCGACGCGGATTGCCGCATTTCTTGTATCCCCGGTATCGACGGTTCTCTGTACGCCGCCCGTTACGTTCTCAAGTGCCTTTTCGTTCATCTTATTCATTTCAGTCATGATTCTTTCTCCTTTTTCTTTATTGGTATATTTGGTTTATTTTTCCCGCATTCAGCAGGCTCTGTATTTTTGTTTTTTCGTTCCAACCATATATACGCATCTCGGAAAAGAATCCACGCATTAATTCCATATTTCCTGCGGAAGATCAGAAAAGAATACCTTTTTCATTCCGGACTCTGATACCGGTCCCTGATCAGCGGGACTCTGACCGGAAGTGTTCCTTCCGGCTCCCCCTCTCCCAGGCAGGCGCACAATGCGGCCGGGAGGTTTGCGATAAATCCGCTGCCTGCGCCGGTAAGGGGCGGGAGCTTCGCCATCGGGCCGGAATTGTAGGCCAAAAGGACCGCGTCCGCCTCCGGGAAACGTCCGGCATCGTACGGAAGCTGGCAGGAAACCAGGATCACCGTTTTCCCATCTTCGTGGCGCGCTTCGATGATCTTGTCGAACACCGCCGTCGAAAAGCCCTCCTCCGTGCCGGGATCCAGGCATTCAGCGCTGCTGACCCGGCTGATCAGGATGACATGATCCGCTTCCACGGCAGCCGTAAGACATTCCCCTTCGTTATCTCTGGTGCTTGCCATGAAGCGGATCTTCGCGTCCCCCGGCAGAGCCTTGGTCCCGGTCAGCCTGTCAGTCACCAGCTCTCCCGCGCCGATCCGGTCGGCTGCGGGACCCGCCAGCAGAAACAGCGCACTCTCTCCGGATTTCAGCCGCACAGGAAATGCACCGTTTTCATTTTTCACAAGCGTCGCTGCCTTCAGTGCCATCTCCCATTCCAGCTGACGGCTTTTCCTGGTGCCGATGCCCTCCACTGCCGCGCGGACAGCTTCATCTGTCACTGTGAAATCCTTCTGACCGAGCAGGCCATATTGTTCCTTCAGAAGCAGGATCCTGCGGACGGAAGCATCCACCATGGCCTCATCGATCCTGCCGCTCTTTGTCAGCTCCACAGCAAGATCAACCATCTCCTGGTCCTGTTCGAAGATCTCGCGGGTCGTGATCAGCGGCAGCAGAAGAAGATCGACGCCTGCATTGATGGTTTTTATCAGAACATCCTCCGTACTGAAATGATCCGTGATCGCGGCCATGTCCAGCGCATCGCTCACGATGACGCCTTCAAATCCCATATCGCCGCGCAGAATGTCCGTCAGGATCGTGCGGCTCATGGTGGCGGGAAGATACACCTCCTCCCCTGAGGAAATGGAAACGGAGGTTTCTTTCTCGATCTCCGGATATTGAATATGGGCTGTCATGATCAGGTCGCATCCCGCGCCGATCATCGCCTTGAATGGAATCAGTTCACATTGCTTCAGCTCTTCATACGTGCTGTTGATGCAGGGGAAGCCGATATGGCTGTCGACATCCGTGTTCCCGTGACCGGGGAAATGCTTCGCCGTCGCCATGATCCCCGCCTCATGCAGGGCATCCATAAAAACCGGGGCAGATTCTGCCACCACCTGCGGAGAATCTGAGAAGGAACGGACGCCGATCACAGGATTGGCAGGATTATTATTGACATCCACCACCGGCGCGAAATCCACATTGATTCCCAGAAGGTTCAGCTCCTGCCCGTAGATCCCGGCGATCTGGCGGATATTCTCCGGATCTTTCGTGGCAGTGAGCGCCATATTTCCCGGGCCCATGGTTCCGAATCTCAGCCTGGCCGTATTTCCGCCCTCCTGATCGATGCAGATCAGAAGCGGCACGCCGCCCCCATCCCGGCTCGCCTGCTGCATGTCAGCTGTCAGGCGCAGCGTCTGCTCCGCATCCCTGCAGTTTTCTGCAAACAGCGTCACCCCGCCGAAATGATAATGCGCGATGGACGCGCGAATCTCGTCATTTAATTCTGTAATGTTGGCGGCGGGATCCTCCGTGTCCGTATTCTCAACGGTTCTGGCCGGATTCCCATCCTCTTCCCATTTCAGATAGGAAATGACCATCATCTGCCCGATCTTCTCCTCAAGAGACATCGAGGCCGCCATCCTGTCCACGTCAAATCCGGAACCTTCTTTGGCGGATACTCCTATTGTATTCATCACACACCCCGCGATCGTGATCTGCCTGCCAGAAGCCTGGCGCAAACCATGTTTCTCATTTTTGCACATTCTCTCTGAAGCTGCCTTTTGGGCTCACTATACCAAACATGTCCGGCGGGGTGAAGGCCGCCGGCGGCGGTCGTTTTACACAGAGCGAGCCGGAAGGAGACCAGCACCCCTCCTTATTATAGGATATACGGATAGCTTCGCTTCTTTTTATTTTGATGGACAAACCAGGGGTCCTCAGGTATTATGGATTCTGTCTGAAGCCATGTGATTACGGAGCATATTTGATCATGCCCTGATCAGGTATGCTCTTGTTTTGATACTTGGAGAGGAGGTTTTATATGGGTTATATCCTGGAAACGGAGAATCTGACAAAAAGATATGGTCAGAAGGATGCCGTCAGGGATGTAAATCTGCACATTGAAGAAGGTCAGATCTATGGCCTGATCGGCCGGAACGGAGCAGGAAAGACCACGATCATGCGGATGATCAGCGGACTGGCCAGGCCGACCGGGGGCAGCTATTCCCTGTTTGGGAAGACCGGCCTGGAAAAGCAGAAGATGCTGAAAAACGTGGGCGTGCTGATAGAGAGTCCGGGGGTGTATCCGCGGCTTTCCGCATACGAGAACCTGAAGATCAAATGCATCGGAATGGGAATCAAGCCGAAGGGCTATGTGGAAGAGCTTCTGAAGACTGTCGGTCTGGAAAACACGGAGCGGAAGAAACCGGCCGGCTCCTATTCCCTGGGCATGCGGCAGCGTCTGGGCATTGCTCTGGCACTGGTCGGAGATCCGAAGATGATCGTTCTGGACGAACCCATCAACGGGCTGGATCCGCAGGGCATCGCCGAGGTGCGTGATATGCTCTCACGGCTCAGGAATGAGAAGGGGATCACCATCATGATCTCCAGCCACATTCTGGATGAGCTGGGCAAGATCGCCGATTCTTATGGCGTCATTCACGAGGGAAAGCTGCTGGATGAATTCAGTGCGCAGGAGCTGCATCTTCGGTGCGGACAGAGCGTAGTCCTCCGCACGGATGATACAGCCAGGACCCTGCAGGTTCTGGAGAACATGGGGATCAGCGACGCGGCGCAGGAACCGGACGGAAGTATACACATCGGAAGCGCCCTGTCGCATACAAAGGAGATCTCCAAAGCTGTTGTCGGTGCGGGAATCGGGCTGGAGGAGATCTATCTGCGCAGCATGACGCTCGAGGAGTACTACCTCGGCATGACGGGAGGTGAGCATAATGGGTAATCTGATCAGGATGGACCTTTACCGGATGCGGAAAGCCAGATCATTCCTGATCTGCCTCATCCTGGATCTTGTGCTCGCACTTTCCTCTGCGCCGCTGGAAAAGATCATGTACCTGCTGGCAAAGTCATTTTCGCCCGACATGCTGCAGGCATTTCCTGCCGAAGCGGAGCTTTCCGGCATGATCAGCGATCCCTTCCCCACGATGGGCCTCATGCTGACCCTGATCTCGCTGTGCTATTTCTTCTATGCGGATGAGGAAGCCGGATACATCAAAAACATTGCCGGCCAGATGCCCATGAAGGGCTTTACGATCCTTTCAAAGTTCATCGCGGCGCTCGTGCATAATGTCATTTTTGCTCTCGCCGGAATCATCGGGAAGGTGATCGGTACGGTATTTGTTCAGCGGATCGTCGTGGATGATGGTGTGCCTGACAGCATTCGAGTATTGGTGCTGAAGCTTCTGCTGATTCAGAGCATCTGCGCACTTCTGCTGCTGGCGGCGGCCACGCTCCGCAGCAAATCACTGGCGATGATCCTGGCCGTCGTGTTCGGCCTCGGTCTGACCTCGCTGCTCTATCTGGGGATCAACCAGGGGTTCAGGTCACTGTTCCATCATGCGGTGGACATCACCAAATACATGCCGGATGAGGTGATGAACGAAACGCCGCTCGGAACCCTGAAAGCGCTGGCGGTCGCCCTGGTGTGGGGCGCTGTATTCCTGATACCTGCCATCCGGATCTTTGACCGGAAGGATGTTAAATAAGTTCAACATAAAAAAGTACCACATCAATCAGTACAACAAAGGAGGAATCTGAAAATGGGAGTTCTTGCTGTAATTTTGGGTATTGTCGCTTTATTGAGCGCTGTTCTGACAACCTTTATGTTCGGTATAACGGGCCTTATCGTCACACTGGTGCTGGCTGGTGTTGCGATCGCGCTGGCCATTGCCAAAAGAGTCAGTGCGAAAAAGGGCGGCATCCCCGCAATCGTGATCGCCGTGCTCGCAATCCTTATCGGCTTTGGGGCGAACAGCTTTTGGAGTACCATGTTCAAGACGCTGCACAAGACGGCTGAGGAAACGATGCCGGACAGCATGTGGGCTCAGATATCTGAAGACTACACGCATGGTGTTATGGGGATTGCCAGCAATATGCCTACGGATGAAGCCAGCTTAAGTAAAGTAATCGATGAGATGAACCAGCTGTCGAAAATGGAAACCGAAAAGTGACCCTCCAAAAGCGGCGAAGTCGCCGGGATCGGCCTTGGCATCTCTGCCATCATGTATTTTCTGAACATCATTGCCAATATCTCAACATCTGCAGCGTTCCTCAAATACATCACGCCCTTCGGGTATTGCGACGGTGCTGACATCATCCCAAACGGCTCTCTGAATGCAGGCATGACTGCAGCGGGAATCGCGGTCAGTCTTGTATGTATCTTCGCTGCGTACCTGAAGTATCTGAAAAAAGACATTCATTGATCAATTTGGTTCCTGTCGGAGTGAGTTAAAAATGAGTATGAATAGAAAATACTTTGGTTTGCTGCTGATCGTTACATTCTTATGGCTGACGGCAATACCGGCATACGCCGGGGAGGGTTCTGCCGAAGCGGATGCTGTAAAGAACACGGAGACGGAGGAAGAGGCGGAGAAAATCCCTGTGAAGGCTCTGATTCTTCCAAAGTTTGAGATGGGAGAGCTTACAGGCGATTTCCCCGGCGAAGCACAGTTTTATTATGAGAATTATCTTGAGGGCGGAGAAGCTTATGAAATCCCGGACACTGCAGGAGAAAGCCGGCTGTATGTCAGGGACGGAGTGGCTCTGTTCATACTTGGCATGGGCAAGGTACGGGCAGGCCTGAATACGATGGCCGTCCTGAAGGATCCCCGGTTCGATTTTTCAGATGCCTTGATTCTTTCCACCGGATGTGCGGGATCGGCTTATGGATCCACTGTGATGGGAGATGTATTCATTATTACGGCGGCGGTGGACTATGACCTCGGACATCACGCTGACAGCAGAGATCTGTCGGATCCGTCCAAGACTACGTGGTTTCATGATCCGGACTTTGATGAGACGGCGGTGGTGATGCTCGACCGGCATCTGACGGATCAGGCGTATGAGCTGGTCAAGGATGTGCCTCTGGAGACAACGGAGCGCACCCGCCGGTTTATGGAAGCGGCTTTTGACGGTGCCCAGTGGGCCGTGCGGGATCCGAAGGTGCAAAAAGGGACGACCGTCACAGGGGATAATTACTGGAAGGGCATGCATGATCATGAAAACGCCCTTCTCATGACCAAGACCTATGGCTGTCCGGATCCGTATGCTCTTTCAGAAATGGAAGATGTTTCTGTCGCGTCGGCAGTAAAGAATATGGGACTGCTTGATCACTTCCTCATCCTTCGTGACAGTGTAAATATGGATGTGTTTATGCTGGGAGCAACCCCGGAAAGTCTGTGGGATCCCAATTACCAGGAGAAAACCCTTGCGTCTGAGGACAGTGTGGAAGCCGCGGATATTTTCGAGACTGCCATGCAGAATAATTATCTCGCCGGCAGAGTGCTGATCGATGCCGCTTTGAGCGGGGAGCTTTTGTCAGCACCCTCCGACGAGTAGGAAAACGCATCTTATGGTTTGCAGTTCCCGCACGGTTCGTATCCCTGTGCGATCAGGTCTTCCCGCAGGAGGTTCTTATGATTGCTCAACTGTCATACTCCGGAAACCGCCTGCAAGTCAGGCAGGTTTGCGGACAGTATCTCCGCAGGGTACGGTCTGTTTTGCGGGAGCAGTTCACTGCCCCTGCGCATTGAATAACTGGCCGGCGCATTCTCGTGACTTCAGTCGTGAGTTAGCCGGCCCCTATTATTTTAAGAGCAAATAACCATCCTGCAACAGTTTGTCCAACCCACTCATTTCTGGATTTCTTCTCACAGCAGGCAGGCCATAACCCAATCTCACAAGTATGTTTCTGTTTCTCTCCTATATCTCCTATATCTCCTAACTTGATTGCGGAATTTAATTCCGCACATTGAAAAACATCGTAAATATGCGGCACTAACGTCCGCATTATGACTTTAAAATCTGTCCTTCATCCGCTATAATGACTCCATCAGAAAGGTTTTTCTGTGTTTTCGGGCATGCCAAAAGGGTATCCGGACTTAGAGTGCGAGACTAAGTTCCGCATACCTGAAATAACTTTTGCATGTTCAAGACGCGAAATACCTGCCTGTGCACTATCATTTTATTTTAGTAATTCTGGAGTCAGCATTACGTCATCTGGAGCGATGAGTTTATATCCCATAACGGATAAAAGCTGTTCATCCAGAAGCAACTGGGACAGTTCGAACGGGCTATGTCCGTTCAGGCTGTCTCTGTTTGTACTGTTGATATGATTGGCCAGGTGAGTTACTTTTTCCTGGTCCAGGTCATCGAATGTTGATCCTTTTTTTCGGACGTATCTGATGTATTCGTGGTTTTTTTCGCAGCATCCCTTCTGCCAGAAAGAATACGGATCGCAGTAATAGACAGTTGTCCGCTGGGTTATTCCGTCAGATGACGTTTCCAATCCGGCCCGGTCTGCGAACTCGCTTCCCCCGTCTGTCAGGATGACCTCAAAAAGCTTTTTAAAAAGCTTTGTACCAAGCTTTTCTTCGAGCCATGCAAAGACTGTCAGCACTTCTTCCGGTGTCTGATTTTCCAGCAGGAAGATGAGCACGAGATGGGCCTTGCGGAAAGTGAATGTCAGAAGAACCTTATGCCCTTCCGCGTTGCCTTCAACACAATCCATTTCTACGATGCTTATGTCCGGATTCTTTTCGATCCTTTTCTGAAAATCTTCGTAGTTATGATCGACACGGTATGCACGATTCTTTGCGCTGGTTTTGGTAGGCTGTTTGCGTTTTTTGTATTTTACTTTCCGCCTCAGGTCGATGTTCCTGACATCAAATATGCCTGCATCAATATATGTGTAAGCTGTTCTTTTAGAGCATCCCAGTTCCTCTGCATGCGTAGCATAAATATGCGAGATCGACTGCCCTTTCTGAATGAGAGGTGTAAGAATATCATTCATTTTCTGGATGCTCTCCGGGGTCTGGTTGATGCCTTCCCTGCTGGAGCTAAGCGTCTCCCGGTAGCAGTCATCTGCATACTTGGAAGAGTAGATTTTCTTTTCCATCATACAGTTGACCTTTTTGCCACAGCCGTTGCATACGTAGGGCGCTCTTTTCAGGTTCGCGCACTGCTGGGGTTGGTACACCTTGCAGATATCACTGCATTTGTACTTCTGGCATAGCCGGCAGATCTTATCGCAATCCTGATCCCCGCAGATATGCCTGATGTTGCATGGGGAGTGCTTATCCTTATTGGCATCACATGGAACATTACCAAAGCCTTTATATTCTTTTACCTTGGAGTGCTTCCTTACTTCTTTGGAGATCGTTGTGGGATCCTTATGGACAACTTTAGCGATCGCGGCAAAGGAGTCACTGTTATTCAACCCCTTTTCAATGTTGATGCGGTCTGACAGAGTCAGGTGTTTCTGATTACCTTTTTGAGTATTCATTGTTCCTCTCTTTCCGGCACAGGCAAGGTAATCATCAGCCTGTGTAGTATAACCAGAAAGACGTGCGGAGGTAAAGTCAGCTCATGCGGAATTTACTGTCACAATGTGGAATTAAGTTTGGCACTCAAGTGATCTGCAGAAGGAAAAGATGCGAAAGCAATAGGAACTTACGTTCGAAAAAGTGGTGACAGAATCATTTTCATCTGATATAATGAACTCATGAGAAAAGAACAGTACAATATTGAGAATAATCAATTAACATATGGTAGGGGATATGTGTATTCGCTGCAGTACCATATCGTCTGGTGTACAAAGTACCGGAGGCAGGTCCTGACGGACGGTGCAGACGCAGACTGTAAGGCGCTGCTTCAGGAACTGTCGCAGGAATACCGTTTTAAGATCACAGCGATGGAGGTGATGCCGGATCATATCCATCTGCTGATCGACGCCAGCCCGCAGTTCTGCATCCCTGACATGATCAAGATCATGAAGGGCGGGATCGCGAGGAAGCTG
This sequence comes from uncultured Lachnospiraceae bacterium, assembly GCA_905235415.1. Classification (GTDB taxonomy): domain Bacteria; phylum Bacillota; class Clostridia; order Lachnospirales; family Lachnospiraceae; genus Porcincola. Next base: position 17,937 of record CAJOKX010000048.1, read on the forward strand.
TTCCAGCTTCATCCGGAGATGAAGGACAAACTGTGGGGAGGACATCTGTGGAACCCGTCCTACTGCGCCGTTACAGTGAGTGACAGGAGCAGGGAGATGGTGGAGCAGTACATCGAGAGCCAGAAGGAACAGGCATGGGGCGGGAAAGGACGTCCGCCGAAGGATCTTGCAAGGCTGCAGGCATATCACCGGGAGGTACTGGATGCGGATCACGTCAGGCTACAGGGTGGAGATCCTGAAACTTCATAAACCGCTGGCGAGGACGCTGAAGGTCTGCAGGGAAGCTGTAGACTGGCTGAATCCTGTGATGGAGAAGGAATGGGAAACCCTTTCCGGGATCCGTCCGGAAAAGCAGCGTTTCAACGCTGCGGAGAAACTGATCCATACAACGGCGCGGAATAAAGCAAAGTACCCGTTTGACGCAGCATTCCCGAAGATGCCGTCCTATCTGAGGAGGGCGGTACTGCAGCATGTGCTCGGAGCGGTCTCCTCTGCGCGGACACGCTCCGATGACAGATGTCCTTCGGGGATCCACTACATGCCGGTCTTCTATAAGGACAACATGTACCGGAAGGAAGGGGACCGTGTATTCCTGAAACTGTATAACGGGAAGGACTGGGTATGGCAGGAGGTCCGGCTAAGGAAGACGGACCTTGATTACATCAGGAAGTACTGGAGCGGAGTGAAGGCGAAGTCGCCGGTCCTGATCAAAAAGCACCGAAAGTACTTCCTGCAGTTTGCCTTCGAACAGGAGACAGAGCTGGCTGATAAGGAAGCCGGGGCGCAGAGGATCTGCGCGGTGGACCTGGGGATCAACACGGACGCGGTATGCAGCATTATGAAATCGGACGGAACTGTCGCCGCAAGGAAGTTCATCAACTTCGCGGCTGAAAAAGACCATCTGTACCATGTGCTGAACCGTGTACGGAAACACCAGCGCCTGCACGGAGCGCAGAGTGTGAAGGGATTCTGGGCATATGCGGTGAGACTGAATGAGGAGCTGGCGCGGAAGACGGCAGGAGCGATCGCAGCGTTCGCGAAGGAGAACGGGGCGGATGTGATCGTGTTTGAGCACCTGGACATGCGTGGAAAGAATAGAGGAAAGAACCG
>CAJOKX010000049.1 GCA_905235415.1 uncultured Lachnospiraceae bacterium
GGCTGCAGCAACTCGCAAAGCTTAGTCGGCTGCCTATGGTTTTCAGTTGTGCCCACAGAACTCCATGCAGAAGGTCGGAGGCTGGCCTGTGAACTGTAATGATCCCGGACAAATAGCCCTTGCACTTTGCGTGCATGGACTCTAAACTGAAAGTGCATATCCGGTTCCGGGGGGAGTGCCCTGACGGGTATTGCCTGTGTCCAGGCTCACCAACGAATATCCCTGTGGAACACGAGGCAGCCGGATATGCTTTGAATCCATTTATACGGAAGAAAGGAGACTGTATGGCGCTGGATTTTGAATTTATGACACCTACGAAGATCGTATTCGGAAGAGGTTCTTCTGATAAGATTGCAGAACTTCTGAAGGAACAAAACAGCCGGAAGACACTGGTTGTCTATGGTGGCGGCTCCGTTGTCAGATCGGGCCTGCTTGCAAGAGTCCTTGCCCATATGGATGCGGCTGGGATCGGACATGTGGAGCTGGGCGGCGTTGTCCCGAATCCGCATCTTTCCAAGGTATATGAGGGGATCGAGCTTGGAAGAAAGGAAGGCGTGGACTTCATTCTGGCGGTCGGCGGCGGAAGCACAATCGACACCGCAAAGGCCATTGCATACGGACTTGCATATGACGGAGATGTGTGGGATTTCTATGAGCACACGAAGACGGCCGTCTCCTGCTACCCGGTCGGATCGATCCTGACCATCGCGGCCGCAGGCAGCGAGACCAGCAACGGTTCTGTCATCACCAATGAAAAGACCGGTTCCAAGCGTGCATTTGATACAGAGTTCGGAAGGCCGAAGTTCGCCGTCATGGATCCTGAGCTGACGATGACGCTTCCGGATTACCAGACGCAGAGCGGCGCGACAGATATCATGATGCATACCATGGAGCGGTATTTCACCTGTGTGGACACGCTGGACATCACAGACTCCATCGCAGAGGGTCTTATGCGGACGGTTATGAAGCATGCGCAGATTCTTCATACAGACCCGGACAATTACGATTCCAGAGCGGAGCTGATGTGGTCCGGCAGCCTTGCGCACAACGGTCTGACCGGGATCGGGACGGACGGCGGCGACTGGTCCTGCCACCAGCTCGAGCATGAGATGGGCGGAATGTTCGATGTGGCGCACGGTGCAGGTCTTGCGGCACTCTGGGGCAGCTGGGCAAGATATGTCTGGAAAGAAGCTCCGCAGAGATTCGTGAACTTCGCAGTCCGGGTACACGGCATCGAGCCTTCTGAGAATACGGAGGAGACCGTACTGAAAGGAATCGAGGCGCAGGAAGCGTTCTATCGCAGCATCGGTATGCCGACCTCCCTCAAAGAACTCGGCATTGCTCCGACGGATGCGCAGAAGAAGGAAATGGCACAGCGCTGCTACGCAGCCTGCGGAGGTCCGCAGGGATCCGTGAAGAAGCTGGATACGGATGACATGTATCAGATCTACTGCCTGGCAGACCATTAATATCAAGAAACCTGATTGGATTCAGAAAGGGCGGGCGCACAGTGTGATTTGTGCGTCCGCCCCTTTTACTGCTTTTTACAGATTCGGAAGCGACCTGTCCCTTCTGACCTTTCCGGTCTGTCCGGGCATCGTCCCTTTATTCCTCTTTCTGATCTTTCTGCTGCGTCTTCTGCGCGTCATCCTTTCCGGATGCTTTCCTGGAAGCGACCCACATCCAGACCAGAACGCCTGCCGCCATGAAGATCATGACGCCTGCAACCAGATCCATCATGCCTTGCCGCCCTCCTGTCTGTTCTCTTCCGCCTTCTCACGAAGATCTCTCTGATGAATCATCAGGGCATACAGGCCCGGCAGGCCGACGATGAGTGCCAAAAAAACGAGTATGAAAATAAGCATAGAAATCCCTCTTTCTACGTGTGCAATGTCTGTATTTGCATGTCAAGAAAAAGAGATTCCTCCCGGGCCTTTCCCGTCCGTGCGGTGAATATACTTCAGGATTCTTCTGTGCGGAAGATTCGAATGTTCCGGTATGCCACAGACAGCACTCCGGACCAGTATAAGAAGTGTTGAGAACAGGCAGATCAGTCCTGCCTGTGCGAGCTGCCGGGAGGCTCTTTTATTCCAGCGCTCCCAGCTGTGCGAAACAACAGCGCGGATCGTGATCTTCTCAGGGATCCGCACCGGGGTGAGCTGTCCGGGAAGCGCCTCCCGGAGGACACACTCTCTTTGTCCGGGGAGTACTTCCTGGTTTGCCGCACTTCCGAAGGCAGCCTGCAGATCATACAAAAAATAGACAGCAAGAAGAAAGATCAAAAAACGATGGATGATCTGATTCTTCCTGCTGTACATTGTTCCGCTCTCCTGGTTTATTTACCGGTTATTATAAGCCAAAACGTACCGCCGGTAAAGGCTGCTTCCCGTGTGCTGCTCGAGCGCGCCGCCCTGTGTTCCTCAAGCGCCGCCCCTTGTTTTGCTCAGGCGCGCTGCCCTGTGTTCCTCAAGTTCCGCCCCCTGTTCCGCGCAGGCGCGCCGCTCCGTGTTCCGCGCAGGCGCTGCGCTCCGTGCTCTGCCTCAGCAAGCCGCTCAGGATGTCGAAAAAAAGGCGGCCCCATCCGGGACCGCCTTCTGTTCAGATGCTATGACAATCGTCTGCCGGTCAGTCTCAAACCTCGTTGAAACCTACGCGGCCCGCATAAGAAGTATGCAGCAGCTCATGCGCCTTGTGAGAGTTGGGCTCTCCCAGATACTTCTCATAGAGTTCGTTGATCTGCGGATTGTTGTGCGACTGACGGATCACCTGGCGCTCATCCTCAGAGTACAGAGCCTGCGCTCTCTTCTCCTTGTAGGTATCCAGGATGTCATCTGCTTCGTTCGGAAGCAGTGCCGGTCTCACATAGGACTGGCCGCCGCCGTTGATGCAGCCGCCCGGGCATCCCATGATCTCGATGAACTGATACTTGGACTTGCCCTCGCGGATCTCGTCCAGCAGTACCTTTGCAGAACGCATACCGGAAGCAATGGCAACATTCACGACGGTTCCATCGATATCGATGGATGCTTCGCGGATGCCGGCATCGTGGCCGCGAACCTCTTCAAAGGTGATCTGGTCTTTCTCTTTGCCGGTCAGCTTGAAGTAAACGGTACGAAGAGCCGCTTCCATAACGCCGCCGGTCACGCCGAAGATAACGCCTGCGCCGGAGTAGTCGCCCATGATATCCTGATCCCAGTCCTCATCCGGAAGACGGTCAAAGATAATACCGCTGCGGCGGATCATGCGCGCCAGCTCTCTGGTGGTGATAACAGCATCCACATCCGGGATTCCGTTCACCTTCTCCTGCTCACGCTCCTTCTCGAACTTCTTGGCAACACACGGCATGACGGAAACAACGAAGATATCCTCCGGTGCGATGCCATGCTCCTGTGCCCAGTAAGACTTGATGACTGCGCCCTGCATCTGGTGCGGGGACTTGCAGCTGGACAGATGCGGAATCAGATCCGCATAGTTGTATTCAGCATAGTTGATCCATCCCGGTGAGCAGGATGTGATCATCGGAAGCACGCCGCCATTGGTCAGACGGCCCAGAAGCTCCGTGCCCTCTTCCATGATGGTCAGGTCAGCGCCGAAGTTGACATCATATACACGCTCGAAGCCGAGACGGCGAAGAGCGGCTGCCATCTTTCCGGTCACCGGAGTTCCGATCGGATAGCCGAATTCCTCACCCAGGGAAGCTCTGACTGCCGGAGCCGCCTGCACGATCACGTGCTTGCCTGCACGGAAGGCCTCATCGATCTTACCGATCTCGGACTTCTCCATGAGGGCGCCGGTCGGACATACATTGACGCACTGTCCGCACTGGATACACGGTGAATCAGCGAAGCTGCGGTTCTCAGCAGGAGACACGATGGTGTTGAATCCGCGGTTCTCGAATCCGAGGATTCCAAGGCCATGCGCGTTGGAACATCTCGCGATACATCTTCCGCAGAGGATGCACTTCGAAGTATCTCTGACAAGGGCCGGCGCCAGCTGGTCGATAAACACTTCCGAATGAATGCCCTCAAATGCGTTGTCTCTTGCGCCGGTCAGATTGGCAACATGAAGCAGTTCGCAGTTGCCGTTCTTGGAACACTGCTGGCAGTTCTTATTGTGGTTGGACAGAAGCAGTTCAACACTGCGTCTGCGCGCCTCGACTGCAGCCGGTGCGGAGATTCTGATCTCCATTCCTTCAGCAACCGGGTATACACAGCTCGCTACAAGGCCTCTGGCACCGGTCGCCTCTACAAGACATACACGGCAGGAGCCTGAATTGCATTCTCCATGATTAAATGCACACAGGGAAGGTATCTCATATCCGCAGGCCTTCGCAGCCTCGAGGATTGTCAATCCAGCCTCTACCTGATAGGAGATGCCCTCTATTTTAATATTTACGACTGACATACTTTCGTTCCTCCTGTTTATCTCTTGCTGATCGCGTCCTTACGGCATGCAGAAATGCAGTTTCCGCACTTCAGGCAGGCCTTCGGATCGATTTCCATGGACGGCAGCTTATGACCCGGTGCAACGTAATCAGTCTTCTTGATGCAGCTCGCAGGACATCCCTTCGCGCAGAGACCGCAGCCGATACACTTATCCGGATCGATATAGTATTCCATCAGGTTCTTGCAGACATGTGCCGGGCACTTCTTGTCCTGGATATGCGCAAGATACTCATCACGGAAATGAGTCAGCGTTGAATTGATCGGGTTCGCCGCGGTCTGTCCCAGAGCGCACAGGGAATTGGCCTTGACAGTCTTGCTCAGCTCATCCAGTGCATCCAGGTCTTCCATCGTGCCCTGGCCCTCGGTGATGCGGGTAAGAATCTCCAGCATCCGCTTGGTACCGATACGGCACGGTGTACATTTACCGCAGGACTCGTCGCAGATAAACTCCATGTAGAACTTCGCGACGTCAACCATGCAGTTGTCTTCGTCCATGACGATTGCGCCGCCGGATCCCATCATGGATCCCTTGGCAACCAGGTTGTCAAAATCAATCGGCTCATCCAGATACTCTTCTGTCAGACATCCGCCGGAAGGTCCGCCGGTCTGGATCGCCTTGAACTTCTTGCCGTTCGGGATGCCGCCGCCGATATCATAGATCAGCTCTCTGAGAGTGGTGCCCATCGGAACCTCAACCAGTCCGACATTGTTCACCTTGCCGCCCAGAGCGAACACCTTCGTGCCCTTGGACTTCTCCGTACCGACCTTTGCGAACTCCTCAGCGCCTTCTCTGAGAATGAACGGAACGCATGCAAGCGTCTCAACGTTATTGATAATGGTCGGCTTGCCCCACAGACCCTTCACTGCCGGGAAAGGCGGTCTGGGTCTCGGCATACCTCTCTTGCCCTCGATCGAGTTGAGCAGTGCAGTCTCTTCACCACAGACAAATGCGCCTGCGCCAAGACGCAGATGGCAGTCGAAGCTGAACCCGGTTCCAAGGATATTCTCACCCAGCAGGCCCAGTTCCCTTGCCTGTCCGATCGCAATCTTCAGACGCTTGACAGCGATGGGATACTCAGCACGGACATAGAAATAACCGTTGGAAGCGCCGATCGCATATCCGGCAATGACCATACCTTCGATGACTGCCAGCGGGTTGCCCTCTAAGATACTGCGGTCCATGAATGCACCCGGATCGCCCTCGTCACCGTTGCAGACCACATATTTCTCATCACCCTGTGAATTGTATGCAAACTGCCATTTTCTTCCTGTCGGGAAGCCGGCGCCGCCGCGTCCGCGAAGTCCGGATGCGAGCACTTCGTCGATGACAGCCTGACGTTCCATGCTCAGCGCCCTCTTCAGGCCCTGGAATCCGCCCATGCCGAGCGATTCATTGATATCCTCCGGATTGATGACGCCGCAGCCGTGCAGAGCAACTCTGCGCTGCTTCTTGTAGAAGTTGATGTCCTCCTGCTTGGCGACCTTTTCCCCTGTCGAGGGCTCCTCATAGAGCAGATCCTCAACAACGACGCCGCCCTGGATATCCTGTTCCACGATCTTCTCAACATCTTCGATCTTGACCAGGCGGTACAGGGTGTCTTCCGGATAGATCTTTACAAACGGACCCTGGGAGCAGAATCCGAAGCAGCCAACCAGATTCACCGTCACCTTGTCGGACAGCCCCTTCTCTTCAAGCACCTCTACAAAACGGTCCTTGATCTCCTGGGAATGGTTGGAAAGACATCCGGTTCCTCCGCACAGAACGATATGACGTTTTCCGTCGGCACCGTTGATCTTGTCTCCGAGACATTTTGTACATGCAGTAATATTCTCATTGAGCTGTTCTACTGTTTTGATCATTACCCTGTCACCTCCTGCTCCTTCTCGGCAGCGCGGTACTCCTCGATTACCTCACTGACCTTCGCAACGGTCATCTTCGGATAAACCGTTCCGTTGATGGTTACTGCCGGGGCGATGCCGCAGGCGCCGATGCAGCGCAGCGCATCCAGTGTGAACAGTCCGTCTTCGGTTGTTTCACCCGGTTTAATGTGAAGGAGTTCTCCGAACTTATCAATAACCTGCTGGCCGCCCTTGACATAACATGCAGTTCCGAGGCAGCAGCCGATTACATATTTTCCCTTTGGTGTGAGCGAGAAAAATGAGTAGAACGTTACGACTCCGTAGATCTCAGCTACAGAAATCCCGGTCTCCTGAGAAACCACTTCCTGGACCTCCAGCGGAATGTAGCCGTACTCGTTCTGAATATCGCTGAGAATCATCATCAGCGGAGTATTCTCATCCTTGTACCGCCGACATATATCCCGTATCTTACATTCGGCTGTTTCATTTAGTTTTCCCATAAGAAAAACACCTCCTTGAATTGATAGAGTATCAGGTTGTCTCCTTCTGCCGACTACATAAAAAGCGGGGCAGGAATCCCACCTTCCTGTCCGCCATGTTTCAGCAGTGTGCATGTACAATTGTTCTGACAAGCTGTATATCAGAAGTATATCAAAACCGCCCTCTCTTTTCAATAATCATTTTATTAACAATTCCGCGTTCAGCGGACGGTTCTGCTCCTGTTTCTTTTTTCGATCAGGACGATCAGCCGGTGATATGCCCACGCGGCAAATCCGGTCAGCAGAAGGCCTGCGGCACCCACGACGCACTGGTCCGCAAGGTGCTGCGGATGTGCTTTCCGGAACACGGCTTCCAGCAAGAGCATATGGAGCAGATACCATTCAAACGAAAAAGTTCCCAGCCATGCAAAAAATCTTCTGAGCGCACTGCCGCAAAAAGCCCAGAAACCGGTCAGTACACACATCAGCAAGACCGCGCGGGGAATCTCATTCATGATAGGAGACGTCATCCGTATCATCAGATAGACCGGGACCGACACGGCAAAGCCAGTCAGAAGCTGTTTTACGGATATGGATACCATCCTGCTGCGATACAGTTTCTGTGCCGTCAGCATTCCCAGGACAAACGCCCACCCATGCATCAGAATACACGCACCGTATACCCATCCAAGTGTCTGTTCGATCGCGGGAATGCGCCATCCCAGGATGCAGTAGGCCAGACTCACCGCAGCCCAGATCAGCGCAAACATCCGGTCATTGTCCAGCTTCTCCTTCATCCGGATCAGTAAATAAAACAGCAGATAATACTGGAATATCGAAGACATGAACCAGAAGGGGCCGAAGGTCTGGATGTATCTCGGAATGAACATCTTATAAAGGAACACATGACTCAGAAATGCGCTGAACCTGTCGTCATACGCATACGTAAAAGGAACGAATGCGCATACCACGATCACCGCTATATAAGGCAGGTAAACCTTCAGCATCCGCCTGCGCAGAAAAACCGGGTACGAAAGCGGATGGCGCAGATGAGAGTAGTAAAGCCCGAAGCCGGAGCAGAAAAAGAACAGCCTGGTAGCATGGGAAAAGATGCCGGTCACTGTTTGTACAGCGGATGGCACCGCATGCATATAACACCACGTAAGATGAAACAGGACAATCGACAGGATGGACGCGCCCTTCAGATAATCAATATATTCCTGCCTCCCGCCGTTTTGATCCTGCTGCAGCAAAACGATCTGTCGGTCCATCTTCCCCTCCTGCCTGCACATCCTTCACCGATACGATCTCAGACGATATAATTCCGCAGATATCTCGCGCTGAGGATCACGCCCTGCTTTGCGCTCTCAAGAGAATCCTCAAACGCCCTGTCCTCAAGTTCTATGACGCCGCAGCCGTCGAACCCGGTGTCGGTCAGCGCGGAAACGAATTTCCCCCAGTTGATCTCGCCGAATCCCGGGATCTTCGGGCACATGTATTCCAGCGGATTTGCCATGATCCCGACATCCTTCAGGCGGTCCGGGTAGAGCTTGATATCCTTGAAATGAACGTGGAAGATCCTGTCCTTAAACTCATACAGCGGCCGGATGTAATCGATCTGCTGCCATACAAAATGGGACGGGTCGTAATTGATTCCGAGATTCGGACTTTGAAGCGCCTCAAAGACCTTTCTCCAGTTGGCGGGCGTCGTCATAATATTCTGTCCGCCCGGCCACTCGTCATCGGTAAACCACATCGGACAGTTCTCTATGGCGATCCGGACGCCCTTTTCTTCTGCATGCCGCAGGATCGGCGGCCATACTTCCCGGGCCGTCTCCAGATTCTTCGCAAATGTCTCATTGCTGACGCGTCCGATGAATGTGGTCACCATATTGACGCCCAGCATGGCGGACGCATCAATCAGGGTATGCAGATGGGCGGTATACGCTTCTCTTTTCTCCGGATCCGGATCCAGCATGTTGGGATAATAGGCAAGGGAAGAGATCGAAACCCCTTTTTCCCTGCACAGCGCGGTGATCTCCTGTGCCTTCTGCTCCGTCAGAGAGGCTGCATCAATATGGCTCACGCCGGCGTAGCGCCTCTTCGCGCCTGCATCCGGCCAGCACGCCACCTCGAGACACTCCAGTCCGTTTTCAGCCGCAAACTCCACGACCTCTTCAAAAGTCATCCCGCCGAAAATCGTTGTCAGCAGTCCAAACCTGAATTTCATATTTCCCCTGCCTTTCTTTACTTCCCGGTTACTGCGCCGCCTGCCAGGGCAGGGACCGCCCCGCCGAGGTTTCTGCGATACTGTCTCCAATATAGAGGCGTCCAAAAAGGATTGTCAACGGACTGCATCCGCGTTCTGAGGATGATGGTGCCATCGCACCGGGCGCGGCACACAAAGAGGGCCCGGGCGTTCCTGAATGGATTTATTTTCATAAGTCAAATTCAGGGATGCGCCAGACGCCGTTCCTGACCAGGGTGCGCACTCTCTCACACATTTCAACCGGCTGCGTCCCCGGAGCTGCAAAGCGCATCATATAGGCCGGACAGCGCGTACAGATGTCGCTGTAAGCGCAGCCTTCACACGCCCGGGTGGCCGGCCAGGCGCAGACAACCTGGTGGATGGAATCCCAGGCGTTCCTGAACCCGTCCTTTATCGGGAAGGCCTGAATCTGCTGCAGGCTGTTGCAGGGGCGCATCGTCCCTTTCCAGTCGATCACAAAACTGGATTTTCCGCCGCCGCACGGCACGCCCGGCAAAACAGGCGTCTTGCCGTCCCCTCCGGCAGGCGGCAGGTCTTCCTCCGGAATCTCCTTCACCTCGATGCCTTCCAGTTCGTCCAGATACCGGTACACCTTCAGATACGCATCCAGGTCCGGCTCGACCGGCCGGCTGCTGCGGCCGGTTTCCTCTCTGGCGTCGAACAGGGCGGCCCCGACAAGGACCCGGCTGGTAATGCTCTTCGCCAGCCGGATCGTCTCAAAGGCAGAATCCCCCATCAGCGTTGTCAGCGTGACCGAAACCGTCAGCGGAATCTTCTCCTCAGTCAGACGCAGAAGGTTTTCCCAGACCCGGGTGAAGGCACGCCGCCCCGTCACCCGCTCATAGGAATCGTCATCATTTCCGTAAAGCGTGACCCGGATCATCTCGGGAGGATGCTCCTTAAAAAACCTGCACCAGTTCTCATCCAGCAGATACCCGTTTGTCAGAACCGTAACCTGGCATCCGAGACTTTGCAGGTACAGATAGATCTCCTGAAATCCCGGATATGCCAGGCACTCTCCTCCGGTCAGAGTCGCCTTGACCATACCGCCTTCCCAGGCCTCGTGCATCAGCGCCTTCCAGTCGGAAACACGCAGGGGCAGCTGCCCTTCCATCTGTTCCTTTGTCAGATGGACATAGCACATCCTGCAGTCGAAATTGCACAGCGGCGTCAGTTCAAACTGCCCGTTCAGAGGAATCCCCCTCTCGCGCGCCTTGAATTCAAGATAACGTTTAAAGGAAGAATAAGAAGGGTCCTTCTGCTTCTTCTCCCGCAGCTGATCCAGATATTCAAATCCTGTTTTCGGTTCGGCCATCTTCCCTGTTTCCTTCTCTGTGTCAGAGATAAAAAAAGCACCTCCGGGCGAGGTGCCTTTTTCTTCTCCGGTTCGAATCAGTCATTACCGGGAGCAGAATTTGAACAGTAATCCCCGGAATCATTCCAGGTTACGGCAGAGCCTGCGATTATGCAAGCATCTTTGCTTGCTGCAACGACTTCGCAAAAATCAAATTCCAGCTTCTCAGCTCTGGGAGTTTCGTACTCTTTTTTCATAATCATACTCCTTCTGTTAAAACCCAAATCAAGGCACCCATCCATTCGTGGTGGATGTCTCTTTTACAATAGCGCAAACGATTCCGGAGAGCAAGCGCAAATTCATGAAATTTGCCAGGTGCATTTCCGCTGGCAGAAGCATTTTTCTGATACAATCAGGGGGAAGGGGCAAAGCCCCTGCATCAGGACTCTCAAACCCATAGGAGGAATCAGCTTATGACCGTACGATACAATCAGCCGGCCCGCCCGGCGGATAGCAGGATCCCCCGCAGGATGCACACTGTTTTGAGGATCCATCCTGCGCTCAGGCGCGCCGCGCTCCTGTGCCTGTGTGCATTGTTTCTGCAAGGCAGCGCATCCCAGCCTGCCGCCGCTGCCCCGGCGGATGCGGCATGGACGTCTTTGCCGGATGTCATCGCCCTGTCACCGGGAGAAGGAACCTATACATTTTCACCGGAGGAACTCATGTACCTGTCCGGCATCAAGGCTCTTTCGTCCATGCCTGACCTGTGTTATTCCCTGGCCGACACAGACGGGGATGACATCAGTGAGCTGTTCCTGAAAGACGGGAAAGGGACCATTTCCGTCTATCAGTATGATCCCTCCGTGCTCCAGGCAAAGATCTGCAAAGGCGGGAAGATCCCGGATGATCTTGCCTGGGTCGGGAACGATCAGTGGGCGGATGGCAGCATTATCGGAGTTGCCAGGCAGACCGGGGATCCCGGGGTCAGAAATGACTACTACCTTTCTGCAAACTACGACTGGCTCACCGGGGAGCACATCCAGACCGACGGCGATCCCCGCAGTGCGACCGGGGACATCGAAGTGCGTGTCCATGAGCGGCAGGAAGAAATGTTCACGGATACGGAGAAGTATCAGGGCGAGGACATCCAGCGTCTTCGTGATTATTACGCGCTTGCATCGAACTGGGACAGGCGCAGCAAAGACGGTATAGAGCCGGTGAAGAAATATCTGGACGCCGTGAACAGCGTATCCTCGCTTTCGGAGCTGACGGATTATCTGAGCGATCCGGAGAAGGATCCGTTCTGCATCATGCTGAATTTTACCGTCACACTGGATCTTGGCGATACGTCCCACTGGGCGCTCGATCTGACAGAGGATCCCACCTTCTCTATGGTGACGCGGGTTTACCACACAAGCACAAAGGAGGAGATTGCGGCCGCCCGTGAAGATTATGAACGGGTGGTTGGCCACATCCTGACCCGTGCCGGATACAGTGAGGAAACAGTCAAACAGATCCTCGCGGACTGCTTCGAGCTGGAGGATGCGCTGCTGCCCCTCGCGTGGATGGAGGATGAGAACGAAGAACCCTTTGTACCTTTTGACGAAGTGACGGCGTCCTGCAAAAATTTCCCGCTTGAGAAACTTCTCAATGCGTACGGAATCACCGGCGGTAACATACGTGTGTATTTTCCGGAGTATCTCAAACAACTGGATGCGCTTTATACGGAAGAAAACCTGCCGAAACTGAAAGCATATCTGACAGCGCACACTGCTGCCGTCGCCAGCCAGTTTCTTGATGAAGAGGCTGCCGGAAGTCTGCTCGGAGAACAGATCGATCCCGAAAGCCTGAACAGCGACTGTAAACGGGAGCTGCTCAGCCCCAGAGGTCTGTTCAGTGTTGCGGAAGAAAACGCCTACATGACCTTCTTCGCTCCCGATGACGTCCGGGAAGATGTGACGAAGATGGCAGAGGACATCCGCAGCACATTCCGAAAGATGCTGCAGACGGAGGACTGGCTGTCTGAGGCGGGCAGGAACGCGGCCCTTGAAAAACTGGACAACATGACATTCTGCATCCTCAGGCCGGATACCCTGATCGACAGTTCGTATCTTGCCGTCGATCCGGAGGGCTGCTATCTGGACGAATACGCGAAGGTCTCAGTGAATGTGAAAAAGCACAATGGTTCCTTTACCGGAAAAGAACGTGAAAAAGGCGACTGGCGCTACGATCTGCGCCCGGATCTGTCCAGTTCCTACACAAACGCATTCTACTTCAGCACCTTTAACCAGTTCTTCATCCTCGCGGGATTTGTGGACGATTCCGTCTACACCGTGGATATGTCCGAAGAGGAGAAGCTGGCAAAGCTCGGGGAGATCGTGGGACATGAGCTGACCCACGGATTTGATCCGGACGGCATCCAGTACGACAAATCCGGAAACAAGGTCGGTACAGAAGAGAATCCGCGCGGCTGGCTTCCGGAAGAAGACTTTGCCGCCTTTCAAAAGCGCGCAAAGAGGGTGGCAGACTATTTTGACGGCATCCGCCCCTTCCCCTATGACAAATGCAGCGGCGAGCACGTACAGAGCGAAGCCATCGCAGATATGGGCGGCCTTACGATCGGCCTGAAGATTGCCGCGGGAATCGAAGACTTCGATTACGACAGATTCTTCCGTCTCCACGCGCAGCTGTGGAATCTGCAGACCTCTCTGGAACAGGAGCGCTCCGAAATCTACAACGAGCATCCGCTCTCCCACCTGCGCATCAACGTAACCGTGCAGCAGGCACAGGAATTCTACGACACCTACAATGTAAAGGAAGGGGATCAGATGTATCTCGCACCGGATGACAGGATCCTGGTGTGGTAATATAAATGAAACTTTTTCATGATTTATACCTTTTTGCGTGGATTATTCTTCTATACGCCGTATAAAACAATGTAAGCAAAAAGCAAACGACATTCCTTCGGGAATCGATCAAAATAAACGAATGAAAGGGAGGAAATAATCATGAAAAAGTCCATTAGAAATCTTGCAATCGGTGTTATCGCAGCAATCGGTGTTATCGGCACCTCAGCAGCAGCTTTCGCAAACACACAGTATGTTCAGACGAACATGAACTTCCGCAGCGGCCCGAGCACAAACGCTGCCGTGATCGGTTCCGTCCCTGCCGGCGCACAGGTCGACTTCCGTCAGTCCAACAATGGCTGGGATCTGGTGGTCTACAATGGCCAGACCGGTTACATCCACGGCGGAAACCTTGGAGACAGCTACACCGCTCCGAAGCAGACAGCTCCGCAGTCGAACAGCTACTCCAGCACCAGAGCTTATTTCGACAACAACTTCGCTTCCGCAGCGCAGAACCTGCCTGAGTCCCCGGACGGATACCACACCGTAGTCGTTAACAGCGGGTACCTTGCACTTCGCAGCGCGCCGACCTACGATGCTTCCAACGAGCTTGCTCAGCTTCATACCGGCGACCTCGTCGAGCGCATCAGCCCGGACACCTTCGGAAGCTACATCCAGGTCTACAGCCCGAAATACGGTATCTCCGGATATGTAAACGCAGGGTTCGTACGCTGAGACAAAGACTGGATTCTACAGCATGAATCAATAAAATAACATACAAAGCCGGGGACGGTTCTGTGACAGATCCTGAAAGGATCATCACAAAACCGTCCCCGTTTACGTTCAGGAACACCTCAGTGCTTCCTGAACGGATGAATGCCCAGCTTCCGGGCAGCGGACGCTGCAATGCGCCGGCAGCGGACAGCGAAAAAGCGCAGCGGATAGATGGCACACCAGATGCGGACATATATCCGATACGCCCCATCGGTCACCTGATACGACCGACCTTTGCGCTGGAACCCTGTCAGCACGCCGATCACGGCGCTGTCCGGCACAGTTTCGAGTAAATACGTATTATCTCCGCGGATCAGGTAATGATCGCTCTTCACCCGGATGACCCGGTGCAGTACATAGACGCCCCCGCGTCTGTACAGCGCCACATCATATTTTTGCAGACGCGAAGAAGGGGCCTGAAGTATCACCAGGTCCCTGTTCTCATGCAGCATCGGTTCCATGCTCACGCCGCGGGTCTTGTAAACCAGGTACCCGTCCCGGGCAAGCAGGTGTTCAAATGTCTCACTCATTCATCCAGCGCATTGATGCTTCGGAGCGTGTCCAGGATTTCCTTCACGTCGGCACAGACCGTCTCTCTGGGCGCATCATATCTGGCGCACATTTTGTCGACAATGGCGTCTTGTGTGGTTTCCTCCCTGAGGCAGTCCACAATGAACGCAGCGGTCCTGTTGCTGCGCACAATACCCTGGAATGACTCAGCTCCCACGGAAATGAGGTACCGGGTATCGTCGATATCCTGTGTGATAAAATCAGGTTTCAGTTTCATATCGGGCTCCTTTAAGCTTAACAGACGGGCATTTCTTCGTCCGTATGAATGCTCTCCTTTGTCTCCGCCAAGCGTTTCAGATCATCGGCCACCAGCCGTTCAAACACTTCACGGCAATCGTGATCCTCCACCGGACAGGCGGCGAAGCTGGTGCAGTCCGGGAGGAAGGGACAGCTTCTGCATTTCTCCCGTGTCCTGTCCACGCGGCAGAATTCTTTTCTCGCGTCCGCATCGGCCGCTCCCTGCCATATATCTCCGTAGCGGCCCTCTTCCGGGCAATGCTCGCAGGGGTAGAGGCTGCCCTCCGGGGTGATGACTACACTGCCGCCGTCCGCCATACATCTGCAGGCGCGAAACCGCAGGTTCAGACGAAGGAAGGGCTGGCAGCGAAAGCCTGCTTCTTCGATCAGCTGCCGGGAATCCCGGATCTTTTCCCAGATTGCGACATCGTTATTTCCCAGGCGCACGGTATTCAGCGGAGCGAAATACACGCTCACTCTGTCCTTGTTGGATACGCCCGTACGCAGGTCGTCGAAAAACCGGGGCATTCCCTCCCAGTTCTCTTCGTCCACATTGCAGCGGATGTTCACAGCGATCCCGGCTTCGCTCATAGCGCTGACCGCTTCCATCACCTTGCTGTAATAATCATGACCGGCATAGTAATTTTTGCGGCGGATATAGTCCTCCCTTGCGCCGTCCATGGAGATCTGAATCTTACCGAGTTTCCAGTCCCCGGTCATTTTCCGGATGATTTCCGGTGTGATCAAACTGCCGTTGGAAGTCATCCGGCTCGTATATTCGATCCCCGCTTCCCGCATCCCTTCACAGATACGGTCGATCGTTTTCTCTCCCAGCAGCGGCTCCCCGCCGAACCAGCCAAGGCTCACCCTGCCGCTGTCGTTCTGTTCCGTGATAAAGCGGATGACCTGCTCCACAGTCTCCGGGGTCATGGTCACCGGCTTCATACCCTCTTCATAGCAGTATACGCACCGGGCATTGCATCCGAGGGTGGGCAAAATGAGAAATCCCCTTGTGTCCTTCTTTTTGCTGTACGCACGCACAAGAGAGGAGATCTGGTTATAGGTGGCGCACTCATCTTTGCCTTCCGGCACCAGGAACCTGGCTTTGATCAGGTCCGCACAGCCCTCTCCCGCCCTGCACGAGGAAGGCAGTTCCCCTTCGATGCACTGCTTTGTCAGGTTATGGAACACATAGTGTTTCCCGCCGTGCGTAAAAGCAAGCGCATATTGGGAAGGCACGTAAGTGACGCCTTCTGCCGGACAGGCGGGCGGAAGGATCTTTGCCAGCAGCGGATCGGTTTTGCGTATTTCAATCATTTTTTCCTGAAAAATGCGAACTATATACTTTGACTTTGAGTGAATAGCAGTATGATACATAAAGCCCGCCCTGATGAGCTGATTACGTCTCTCTCAGTTCTTCAGGGCTGGCTTTTCGTACTCTTTCAGAGATTTGCTTTCTTCTGCTGATCTTTCTATCAGCTGTCACCTGTTCAGGCAGCCCTTCTGAAGGCAGCCGCCCTTCCCGGTGCAGAAATCAATCAAAGTCTAAGTCCATCGGTAAATCCGGTGTCGGATCATAATTGCCGGGGCAGGAATATACATAGTCACAGACACTGGTGACGATCACTTCGTTATCAATCTCCACAACCTCCATCACCGGCTTTTCATATCTTTTCATGGGAATCTTCTCCTTTCTCAAAGTATACTCTATGGTTCATCCGCCCGTTCAGCGGAATATACCCTCGTTCATGCCCTTCCAGGCAACCGCGGCCGCCTCAGGCTCCAGGTTGCAGGTCAGACGGTAGAAATCCGTGCTGTCCAGCAGCCGCTTTTCCAGCTCCAGGATCTTGATCCTGGTTCCCGGGCTGCCTGCCCTGAGGGACTGCTTCATCAGGACCGGGAAGGCGTCTGCTTTGGACATCGGTTCGATGTGGTTGACATCGCCCCTCTCCAGCTGCACGATGGCCCTGAGCGGGGCCGAAGCGTTTGTGCCCAGACGGTGCTTGCCCCTCCACGGGCTGCCGTACACGGCCGCGCCCTGTCTGCCGATCTTCAGCATGGGCTTGTCGTCATTGATCATCCAGACCCGTTCCCCGAAAACCTCACGCCACAGCCTGGCATGCGTGCTCTTGCCCGTACCGCTTTTCGCAGTAAAGATGTAGGCGTCCTGGTCCATGCACAGTGCGGAACCGTGCATCAGCAGTACGCTGTAATCCACCAGCTTTTCCGACAGCAGGGCATGGATGGCGTTGTTTTCCAGAAAACTGTCCGTCCGGCGGTGCTTCGGGATCCCCTCTGCCTCGTCCGCACGGTCGAAATCCGCCTGTATGCGTTCAAGGTCTGCCTGCGTTGGCTCGACAATAAGGCATTCTTCCTGCCCCTCCTTCCGATAGTCCCGGAAGAAGTCCGCATTTTCCTGATGACAGCAGCGTACCAGCACGGGCACGCCGGCAATCTCGATCCTGCAATCGTTCACCGTAGTTCCTCAAAGCTGTGTGGAATGCATATAGGAATGCATATATAAACATCTACACTGTACTCTGTATTAATGCATCTGTCAAACCGCTGCAGCCTCTCGAGGTTACAATTCACAGGCCAGCCTCCGACCTTCTGCATGGAGTTCTGTGGGCGCAACTGAAAACCATAGGCAGCCGACTAAGCTTTGCGAGTTGCTGCAGCCACGGAAGCGACCACGCTTCTATAGGAGCTGGGAGTGGCTGCAATGCAACC
>CAJOKX010000050.1 GCA_905235415.1 uncultured Lachnospiraceae bacterium
ATGCATCCCCTGCAGGAAGTCTTCCACCGGGATGCCGAGCCGGTTCGCGGCAGCCTCCGGACTGTACAGTCCCTGCGCAACGTCCTCATACCGCTCGCGCAGCCGCATATCCTCCGTGCTTTTCACAGCTGCCTGTGCAAGCTCCCTGGCCTTCTCAACCAGGACTTCCTCTGCCTGCTCCACGCTCAGGGCAGCGGAATCATCCAGAATCTGCGCCTGTGCTCCTTCCTGCCCGTCTTCCGGTCCGTTCTCCTGTCCGGTCCCTTCGCCGGATGCTGTGCTGTCTTCTTCCGGCACGTACACGCTTGCGAGCTGCGCATCCCTCTGCGCACGGATCTGTCTGATATACTTCGGCAGCTGCACCAAAAGACCGATCACGACCAGAATGGCTGCAAGAATGAACCGGGCCAGATCCTCCGAAATCCCTGCCTGCTCCAGGATCGTCAGCTTCTCCCACGGAATAAACAGACCTGCCTCCAGGGCGAGAATCGTTCCTCCGAGCAGCGCGGAAAACACAGGCCTGAGCTTTCCTGTAAGCAGCGCAAAAAGGACGCCCGCGCCCAGTGCAATGGCCAGACGCACGCCGCCTGCCTGCGTGGTTGAAAGGTCCATGTGAAAGACCGAGGGCAGCAGCCAGAATGCGAGTGCGTCTCCGAACAAAAAGCCCGTGACGCCCCGGAAGACTCTCTCCAGAAACGCATTCACACAGGCTGTCAGAACGCCTGCAAGAAGCGAATACAGCAGCAGATGCACTTCATCAAGGGCTGTGTATCCGCGCAGAATCACAAAACAGACACTGAATCCGCAGCTCAGGCCGACGAAGACTCTGGACGATCTCTGCTCATACAGGCCGCCGATCCATTCTATTACCGCAGCCCCTGTCAGCAGGATGAGCACCCCTGCCAGGATGCCCTGCACCCAGGGGCGCATCGCCAGAGACGCCTTCACACATTCATCAAGCGCGTACGGATTCAGATAATCCGTCACCAGATTCAACCATTGTAAATTCATAAATCTTATGCCTCGTAACTTCTGTATACTATCTTTCTGAGAACATCCTGATCCACCGGGAACGGAGCCTTGGCACATTTAGCCTTGTCTGACGCAAGTGCCCGGATCTGTGCGTCCATCGTTTTTCTGACAGTCTCTTCCGGCAGATCCGGGAGATGGCAGCACTGCCGGTAGGCCTCCCCGAATGCAGACGCATTCTCAAATCCCGACAGCTCCAGCGCTCTGCGGGCGCCAAACGCATCCGCCGCTTCCAGATAGCCGGTCATGAAGAAGCAGACCGCCTGCCCGTGCGGGACTGCATAGTTGTATGTCAGCGCATAGCTGAGCGCATGCGGAAGGCTGGTGCCCGTGTGCGCAATCGCCATGCCTCCGAGCATCGCAGAACGCATCAGATTCTCTGCGCTCTCCGCATCCAGGTCTCTCCTGCCCAGAAGGATCGGAAGATTGTCCTTCCAGGCCCGCATTCCATCCTCTGCAATCATCCGCGACAGGGGCGTTGCCGAAGAATTGATATAACTCTCATACAGGTGGGCAAGCGCGTCAAATCCCGTATTGCACAGAGACGCGCGGTCCGCACTCATCAGGTATTTTCCGTCAATCAGCGCCAGGTCCGGGAAGATCTTGTACGGGATGGATTTCTTCGTCCCAAGCTGCTCGCTGGTCAGGACAGAGACCCCCGTCACTTCCGATCCCGTTCCGCAGGTGGTCGGGATACAGACAACCGGCAGCGCTGATGCATCCTGCCCGCTCTGGTAGAGATACTCTGCACCTTTCTCTGCATGCCGGATCATCAGGGCAATCGCCTTGGCCGCATCCATGGGAGATCCGCCGCCGGCCCCGATCACAAAGTCCGCACCCTCCGCAAGGCCGAACTCCCTGGCCTGCAGAATGGTTTCAACGGACGGGTTCGGTTCCACTGCGCTGAACCTGCAGGATGCAATTCCGCCCTCCTCAAGCGCGGCACACAGATCCGCATAGACGCCGCATGCGTCTGCGGAATGCCTGCCCGTGACGATCAGAGCCTTGCGGCCGAGTTTCTTCAACAGCGCGGCGCTCTTTCTGACTGCGTCATCTTCACAGATCACCCGCACCGGCATATAGAATCCGTCTTTTCTCATCGCACATCCTCCTGCATCCTGCCCGCCAAACCGCGCGGCTGTGATGAAGTATACCATATCCGGGCATACTATGCACAAGATCCCTTCCGCCGGAAAACGGAAGGGATCCGAAGAATCCTGTCTGATCCAGATCAGAGTTTTCTCTCAAAACACAGCATCGTAATATCATCAAACTGTGCAGCCTCCCCGGAAAATTCGTCGACGCTGCTCTTCACGCCTTCGATGATCTCCTGCAGGGAGCCGTCTTTATATCTGTTGAGCGTCTCAACCATCCGCTTCAGCCCGTACATCTGGCTGTCGGCATTGACAGCTTCAGGGATTCCGTCCGTATAGATAAACAGCCGGTCCCCCTTATTCAGCGTCATCACCTCGTCCGTGTAGCACACCGTATCCAGCGCGGCCGCCACCACGCCATGCCTGGTCTTCAGAAGTTCGAACTCTCCGCCGTTTCTGCAGACCACGATATCTTCATGACCTGCATTTACCGAAGTCAGCCTGCCGGTTGACAGTTCGATGATCCCCAGCCAGACCGTCACGAACATATCGGAACGCGTATTCTTGCACAGATTCCGATTGACAAATGTCATGATCTCCGCAGGCGAACCGCCCATATTCGTCCTGTCGCTGATCATGATGTTTGTGATCATCATGAACAGTGCCGCCGGAACGCCTTTTCCGGAGACGTCTCCGATTACCAGGGCGAGATGATCGTCATCAATCAGATAGAAATTATAGAAATCACCGCCCACTTCTTTTGCGGGGGTCATGGATGCATAGATATCAAAATCCTTCCGGTCCGGAAATGCAGGAAACACATTCGGGATGGCGTCTGACTGTATCCTGGTCGCAAAGGACAGCTCGGCGCCGATTCTCTCCCGTTCTGCTGTTACCGCGGTGAGGTTGTCGATATAATTCACCATATCCGTCTCCATCTTTTCGATGGATCCGGCAAGATCCTGGATGACATCATAATCGCCGATATCCTCCAGCGTATCTCCTATGGTATTCTCTCTTGCAAAGCGGGCGGCTTCTCCGGAAATCTTGCTGATCGGAGCAACTACCCGGATCCTGAGAAACATCACAGCCAGAAGCGCAGCCATAATAGCCAGAAGGGTGGTGGACACCCCGACCTGCCAAAGGTAAGGTCTTCTGGCGTCATCCATCTCCCGGATCGGCCTTTGGATGCAGAGCAGTCCGGCAACACGTCCGCGGGAGTCAAAAACCGGAACGATCGTGGTTATATGCGGATGGATTCTGCCCAGGCGCTCCGTGCGGTACACAATCTCATAGTCCGCGCCTTCTTCATACAGAGACTGGTATTTTCTCCGGTATTCACCGTTGGTCGTTGATACTCTTCGTCCAAGTTCCCACTCCTCATACTCTGTATTATCAACTGCATTATCGATCTCATTGAAAACCGATACAAAAGAATTGTAATCCGTCTGATCAACCATGATGACATAGATCAGAGATACATTGATGTTCGTACAGAATGCATCCAGATCCTCACTGGTCTCCTGATACTCATCCATGTACTGTCCGAAAAGATAACCAGCCAGATGATCCCCATTGACGAGATTGGCCGCTGTTTTCGCCATATGATAGGTCGAAGTGGAGTACTCTCTGTCAAAAGCGCCGGAAAAGCACACATAACCGATCCAGCTGACTATAACGCCTAGCACCGCGAGCAGAATCACAATGGCCAAAATGATACTTACCGCCATGTTGGAACGCACTCTACGCTTCTCGTCCATTCACGTTTCCCTTATCTATGCAATGCACCCGCCCCGGCAGTCCCATACACAATACTCTGTCTGATGCGGTCAGAAATCCAGCGTCTGCGTCTGATCCAGAAGAGAGATCAGTTCTTCACGCCACCAGTCCCTTGTCGCACAGGCTTCCGGATCCTCTGTTCCGTGATGCCGGATACTCCAGTCGATCAGCCGGGCATACGAAACGCATCTTGCTTTATTCTGGACCTCTTCAA
Source organism: uncultured Lachnospiraceae bacterium (assembly GCA_905235415.1). Taxonomy (GTDB): domain Bacteria; phylum Bacillota; class Clostridia; order Lachnospirales; family Lachnospiraceae; genus Porcincola. Next base: position 4,117 of record CAJOKX010000050.1, read on the forward strand.
TCCTCTTCTCATCATCCGTATCCAGATACGCAAAGAGCGTTTTCTTCCAGAATGTTTCTGCAGTCACATGGTCATATCCCTGGAAGCGGAGAATAATCCCGGGATCCCGCTCTGAGAATCCGATAAATGAATTATACATCTGCGCCAGTTCAAAGACCGGATGCCCGACCGAGAGCATATCCATGTCTATCACGAGCACTTCCCCTTCGGTCAGAACAATATTCTTTGTATGCAGATCTCCGTGGATCATGGTCATGCGTTCCGGAACCGCTTCAACCAGACGCTGCAGTTTCTCTCCGTATGCATCCGGAAGCGTATCCTTCATCCTGCCGACCCACTCCAGCGCCTGGGCTTTCATGGAAGGCAGCTTTCCTTCCGGCACCTCCGTTGTATGGAGCAGCTTCATCAGGTCGGTGTATTCCGCCACACACCAGTCCATCAGATCCGGCTCCTCTATCAGGACCTCGGAAAAGGACTTTGCATTCAGAAGTTCAAAGACGGATCCGTATCCGCCGCCTTCGATCTCAACAATCCCGCATGAGATCGCAGTCGGAATCCCCAGGATCAATGCAAGCCGCGCGACCTCGCGCTCATGACGGATCGCTTCCAGCGCATCGCCGTTCTTGTATACTTTGACCACATTATCATGACCGATCCGGTATACCAGGCCGTTCTGCCCTTCTCCGATCACCTCGCAGCCTTCTACAGAGATCTTCTTATAGGCCATATCGATCTGCATCATCTGCGTAAACCCGGTCATCTCCAGAAGCTCATAAACCTCTGAGCGGACTCCGGTAATCGTAATGCTTCCGACCTCCTTTTTTATATGCAGAAGCACACGAAGACCCGCACTGGAGATATACTCCAGGCGCGAGGCGTCGATTTGCAGATCTGTCAGAGAGTCTTGCTCTATCCTGTCCAGAATCTTTTTTTCCAGTTCGGCAGCATTAGAAGAATCAATTCTTCCTGACAGCCTGATGACATTGTTCCTCATAAAACCACCTCCGGCAGGCGCTCTTTTGCACACCCTTCAAAACGGATTGTATATATAATATGTTTCACCAGACGCATATTCAAGAAAAAAATGCACCCCGGACAAGGAAGACAAAGAGAGCGCACTGCAGAAGCAGAAACAGCGGAACCAGAATCCGGAACTTCCATTTCCGGGTCTTGTGATGAAACACATGCATTCCCAGAAGCGCCCCTGCGCCTCCTCCCAGAAACGAACACAGAAGAAGGGTTGCTTCCGGAACTCTCCATTCCTGCCGCACCGCCCTGCGTTTATCAATCCCGTAGAGAATAAATGTCAGTACGGACATGACTGCCAGCACTGCAGCATACACCTGTATCATATCTTGTGCCTCCGTGCAGTCCTCCCTAAACTATAGCATAAAATCACAAAACAGGCGCTGCAGAATGCCCCGTTTTGTTCTCTCTGAGAGCTCACCCCTGTCCTTATTCTGTATTATACGGATCACATGCATCTCTTCCACGCGCAATCTGTGGAAGTCTCAGAATATCTCTGCTATAATTTGCACAAATCAGACTCTGCTTCCATGTTCCGGATCCATTTTCTGATGCGTTTCCGCAGATGCTGTTTCCGCTGAAAGAAGGCCTGTCATGCGTCAAAATAAAAACCTGTCCGCTTCCGGCAATACTTCCTCTGAAGATTTCAAACTGCTTTCCAGACTGTTTTTCCGGCTGCTGCCCTATCAGATCCTTCTGATTGTCATCACATCCCTGAACGGGATTGTCGACGGCCTGTTTGCCAGCAACGCGATTGGTCTGGACGCCATGACTGCCATCGGGCTGTATGCTCCGATGACGCATTTCCTCTATGCGCTCAGCATCATGCTTGTGAGCGGCTCTCAGCTGCTGTACGGCCTCTATCTGGTCCGTGACCCGAAGCGGGTGCACAGTGTCTTTTCTGTGGACCTGCTCCTTGCCGCCATCGTCTCAGTTCTGACGGCAGTCCTTCTGGTGGCCGCGGTTTTTACAAATGCCACAAAGGTCATGGTATCGGATCCTGTGCAGCTGAAGATGTTCAACCGCTATGTGCTCGGCCAGTCCTTCGGAATACCGGCGCTGGTCCTGGGGCAGCAGCTGTTTTCATTTCTCTCGCTGGAGAACCAGACCCGGCGCACCACGGCAGCCGGCCTTGTGTGCTTTGCAGCCAATACGCTGGGCAATCTGCTGTTCACGGTGCTCATCCCGCTTGGAACCTTCGGTCTGGGGTTCGCCTCATCCCTGAGCGTATGGGCCTTCTTCGCCCTGCAGGCCGCCTACTATTTTTCCGGAAAATCTTCGCTGAAGTTTTCTGCAAAGAACCTGAACTGGAAGGACGCCCCCGATATCGTACGGCGCGGATATTCCGGCGCACTCTCCAGATTTCTGGAAATGTTCCGCTGCCTTCTCGTAAACGCGCTGATCCTGAAGTTTGTGGGAAGCGTGGGGCTGTCCGCCTTCTCGGCGTCCAACTCCTTCCTGGGGGTAATCTGGGCGCTGCCCTTCGGAATGGTCGCTGTACAGCGGATGCTCTTCAGCATCAGCATCGGTGAAGAAGACCGCGCTTCTCTCCTGGATACGATGAGGATCGCATTTTACAGGTGCGTGCCCCTGATGTGCGCAGTCGCACTGCTCATCATCCTGTGCGCGGATCCTCTGACAAGGATGTTCTACCGCAATCCGGCCGATCCGGTCTATTCCATGACCGCCATGGGATTCAGACTGCTGCCGCTCTGCATGCCGCTGTCCGTCATCTCCCTGGCCTTCTCCAGCTATGCGCAGGCGTCCCAGAAGAAGCTTTTGTCCGTCGTTCTTCCGGTCGTCGACGGATTTGGCGGCGTGTCCCTGTGCAGTCTTGTGCTGATCCCGCTCCTGAAGATGAACGGCCTGTACATTTCCAACATTCTGAACGGGATCATCTGCTTCCTGGTCGTGGTCGGTTTTGCCTGGGCAGGCATCCGGCATTTCCCGCGGTCTCTGGAAGAGCTGATGAACATCCCTGCGGATTTCGGCCCGCCCGAAAACAGCCGCCTGGACATCACAGTCCGGAGCGTCGAAGACGTGACGCGCGTGTCCGAAGAAGTCATTGCATTCTGCAGGCAGACCGGGCTGGATGAGCGGCGCTCTTACTTTGCCGGCCTTGCGCTGGAAGAACTGGCGGGCAATGTGGTTCTGCACGGATTTACAAAAGACAAAAAGAAGCACCATTCTGCAGATATCCGTGTCGCCCGCAGAGAGGACGGGATCCTGATCCGGCTCCGGGATGACTGCGTCCCCTTCAATCCTGAATCGGTACAGCCGCTGATCAGCCCGGACCCTGAAGATCCCGCAAAGAACATCGGAATCCGGCTCGTATACAAGATTGCCCAAAAGGTCGACTATCAGAACCTTCTGGGCTGTAATGTGCTGACATTTACACTCTGACGCCGCTCTTCTCTTCCAAAGATCAGACCAGCTTCAGCAGTTTCTGTACATTGCCGTATGCGATTTTATTCCGCTCTTCCTCCGTCAGTCCGTATTCTTCCAGGAATGTCCGGATGTTTTCTTTCTTCCGGTACGGATAATCCTCTCCCCAGAGGATGTGATCCGCCCCGAAGGTGTCCAGGCAGTATCTGAACTGCTCCGGGTACAGCATCCCCGACGGATTGACATAGACGTTCTCCTTGAAATAATCGCTGACCTTCCTGCTGCGCCCTGTGACTTCCTGCCCGATCTCATCGGTCCGGTACATGTAGAACGACACAAGCTCGCCCCAGTGCCCGGTCATGATCTTCAGATCCGGCAGGGCGTCAAATGTGCCTGCAAGCATCATGCGCACCAGCTGCATGCCCACGTCAAAATGCCACCCGACGCCGAATCCTGACAGGAGCGCCGTGGTCCGGTCTGACCAGTTTCCTTTGTAATAGTGCTGTGTGATCACGGGGCTGACCAGTCCCGGATGAAGGTATACCGGCACATCCAGTTCCTGCGCCTTTTCAAAGATGGGGAAATACGCCGCATCATCATAGGGAAGGTCATGGTAGTGTCCGGAGAGCATCGCTCCGACAAATCCCTTTTCCTTTACGCACCGCTCCAGCTCCTGCGCAGCCATCTTCCCGTCTCCGTGCGGCAGGTGCGCAAAGAGATAGAATCGTCCCGGATAGGCAGACGCCTTCAGGGCCATCTCATCATTGACAGCCCGGCACAGGGGAACCGCATACTCCGGCTCCAGTGTGGCCGGGATTCCGCTTGCGTAGCTGATGACCTGCGCATCGATTCCGTGCGCATCCATATATGCAATCCGCTCCGGCCCCATCTCGTTCGCCCCGGGCGCGCCTGCCGTTGCGGCTGCGCGGCGGATCTGTTCGATCTCCGCCTGTGTCCCATGCTGCTCAAACGCCTCCACGATCTTCGCATTGACAGCATCCGAACCGTAATGCTCTTCTACGGTTATTAATTTATCCATCGTCTCTTCCTCCTTGCCTGATCCGGATGATACATCCTCTGACATGATTATTCGATATACAGTCCCACTCTGAACGTTACATTCGGATGGTGATCGTTTCCGGGAAGCGGATCACGCAGCGCCGCCGGGAACTGTCTGCCGGAGCATCCCCCGCCCATCAGGGTGCATCCGCCCCCGCGCATCACATACTCAGAACCGCAGCGCTCCTGCGTCCATTCCCAGTTGTTTCCTGCCAGGTCATAGATGTTGTTGGCGCTGGCCTCTTCCCAGACCCCGGTATAGCTGCTGCGCGCGCCTTCGGAAAACGGATCATCCGAGTAATTTCCCCACTGGGAGCTGTCGGATATAACCTCCTCCTGCGTCTTTGCGCCCGAATCAACCAGCCACTGCAGCACCGTATCCCAGTTAGAGCCCCAGGGGAAGAATCCCTCTACGGTCTCATTGCCCGCATACAGCCTCTGGCAGACGTTCATCGTATCCTGCGGGGCAAACTGCACCCAGATCCGGCCGGGGGTATCCTCCGCAATCCGTCTGGTGACAGGCGTTACGTCTTCTCCCCTGCCCGCCTCATAGCGTCCGATATAGAAGCCGCCATACTGCTTTGTGCTTTCCTCCATCGCCTGATATTCCGGCAGATCCGTCTCATCGTAATAATCATCGATCGAGCCGAACCCGGAGAAATAGCTTCCGAATTCTCTCGCTTCAAGTGCTGTGACGGTCGTCGGAATCCAGACATATTCGCTCGCATCCGGCCCGATCACAACCAGTCCGCTCCGGATCGTCTGCTCATCTTCCTGATCCGACACGCTGAACTGCGCCGGTATATACGCCGTATCCCCCTGCGCATCCGTATACAGGCTCAGGTCCTCACATGCCTCTCCCGGGACTGCCTGCGGCAGCTCCCCTCCAAATGCGCACATGCACATGCCGATGGCCAGTGTCAGTGTCATCCATCGTCCGAACCATTTCTTCATATTATTCTCCAATCCGCCCGCCCCGTCTTTGGCAGGCATTCTCTTTGGCTCAGCCGCCGATGTGAAGCAGCTTCTCCGCGTTCTTATATGCAATCAATTCTTTTTCTTCCTGTGACAGGCTGCTCTCCATCAGGAACTCATAGACATTGTCCGGCTTCATGTACGGATAATCCACGGAATACAGCACATGGTCCGCCCCCATCAGTTTGACGACATATTCCAGCTGATCTGTCGACAGGATGCCGCTCGGCGTAATGTATACGTGTTCCTTGTAGTACTCGGAGACTTTCTTCTTCAGTCCGGTGATCTCCTGATCCAGGATGATGTCCATACGGTCCAGGAAGCACGGAATCGTCTCGCCCCAGTGGCCTGAGATGAACTGCAGATCCGGCAGCTTGTCAAAGATCCCGGACAGGATCATCCTGACAATCTGGATCCCGACCTCCGAATGCCACCCATATCCTGCGGATGCGAGCTCCGAGCCGACGATGTAGGAGTAGGCGTCTGACATATAATTGGCTTCCTGCACCTCCATCGGGACCAGCGCGGGGTGGAAGTACACCGGCACATGCAGGCTGGCCGCCTTCTCAAAGACCGGGAAGAACTCTTCCTCGTTGAAGAATCTGCCTTTATATCTTCCGGCCAGCATGGTTCCGACAAATCCAAGTTCCTTCACGCAGCGCTCCAGTTCCTGCGCCGCCGCCTCCGGATCCGCCATCGGAAGCGCCGCAAATCCCATAAAGCGTCCCGGATACTCGTCCATGTGCATCTTCGTGATATCGTTTGCCTGCCGGCAGATCCTGACCTGTTCTGCAGGCGGGACCAGATCCGTGACAGGGGTTGTTACGGAGAGTACCTGCACGTCGATCCGGTTCTTGTCCATGTACTGCACTCTCTTTTCAAAGTCCAGCAGCTCCGGCCCCGGAAATGAGCGCGACATCAGGAACTTCATCGCCTCCTCCCTCTCCGGGGGCATCGGCGGCCGGTTCTGATTGTACCTGCTGTTTTCGTCCATGATGCGCTGATCGCTGTAGTGTTCCTCCAGTGTGATCATCTTCATAACGCCATTTCTCTCCTTTCCTCTTCCTTTTCTCTTCAGCAGATCTTTTTCCTGTCAATATAATCCGCGTCCAGGAACCAGATCACATGATAATCTCCTCCCAGCGCTGTGAACGGCGTCGGCTCTTTTCCGAGTTCTCTCACCTTCCCGATCAGATAGTTCTTCAGGATCCAGGTGTCCTCCAGTCTGCGCGGCTCGAGCCGCAGCAGCTGCTCAATATACGCTGGCGTCGTTCCGAGATCTTCGGCGGCCTGCCGGATCTCTACGCCTGCTTTCTCAAGATTCGCCCGGAGCTCCTTCCTTGTATCATGTTTCTGTTTCAACGAAAGCGACAATCCGATCCTCCTCCTTTCAGACCTGCTCTCCCATCATCCTGTGCAGCAGGGACGCCAGCTCCACCTTCTCTGCAGGGCTCAGATTCCGCGTGACCGCCGTCTCCATCTGATCGCCCAGCGCTTCCAGCTCCCGGCGCTGTGCATACGCCTTTTCCGTGAGGGAAACGATCTTGCTGCGTGCGTCCTCCGGATTCACGATCCGGCGCGTATAGCCTTTCTTCTCCAGCACCTTCAGAATGTCGATGACCGCCGGATGCGTCATGGAATAATAAGCTTCCAGGTCGACGATCCGGACCGTATCCGGGCTCGCGCCATACAGATATTTCAGGATCTTATACTGCGCCACAGACAGATCACAGCTTTGCAGAATCGGCATCTGTGCTTTCTCCGCCTCCAGCGCAGCCTTTTTGATGAGAATGGCAATTTTATCTGTATTGTTTGTGTCCATAACACCCTCCATTTCGTAGGTTCTTACATAATATATAGTAAGAACCTACTATTGTCAACAGGCGAAGTGTGTATTTTGTGTGTCATTGGATTCCGTTCTTCCCGGCCTTATTCTGTCCGGTTTTTCTGATGCTCCGTATCCCATACTCTTTTCGCGAACACAGCCGTCCCTGCGGTCAGTATCCCGATCACCGCTTCGATCGCAAGCAGCGGAATATCAAAGCCGGAGAGAATGACAGCGGCCGCATCAATAAAGAAGTGGATCAGGATGGCAGCCAGATACAGGGACATCCGCCCGCTGCCGTTCACAGCAAACCAAACAAGCACCGAGAGCGCAATCTGAAGGGTCACCGCAAAGATACGCTCCAGGGCGCCCAAAAGAAATGCCAGCGAACCGGTTGTCGTCAGAGCCGCAATCCCTGCCTCTGCCCGTGCCAGCGCATCCCCGGTTAACGGATCGGTAAATTCTGAGATCGTTCCGTTGTTCACCATGAAAGCGACAGCGATATTGCTGATCATCGAAACGCCCAGAATTACAACCGATTCCAGCCCGCCGTGGCCTGCACCGTACATCAGCGCATTGGCGTCGTTGCCGCTGTGGCTGCGGAGGATGCTTTTGAAAGCAAGCAGCCTTCCCGTCTCCTCAAAAAGGCCGGCCATCAAACCGCCGTACAGTCCATACAGCCAGACATTGTTCTGAATCCTTCCTCCGACAGAGGATCCGAGCACGATCTGGTGGACTCCCGGCTCCAGAATCATTGCAAACACCAGCATGACCAGGCACCCGGCGAAAAACGGAAAGATGTCTGCTTTCATTTTGAAACGGAAATAAAGGAACAGGACAATCGGAATGGCGAATCCCACGATACTGGAAATGATCATGCACACGATTGTCATCTGGGGAACTGTCTGATCCATTCTTTCTTTCCTCCCTCTGCAGATAAGCATACCACCGATCCGGATCCTGGTACAGATGCGCATTCTCTTATATCATTCTGCGCCGCTTCTCTTTCACAAAATGATACTTCATCCCCAATGATCCCTGCAGGCACCTGCCACATACTCTTTCCAAGGCGGAGGAACTGTGCTAAAACAATTTTGTAGGAAGATATCTGTTCATACCAGTCTGAGGAGGAGCGTCGGATCAATGAAAACCGCAAGGCGATTTGGACTGTTTTTAGGCGTTTTGTTTCTGCTGTTTGCCGTGGCGGGAACGCCGGCAGAGGCTGCACTGCCGAAGTTCAATCAGAACAACATTCTTTCCATCAAAAAAGGAAAGAGCAAAAAGGGAAAGCTGAAAGGGCTTACAAAGAAACAGAAGTCGAAAAAATGGAAGTTCACATCCTCCGATAAAACCGTCGCGACTGTCAGGCGGACGGGGAAATATGGCTACAAAATAACGGCACGCAAAAAGAAGGAAGGCTGCGCGATCATCCGCGCAAAACAGGGGAATACAGCCATCTACCTCCTGGTCCTGACAGGCTCGTGCAAGGCAGTGCCAAACGCGAAGACACGTGCATGGGCAAGCGGCAGATTTCATCTGGCCGGGGCAAAAAGCTACCCGCTTACGAAAAGTACGGGATATGAATACGCCATTGAGGGTCTACCCGACAGCATTACGATTGCCTATAACGAAGAAAAAACCTACACGTTTGATGTCGGATACCGCAAAATCTATTCAGACGGTTCCAAAAGCAAGCTGTACAGCGAACCGGAGCTTGCCACTTACAGCGTCACAAACCCCTCGTACGTTATGGCAGACATGTACCTGGATGACGACGAGAAGCTGAAGCTTGTCATAGAGAAACTGAGCAAAACCGGATTCAGTTTCTACGGCGGAAATACCTCCGACTTGCCGCAGCAGGGGACGATCACCATCCAGGCAGGCAACAAAACAAAGGTCATACACGTTACCGTCACGGACTGGGGAACGCCGGACAAAGTGCTTACCGAGAGATGGTATAAAGAGGTGATTCACTTAAGCGGGGCCGACAAAATCAACGCATCGAACATAGTAGAATACTACAATTCATGGCCATACAACGGAGAGGTCACGTATCATTTGGATGAGGAAGGAAACGTTGACTACAGCGATCCGCAGATTATCTGCTATGGGGATGATTATCAATGGAGCGTAGAGTACGCGAAGGCAAGAGAGATCGCTCTTTTCTTCAGTACACAGTTCAAGTACACAATGAATTATATCGGCACATTTGGAACCGCGGAGCTGAACTGGCTGCACGCGAAAAAGCACCATCTTCCTTATATAGGGTACAGCTGTTACGCAAACTATGAATTTGAAAAAATCTGCAGGTATATCGGAATCGACGCGGAAGCCATCAGCACCTGGCAGATCGTGAATCGCGAAGATATCCCGCAGATGTGGCGAAATTATGCGGCAAGGTTTAACCGGCCGCAGACAACGCATGTGTTGACCGCCATCCGGTATGGAAACGGCGGATTCACGCTCATGGACGCGACGCCGGGACGGGACTCCGGCAATACCGGTGAACCCATCGATGAATTTCTTGCCAGAATAGCAGCACTGCCCCAATAAGATACGGATTCCGTCTTTCAGCCGCACCGCATTCACACCGATACTCGTTTCAGTGTTTTTAAATAGGTCTTTTGTTCCTCTGTAATCCTTCTGCTCTCCACGCTTTTCTGAATGGCTTTGTTATGCGTCCAGTCATCAAGCCTTTTCTCTTCTATAAATGGCAGAATGCTTTCATACTGCTTGGCGAGGGCGGTTGCAAAATACCATGCAATCATCATATTGATGTAATACTCGTCACTTCTGATTCCGGCAGCCATCTTAGGATACTTTGGATCATAGTCATCATCCAGAAAATGTTCCATCAGCATCCCCACGCCGAATCTCACTGTATAGGTCATTTCCGAGCTGAGCCATTCTGGTATGTGCGCCAGAAGAGCTTCCCTGTGCTTATTAAAGATCCTGGGGGACATCTGATCACACGTTGCCCAGTTATCTACATAGGGCAGAAACTTCTCCAGTTCCTCCATACATCCATCCAGGTCTTTCATTCCTGAGATGATAAACGCATGCAGCTGGTTTTCCTCAAAATACGTATGCGGTAATTCTTTCAGAAAATCCGTATGCTCTCCGGCCTTCACAATATCTTTTGCCATGCTCCTAAGCGCCGGAGTCCTCACGCCGATGATGGACCCGGGATTGACAGACGGGAGGATCCTTATCTGAAAATCACGATACTTCAGATCCTGAAGATCATACAGCTTCCTGTGCAGATCCGCTCTGTTCATTATCCGTCACCCCCTCCGGAAGGATACCGCGTTCGTTTTATTCTCTTTCAGTACGCTCGCTGATGATGTATCTTGGTCTTCCTTTTGTTTCGAGATATATTTTCCCAATATACTCCCCGATAACTCCAAGAGATATTAACTGGATGCCGCCAATAAAGCAAACAGCTATCATGTTACTTGTCCAACCAGGAACCGTATTTCCCGAAAAATGTCCTGCCAAAGCATAAATAATAAGACAAAACGATATCAGTGAAATTAAAATGCCAATCCCAGTAATAATCCGAATGGGTTTAATACTTAAACTGGTGATACCATCAAACGCTAACGCAAGCATCTTTGAAAGCGGATAATGGCTTTCACCGGCCAATCTCTCATTCCGCTTATAATATACTGACGTGCTGTTGAAACCTACAAGCGGGAACATACCACGAAGAAAAATGTTCACTTCTTTATAGTTTGAAAACTCTTTCAACACCCGAGATGAGACCAGTCTGTAATCCGCATGATTGTAGACAACTTCTGCGCCCATTTCATTCATGAGCTTATAAAACCACTGGGCAGTATTCCTCTTGAAAAAACTGTCTGTCTCTCTGTTATTTCGAACACCATAAACAACCTCTGCACCGTTATGATAGGCTTCAACCATCTCATTCATAGCATTGATGTCATCCTGGCCGTCACAATCTATGGAAATCGTAATATCGCATTCATCTTTCACTTCCATAAGCCCGGCAAGAAGAGCATTTTGATGACCACGATTCCTACTAAGTGAAATACCTGAATAAAATGGCGATTCTCCGGAAAGATGGTTGATTATCTCCCAAGTCTTATCTTTACTGCCGTCATTCACGAATAAGATATGGCTATCCTTTGATATCTTTCCCAGGGAAATCAGTTCTTCTATTTTGCTTTTGAACATTGGTGCCGTAATTGGCAACACTTCTTCCTCGTTATAACAAGGGATCACAATTATTAATATTGGGGCATTTTCTCTCATAATCCTGTTTTTTTAACGCACCTCATAAAGGTAATATGTAAACAAGGTATCTACGCGGTATTGAGATATTTGATCTACCAGCGCATAATTTTCAAATAGCTCTTTTGGAAGATTATCATTCCTATTTGTTACGACAAAGTCTACCTTTCTGTTTCTGATTGTTTCCAGCTGATCCTGATTCATTAAAGGATTATCCCAATTCAGTCGGCAATAGGCCCACGTATTTGGAACGATGTCCGCAACTGTATAGAAACCACCATCCAGGAAATCGTAATTGAGCATGGTTGGTGAATCGTGGTTTGAATTCATATATTCCGCAAATACATACTGTGAAAGCCCTGACGTGTCAGCCAGAAATTCTCGAGGGAAAGGTTTATAGACATAAGCAAGAACACATGCAACAAGACTAACCAGCACTGCCGTCAATTTTCTCGACGTTTGTTTCTTAAGCAGCAGGCCGATAACCTTTGCAATCCCATATCCACCAAAAACAACAAACGGCGCGAAAGCAAATAAATAATACGGAAACATTGGTCCATGGCTGAAAACCACTACTGCATTAAAAAGCGCAATGATTATTAAACTCAATTTGGTGGCTGCCTTCATTCTCGAAAAAAGCACCGCGCAAACACCAATCGCCAAAAAAACCATCACCGGAAGGTTCCAATGCAGTTCGGAATAGATCGTATAAATATAATTGTATACCAGGCCGCCAAGAGTTATCTGTTTGCCATAACCACTAATATTATTAATGAAGTAGTAATCAATTAACTCTGTAATTGCTCCATTCAAATAGAAATACAGCAGGCATGGGATTGTTACTGTCAACATCCCTCCCAGAAAAACAAGCCCTGTTTTGAGTGCCTTACCCAAGCCCTTCTTTATTAATAAATATATGCAAACAAATGCTGCCCATGCAAAGTAAAACCCAAGCAGAGAATATTTCATCCACAATATGATCCCTGCAAATATTCCGTTCAGAAGTATCATTTGCCATGAGAAATCCCGACTCTCTTCAAGATTTCTTGTTAATGAGTATAGTGAATACATAAAGAACGGTAATGCATATACTTCGACAATCTGTCCGCTTGCCAGGGACTGACTGGTGAAAATAACCAGATCAGATATAGCGACTGCGATCAAGCTTTGAAAGTTATCCAGACCCAGGCAAATGTTTAATTTATATGCAGAGACAGAGAATAGAATTAGCAATATAATTTGAATCGTCCATACTCCAATAAACGTAGTATGAGAAATCAAATATGCCGGGATCTGAATTAAATAGATAATCAGTCCCTTTTGCTCAAGTATGTCTTTGTAGAGAACCTGTCCATTGAATATGGCTTTACCCACATTAAAAAAGCAATGGGACTCATCGCAAAATGTATATAAAGGTGATGTGGTCGAACATATTGAGAATATAACAGTTGTAATTGCTACTACAGCTAATATATATGGTATAGCATTTTTTTTGGTATTCATTGCTTTTGTTAATTCACTCCATAAAAATAGTCCAATGAGAATGCAACTCTTGTGTCCGGGCGATCTGGCCTATTCTTAACATTAAAGATCACAATTTCATAGTGGTGTTTACAAAACCCCTCGAATATTATGCCATAAATATTCTGATAACTCCAGTAATCTTAAATAAATATCAACTTTGTCTGCATGTCCGGTTTTTCACGTTGTGAGAGACCATCATCGTGAAATGTAGTTTCTGTACACAAAT
>CAJOKX010000051.1 GCA_905235415.1 uncultured Lachnospiraceae bacterium
ACGCGCGGCCTTTTTCATTCCTTCAGTGACACTTACCGCGTCATGCGGCAGCTCTTTGCGGACATCGCGGAGATGCCCGCCGCGACGGATGAGTGGGAGATCGCCTTTGAGCTGAGGTGTGACCGGGCGCGCCATATACGGATCTACGCGGACGTGCTGCTTATCACGCCGACGCACGTCTTTTCACTCGAATTCAAAATGAAAGATGTCATCGACCCAGATGAGGTCGCCCAGGCGGCCAAGTACGTGCCGTATCTCGAGGTCCTTTTCGGGCCTTCATGCGATGTGATCCCGGTGCTCGTCCTTACGCGGGCGGAGGAGCTTTTTACCGCCGCGCCGATCCCCGGCCGCTGGCAATGCCCCAGCAGGCGTTCTATCCAGTCCGGGGTGCAGACAGTCACATCGTTATTCATCAATATGACATACTCGCCCCTGGCCTGTTTCACCCCTTCATTGCAGATCCTTGAAAAATGAAACGGATGCTCATACCGGATGATCCTGGCACTCTTCTCTTCCTCCAGTTTTTCGTAGTAGCGAAGTGTTTCATTCTGCGTCGAGTTATTTTCAACGATCAGGATCTCATACGCCGGATAGGTCGAGCGGTTGCGGATGGACCACAGGCAGTTCTCCAGCACCGAATAGTTGTCCTTGTTCGGAATGATGATGGAAACCAGCGGAGATCCGGTCACTTCATAGTGCACACAGAAGGTCTCCGGAAGCGGTCCGTCGCTCACACTTGCGCGAAGATTCTCCCTTGCGATCTCCCTGGCAACCGCATCGCGCATGGCTCTTCGCTCCATATCCCCTGCGCATGCCTCTGCATCGCGCATGGCTTCCGCGCGTTCCACATCCCCGGTACCTGCAGCCGCACCGCGCATGGCTTCCGCGCGGTCCACATCCCCGGTACCTGCAGCCGCACCGCGCATGGCTTCCGCGCGCTCCCCGGCCAAGGCGCCTGCATCCGCCTGTTCTGCCTGCATGCGGTGGCACAGAATCTTCGGGACATGCTTCACCCCGCCGCCCTGGTTCGCCGCCCGGCAGCATCTGAGCACGTACGCATAATAGGCAGCGGGATCTGACAGACTGTGGGATCCCGGAACCGCCTCTTCCCCGTCAGAGGTCCGGTATTCACTCCGGATCACGCCCGTCCGTACCATGAACGGCGTGCCGATATAGTTGCAGGAGCGAAGATAATCCGGATTATAATCCGGCTTAAACAGAGGGCCGCTGAAGAGCATCCGCCCGTCCTCACACAGGCAGGCGTCAGAATCCGCATAGACCGCGTCCGACGCATCCTGAAGCGCCTCTACCATCCTGAACACCGCGTCCTTTGTCAGAAGATCCCCGTCTGCGATGCACAGCACATACGAATCGTCCTCCATGTGCGAGGTCAGGATCTCCGCCGTATGCACGTTCCGAAAGGTCTGCGCCGCGACCGATTCCACCGTCTTCTCCTGTACGCTCTCCCCGTCCGGGCGAAGAACCATCACATAGACATTCGGCATAATGGGCATCAGAAGTTTCTTCTGGTACCCGACCTGGGCGGAAGACGGTTCATTCGAGAGAACCCACTTCTGGTAATCAAACCTGCCCTCCCGGATCTTCTCGGCAGCATGCGCAGAGAACTCCTTCAGGCCGCGGCTTTTCAGATAGCGCGCCGCCTTGAATGAGCGTTTCTCTGTTTCCTGGTTCTGATTCGGCATATCATTTCCTTCCGGCTGTTTCATGCTGTGTTACAGATATTTCAGGCAGGGCTTGCTGCGCTCGCGCAGTTCATCCCTGCACGTCCAGGTCCTTCCTGTCAGCGTCAGGTTCGGATTGTAGTAGGGATCGCCCTCAAGGAGCTCATCCTTCCAGCGCGCTGCCATATCCCGGATCTCCTGATGGAAACGCTCCACCTTCTGCGGCGTGTCCTCCTGCCCTCTGGAGACCGACTCATTGTGGCACAGCTGCGCCTGCGGGCACAAAAGGATCTTCAGACCGCTCTTTCGAAGCCGCATGCACAGATCCACGTCATTGAACGCGACCGACAGTACTTCATCCAGTCCGCCCGCGCCCAGATAGACGCCTCTGCGGATCATCATGCAGGCGCCGGTCACGGCACTGACATTGTGCGTGTGCGAGAAGACCAGGTCCGGATAGGTTCCCAGTTCGCGGGCGTCCGTCTCGCCCGCAAGCGCGTGCCCCGCGATCCCTCCGTATCCGAAGATCACGCCGGCATGCTGGATGGTTCCGTCCGGATACCACAGCATCGCACCCACTGCGCCCGTATCCGGTTTCGCGGCAAGATACGCCATATGGCGGATGGATTCGCTCTCCAGGATCATCGTGTCATTATTCAGGAGCAGCAGTAAGTCGCCCGACGCGTTCGCCGCGCCGTAGTTATTGACGGCAGAATAATTAAACGCGCCGTTATAGGTCAGCACCCTGACTCTCGGATTCTCCCTGCACAACTCCTCATAATAGGCAAATGTCTCCGGATCCTGTGAATTATTCTCGATAATCAGGATCTCCAGATTCTCCCATGTATTCACGTTCTGCAGAGACTCGATGCACTGCTTCAGATCCTGCACGTGGTCCTTGTTCGGAATCAGCACCGACACCAGGGCATCTTCCCATCCGCTCTCTCCCTGCGCTTCCCGCTCCGCTTCCGGGGCAGCCGCATCGTGCGTGCTGTCACAGGCGGCCGTCTCGTGATACAGAACCTGCGGGATATGCACGATTGCTTCCTGCGCGCGCCCGCCCTCCTGCTCCATGGCAAGCGCACAGACCCTCTTTAAAAATGCGTGCAGAGCGTCTTTTCCGTCTTCCGGGAGACCGGCCTGTTTGGCCAGGTCGGCGCGGACCAGCACAACCGGTCCCATATAGTTGACCTCGCCAAGAAGATCCGGGTCGTACCCGGGCCTGAACGCGGGATCCGTCTTCCTGCCGCCCTCCAGGATCCTGTCGGAGTCAAAATAAAACAGCGCCGGCGAGCGCTCTGACGTCCAGGACGTATAGCCCTCCTTGTTGAGCAGATGCACCGCCTGCCACAGAAGATCCGGCGTCAGGATGCATCCCGGTCCAACGATCAGGATATAATCGGCGTCCGGACAGTTTTTGTCCGCCCTGAAAGTCCTGTAAACCTGCAGGTTCAAAGATTCCATGAACGCTGTCCTGTCGCCGGGCGACATGTAAGCGCGCACTCCGATCAGCGGCTCCCACATCATCGGCTCTTTGCCCATCTTCGAATAATCCCGCGATGATTTCCTGCTCCACAAAAGCCACCGGCGGTAGGAGATCTCGACCTCCTTGCGCCTGATCAGTGCCTCCGCCGCGCGGAGGGCGCCTCCGCGCGCCGCGTGCGCACGGATCTTTTCGGATATTTTCTGTCTCAACATCTTTCCGTTCCTGCCTGCATCTGTCTCCTGTATCCTGCGTCCTGTTATCTCTTCCGAAGAAGCTTCTTCAGAGGCTCCTTCAGCGGAACATTTGCTTCCGAGATCGCCCTTGCAAACCTGTAGGAGGTTGTATTTTTCAGAATCTCCATCGAAGAGACGAGCATCTCATTTTCCTCGCGAAGCCGGTTCAGAGCCGCAGCGCCGCTCCTTCCGGTCACGGAGGGATTGCCCGATGCTAGGCCCTGGAAGAGAAACTCACTTCCATCCATGCCCGCATCCGCCGCCTTGGATCTGTCTTCTTCCTGGAGATCCTGCGTCTTCTTTGCACCGCTCATCTCCCGGTAGAGCACCCGGTACGCCTCATTCATCGCATCCACGCTCCTGAGCGGATGCTCCAGCAGCGCCTGCTTTTTCTGCGCGATCTCCTCCGGGTGATCAGCCAGATGGTGCAGAAACGCCGTCAGCTCCTGCTTTCCGACGCCTTCCGGGAGCACCCAGCCCGCGCCGGTCTCCTCAATTCGATCCCGCACTGCCCCGATATTCGTCCCGATCACCGGTATGCCGCAGGCCCACGCCTCCGACAGCGTATAGCAGAACGTCTCCGCCCAGACCGGAAGGATACAGACCACGTCGATCCTGCTCAGCTTCAGGAGATCATAGATATCCTCTCTGCGGTAGACGCCCGAGAAGAACACATTGTCCGCCCCTTTCTGCGCCCTGACGCGCGGATCCCCGACTTCTCCGTACACATAGTAGTTAAAGGCCGGATCCGGATCGGCAACGATCTGCGCCAGCAGTTCCGCGCCCTTGGCCGGCGTGACGCCTCCCAGAAACGCAACGTTCATGCGCCCTCTCTGGGATGCATCCGGCGCGCTCTTTTTCCGGGAACTGCCGAACCGGCGGTAGTCTCCCGTATAGACCTGCCCGTCCGTAAAGACCTTTCCGCCCGCTTCGATCAGGAGCCGGATCCTGTACTTTCCGTCCGGCATATCCGGCACATTGAAGACTGCATGGAAGCCGCTCCACAGATACAGGCTGCTCTGCGCCGAAGCCGCCACGTCCGCTCTGGCGTTCTTTGAAACCTCCATGAAATGCACCTTCCCGGCGCTGTCTTTAATCTCTGCGAGGATCGTCGTATCGCGGCTGTCTTCCTCCTCCAGATACGCCCATCCGGCAATATAATGGAAAGCGCTTCCGCTTCCGGGCTGCTGATCAAGCCTCGTATGCATCTTTTCCGAGCGGATGATCTTTGCCGTGAGAGACCGGACCTGCCCGCCGCCCGCCTCCGGATCGGTCCCATGTCCGATAACGCAGCTTCGCTCTTCCAGCTCCGGAAAGGCCCGGAGCATCAGGCTCTTCGCACTCTCACTGGGGAAAATGATCCTGTCGCAGCACAAGAGCGCCTCCCTGTTTTCCCGGCGCCACCGGTCGATATAGTGCACCCTTCCGAACCCGCAGGTCTTGTGCAGGCACCGTGCGCAGACCTGTTCATTTGCCGGTGCAAAGGATCCCGCCTGCGGACAGAAGGAGCCGTCCTCCCGGATCAGCTTGACCGTCGGGCAGGCGTAATAGTAGTCATGCAGCGAGGCTGCAACCGGGATCTGCAGCTGCCTGCACACATGGAAGATATCCAGGGACAGGCCGCTCGTATGATGGACATGCACCAGATCGATGGAAAATGAGACCAGGATCTTTCTGAACAATTCCTCCAGCGCCTCGTCCCGGATCACCGGGAACGCTTCCTCCTCCCCGATCGGGAACTTCATGGAAACCAGGCGGACCGAGTCATCCACCGTCTCCTCCGTCTGCAGAAGCCTCCATTCCGGAAGCGCCTGCCCTTCGTCGAGATAGACCGTCAGGCGGAGAGAATTGCCGTCCCTTGAGGCGACAAATACGTTCCAGTCCTTCTTCGCGCCGCGCACAAGATCCCGCACATGCAGCTGCGTTCCTCCGATGCTGCTGCGGGCCATCTGCCGGAAATCCAGATGCAGTACATACAGAAGGTTCTTCTTTCCGTTTTCAAGGCACATGTGCAGCAGAAGATTGTCCCGGATCTCCTGGTCCGGGTTGTCCCTGCAGTATTCGTCATTGGCCTTCATCAGATCCGGATAGCGCTTTCTCAGAATCTTCTCATGCTCTTCGAGCAGCGCCTTCTTTTCTTCCGTCTCGAAGGATCCGGTTCCGCGGTGATAGATAAATGTATCGTCGCACAGGACATGCGTAAAGCCCAGCATGCTGCAGCGGCAGCAGAAATCATTTTCCTCGCCGTATCCCCTGCCGAATGTTTTCTGGTCAAACGCTCCGGCCAGCGCATACGCCTCCTGCTTTACATACAGGCAGAACCCAACGCCCACCGTGATGCGCGGATACCTGTGCAGCGAGACCCTCTGCGTCAGATCGGCAAATGAATCGACCGTCCAGCCCTCCGGGATCTTATTGTCCTTCAGGAAGACCGGTACCGACGCGAGCGTCGCCGCGTTGGAGAGCGGCGTCACGGTTGCGATGCGCCTGGAGCGGTACGCGCAGGCGGTGAGCTTCTCCACCCATCCGCCGGTCACGATCGTGTCTGAATTCAGAAGGATCGTATCCCTGTCAGACCAGGCAAGGCCGATGTTGACATTGGCGGAGAATCCCTGGTTGCGCTCGTTGAACACGGCGATCATGCCGCTCTCTCTCGCCTTCGCCTCCGCGCTTCCGGGCGTCACGCTCTCCCCGCACCACTGCGTCAGAACCTCCCGCACCCGTGCATCCGTGCTACAGTCATCGATCAGAATGACGCGGTGCACGGAAAGGTCCGTGTGCTTTTCCAGGCTCTCCAGGCACAGGAGGAGATCCTCATATCCGTTATAGACCGGTACTGCTATATCGATCGCTCTGCTGACCATACTGTCCGTTATCCCTTCCGGTATCCGTTCCGCTCTCCGGCGGTCCTATTTCATCCCTTTCGCAAGGTCTTTGAGTTTTTTGGCCGCCGCCCCGGCGGGGCCTCTTCTGTATCTGCCAACCAGCTCCTGGCTCTTTGAAAGGGCCCAGTACACATCCTTTGTCTCGATTCTCCCATGGATCCGGACCCGGACGCTCTCACCGGACGCATCTTTGGCCGGACTTTTCAGCTTCAGGCTGTAGGCAGGATCCATTGTCAGGAATTCATAGCCCTTTTTGCACCGCAGGGACGCGTTGACCGGCTGCAGAACGGCCTCCTCACTGGACAGGTCCAGGATGCTCGCGCATCCCTCCAGCGGGTCAAAGCGCATGGAGCGGATCTTCTCCGGATGCGGGATCTCCAGCGTCACGTCATACGCGCCGTCTGTGACCACCACCTCCGTGTGCAGGGCGTCGGTCTCATTGTATCCCTGTCCGAGATCCATATACAGCGTCGCTGTCATGCGCACATCTTCACCGGACCACATCAGGTCCTTCAGATCCGCCTTCCGGATGCTCCTGGCATAGAGTGCAAGCCTGTTCGCGCCGACATAGCCGCGCTCGAAATGATCCGCCCATTTCCAGAAGAGCTGCCGCTCATTTTTCCCGATTCCGACTTCCTGAAGCGCCTCCTCCTGCGGGAGGATCTTCTCAATGTGCGCATGCTGGCTGTAGATGTCATTGACAGCCCTCCACAGGATGAACTTCGAAGGTACGGGGAAATCAAACACCCATTCCGCGTCGATGACATACGCCTTCATCTGCCCGTCCGCATCCTTCTCAAGGAACACATTGTCCGGGATCAGGTCGATGTTGGCAGGACAGACCATCTCATACTCCTGTCCGTCTGATGCGGTGCCGAATACCGCCTCAAAGCGCGCATCCACCCTGCGCTCCTTGCAGCTTTCGCTCTGAATCAGGTCCTTGATCGCACGGATGATCTCCCTGATCCTTCCGGCGTCTCCAAGATCCGCCGCGTCCGCTGCCATGCGTCCGAGCGACTGCCCGCCCAGATACGGATACCGGCAGCTTCCGTCTTCCAGAAGCTCTCCGCGCAGCAAAGCGGCCGGATACGTCTCATCTCCAAGCCGAAGAACCGAATCCTTCATCGCCTGCTCTGCCGCATGCATCCTGCGGATATGGTCTGCGGCGTCCGGATTGAGGGGCGCTTTGATCACGCTCTTTCCGCTGCCCGATTCACAGATCAGCGTCTGGATCTGGAACTTCTCCCCGCGGTCCGCATTCACCTTCGCATACAAAACCTCCCCCGCGTCCGGATCCCTTAGGATGGGTGAAGTGCCCGCCTCGATCAGGAATGAGTTCATAAACCGGTCCATCACGCCCTCCGCGCACAGCGCGGCGGCCATCTGCCTCTCCGGAAACAGCTCAAACCTGCGCGGATTGAAGTTCCACGCATTGCGGGTGAACCCGTCCGCTTTCAGGGTGCTGTCCGTGAAGATCTCATTGGGGAACTTGTAATCCGGGTACGGATAATAGAACCTGTACCGGGAAAGGCCTTCCTTCTCCAGCAGCCGGATCCATTCATTTTTGGAGAATGTATGCACATCCGTGTTGTCCGGATAATCCTTCAGCCCCTCCATGTAATTATCCGTGTGGTCTTCCGGGGCGCCTGAGAAATATTTGAGTCCCAGACGGTTCTCGATCGCGATCAGGAGGATCCCGTCGTCTTTCAGATAACTCCTGCACTTTGCAAGAAAGCTCCCGTAGGGGTCGGGTCCCTTCGTGAAGGAGCCCGCATATTCAAATACGCCGTTCAGGACAACGTAGTCAAACTTATCCGGGAACTCCATATCATTCAGGTTGCCTGCCATGATCGTCAGGTTTTCGCAGTCCTTATGCCGCTCATAATTGATCGTGGAGCGCCTGTGCGAGAGCTCGGCCGAGGTCACGTGGGCGCATTTCGCGCACAGAAGGCCGGTGATTGCGCCCGGGCCGGCTCCGATCTCCAGAACGTTTGCGTCCTTTCTGAAAGGATACCAGCTGAGGATATTTTCCCGGACCTTCGACAGATGATACAGGACAGGAAAGGACCGCTCCGCAGTATCTTCAAGCGGCTTTCCTGTCCTGACAATCTCCAGGATCCGGTTCTCGACCTCTCCGTCCGAATACAGATCGCTGCCCGTATAATAATCCGTGTTGAATATTGCCATACTGCCTCCCATTCTGCAGTCTGTCTGTGTCATTCCTCCGGATCGAGTTCACACACACTGTTCATATCATAGAATCCGACCGTATCCCTGGAAGATACGACGGTCAGTGAGATGACGTCATAGAGGCGGTGGAATACCCTGAACATCCCGTCCTGGTATCCTGTGCAGCCCAGCGAGAGCAGGTATTCGCCTCCCTGCAGGTCGATCTTCTGCGTAAATGTGACCACATGCTCGTCCCCGGCGTTCATCGTCGGAACCGGAATCTTCTCCATGGTCGTATTGGTCCCGCAGATCTCGATCCCCTTCAGGTTTTTGATCGTAAATGCGAAGATCGGCTCAAGGACTGTCTCCCTGGCACGGATCCTCATGCGGACCGTACACTGGCTTCCCTTGAGGAAATTGGAGGTCGCAAGCCCCTTCTCGTCAAACAGGCCGTAGTCGATAATCTCCGCGTTCTTCTCCCCGTATTCCACAAGGCTGGGATTGACCGGGAAGCTGTCCTTCCACAAAAGGGCGTCCCCGCCGCTCTTCTCTTCTCCGCCTCCTGCCTGCGGCACGGAAGCATCCTTCTCCTTCTCAGCGCTCTTCCCCTGCCGGTACTGGTCCACCAGGACCTTCTTGTAGATGTCGATGGCCTCCTTCGGGGATCCGTCAAAGATCTTGTCCCCCTGGTTGAGCAGGACCGCGCGGTCACAGTACCGGGAGATGGCGGACAGGTCATGCGATACGAACAGGATCGTCTTTCCTTCCCGCTTGAAATCCTCAAACTTCCGGTAGCACTTGGACTGGAAGAACACGTCTCCCACAGAGAGCGCCTCATCCACAATGAGGATCTCCGGATCAATATTGATGGCCACCGCAAACGCCAGCCTGACAAACATACCGCTCGAATAGCTCTTGACCGGCTGGCTGATATAGTCTCCGATGTCGGCGAAATCGATGATCGCCTGGAGCCTCTGGTCGATCTCTTCCTTTGTGAACCCGATCATGGTTCCGTTCAGGTAGATGTTCTCGATCCCCGTATACTCCATGTTGAATCCGGCGCCCAGCTCCAGCAGGGCGCTGATGCGCCCGTCGACCCGGATCGTTCCGGAATTCGGGGTCAGGACGCCCGTGATGAGCTTGAGCATCGTGGACTTGCCGGAACCGTTGGTCCCGATAATGCCGACGGTCTCCCCCTTGCGCACCTCAAAATCCACATGGTTTAGCGCGCGCTTCTCTTTATAATTCTTCTTGAAATCCAGTCCCAGCGACTCCCACAGGCGGTCTCTCTGCCGGTCATACAGCCGGTAGATCTTTGTAATGTCCTCCACCCGGATCGCAAGTTCCTGATCTGATCTGTCTCCCATAGCCTCTTCTCTGTATCTGGTGTTTTACAGCACGTCTGCGAAATGTCCCCTGCTTCTCCTGAAGGTCCTCACGCCCCATATATACACTGCCGCAGTGAACAGCCAGTAATACAGGGTCAGCATGGGATGTTCCCAGAACCCTTTGTGGAAAATGAAGGAATCCCGGTATCCGTATACGATATAGTACATCGGGTTCATTTTAAACAGGAACTCCAGCCACTTCGGAAGCCCGATCGCTTCCAGGTCCCACATGATCGGCGTCGCCCAGACCCCGATCTGCAGAAGGATCGCAACCAGCTGCTCCATATCCCGCACCAGCGCCGTGATCGCACTCGTCGCATAGCTCAGTCCCAGCACCATGATGAACATTGCAAATGAATAGTAGAAGATCTGCAGGGTATACCACCCCGGGAACTTTCCGTAGACGCAGTAGAGAATGTACGTCAGCAGCACGAAGAACGCGTGAACGTACAGCGCGCTGACACATTTCACGATCGGGAGGATCTCGATCCGGAACACGACCTTCTTCACAAGGTAGCTGTACTCGACGAGGGATTTGGTGCCTCCCTGGAGCGCGTCGTTGAAATAAAACCACGGAACCAGTCCCGCCAGCATCCACAGGATAAACGGGACGTCGCCCGCCCCGCTGGTCTGGCGCAGTCCGACCTGGAAAACAAACCAGTACACCAGGACGGTCACGACCGGCTGCACAAGCGCCCATATGATTCCCAGATAGGAACCCGCGAATTTCTTGCGGAAATCATTTTTGGCAAGCGTCCAGATCAGCTGGCGCTCAGTCACTAAGTACTTCAGCATAAATACGATTGATATCCTCTCCAGACCACAGACTGCCGCTCTCCGGGTCTTTCTCAGGCCCTGGCGTACTTGATCACGCCATGGACCGCATAACTCACAAACAGGGCCGCGCTTTTCACACGTCCAAAGCCCATATACCGGTACGCCTTGTAGGTCATGGCAGCGCTCTTCATCCTGCCTCCGCTCTTGCTGCTGTCCGACAGGCGGTAATACAGCAGCGGCTCATTGACCGCGCATACCTCGTCATACTCGCTGAGGATCTGCATCCATGTGATATAGTCCTCATGGGAATCCTCATGCGCCATCGGATAGCGCCTTGCCACTTTGGTCAGCATCACCACCGAAGAACAGTTGATCTGGTTATGCCGGAGCAGATCCCTGTAGGTCAGCGCATCCTTCACCGGAATGACGCGCCCGGTCAGATGCCCCGACTCGTCCATCAGTTCCCGCGCGGTGCAGCAGAGCACATCGCCGCTTTCGTAGATCCGCGCAAACTGCTTTTTGAGCTTCTCCGACGCCCAGGCGTCATCCGCATCCAGAAACGCGACGTACTTGCCCTTCGCAAGAAGCACGCCTCTGTTGCGGCTCTTGGCCGCCCCCAGATTGTACTGGTTATGGAGGAACATGACCTCCGGATGGTCTTTATAGCGCTCCTCAACGGATGCTATGTCGTCCGTGGACGCATCGTCAATTACCAGGATCTCCATCTCCTGGACGCTCCCGCGCCCGATCCGCTGTGCGGATTCAAAATGCATATCCTGCGCCAGCACACTGTCGATCGCATCCGGAAGGGTTGCGCTTGCGTTGTGGACCGGTATGATCACCGAGACAAGAAGCCCCGGCGTATGCTGCGCGGCGACGTCCTTCGCCTTTACGCCCTCCGGCAGCGCTGCCGCCGCCTCCGGCGTGATCTCTTCGTAGGTTGGCGCCGATGACTCCTGCTTCAGCTCGCTGATGGTATTCTGGACGTCTCTCTCGAGCTGCTTCTTGTCGGAAACAACAATCTCTTCTCCCGTAGAGGCTGTGGTCTGCGTCTTGTCGACCCCTTCCGTGTTCTCCTTCTGGAAGAGGATCTTCACGGTCGACGCCACCAGCTGCAGATCCAGCAGGAGGGAATAATTCTCAATATAGGTCAGGTCCAGCTTCAGCTTGTCATACGGTTTCGTGTTGTACTTGCCGTAGACCTGCGCGTATCCGGTCAGGCCGGCCGGAACCTTCAGGCGGTAGCTGAACTCCGGAATCTCCTTCTCATATTCCGCCGCGATCTCAGGTCTTTCCGGCCTGGGACCGACAATCGACATGTCGCCCCTGATGATGTTGAACAGCTGCGGCAGTTCATCCAGATGCATCTTCCGCAGCACCCGCCCTACCGGCGTGACTCTGGAATCCCCCTTTGCGGCAAGCCTTGCGCCGCTCTTTTCCTCCGAATCCACCCGCATGGAGCGGAACTTGATGATCCTGAACACGCGCCCGTCCTTCGTCAGGCGCTCCTGTGTGTAAAAAACAGGTCCTCCGTCGTACAGCTTCACCAACAGCGCGATCAGCAGAAGGAGCGGCGAGAGCACGACCGACAGGAACAGGCATACGATGATATCCAGTGTTCTCTTGACAAACTGCTGTTCCACCGTCATGCCGCGGTTGCGCATCAGCATAAGCGGCGTGTCGAACATGTGAATCTTCTCTGCGCTCATCAGCATGATGTCGGAGATCTTCGGAGAGCAGTAGCATCTCACGCCGACCTCAAAACAGTATTTCATCAGCTGGTTGCGCTCATGCGCGGGAAGATCTCCGAGGATACACGCCTGATAGTTCGGAATTCTCTCTTTGATGTAGTCAAGGCCCCGGTCAATCAGGACCGCCTCCGCAATCTCGTATTTATCCCTGCGCGAAGCGATGTTCTTGAGCAGCTTCTCCGGATTGTGCTCATCATAGATCAGAATGACGGACTTCGGCGGATAGATCGTATTGTAGATCCACCGCATGAAAACAACCCACAGGATCACAATGACCAGGTCCGCCGCGGTCAGTTTCAGCATCGGGCCGCAGTGATTCGGAAACTTCCAGCGCCCGATCAGGGCCAGCTGCAGATATGCGACCACATTCGTGCACAGCACCGAGCAGATCTGCCCGATGATGACATCCTGCACCCGCATGTATCCGACCTTCAGGGCTCCGAAGAGCTTTGAAAACAGGAACGCAAGCAGGGCATACATGCCGATCAGGACCCAGTTGCCGCGTCTCCAGTAATAGATCCTGATCACGTCGCGGCGGTTGTACTGTGTATACCAGATATACGCAAACAGAGCTGTCTGCAGTCCGATCACCAGCACAGACGCAAAAAACATAATCAGGCGTTTATATCGTTCTCTATCCATGGGCAGAATCTCCATCCCCCGCGCAGGCAGAACCTCCCTGCGTTATTCCGTGATCTCCTCCTGTTTCGAGGATACAACCGTGATGCGTACCTCCTCTGCCAGTTCATATCCCTTCGGGACATCCACATCGATCGGGATCTCATAGCTTCCCGCCTTCGCGCACGAAGACAGGTCAGCGCTCAGGCTCAGGTCATCCCCGCTCACATGGGGCGCATCCTCCGTCACGGCATGCAGCTTGACCTGCACCTCGTCGGCCGGTGTGAGCACCAGATTCATTTTATCCGGCTTATTCTCAAATACGATTCCACTGAGCGGAACCTTGATGGTAATGTCATTGTTTGCTTCGATCTGGACAGACACCTGCAGGGTCGGGGCCGCGTCTGTGATCAGCTTCAGGCCGGGCATGAGGGAGAGGATCTCTGTCAGGTCAATCTCCTGCGTGACGCTGTGCGTTGCCCCGCTGACGTCAATCTGCTCAGGGACATAGAATGAGTCCCCCATCTCCTTAAACGCTTCGTCGGTTCCCGCCAGACTGATCGTCTCCGGAATCGTGTTGATGCTTGTCACGTTATAGCCCCACGCCGGCATGCCGAAGGTTTCGACATTGATCGGGACGTCCGTCCTGATCTTCCACAGCTCCACGCTGACATTGACCGAATGGTTGTTCAGCACATTTCCCGCCTCGTCCTTAAACTCCAGGCTCGAGAGCTGGCTGTCTGTGAGCAGGGACCCGTTCTTGTCATAAATCTTCAGGGTACTTTCCACAACGTCATCCGACTTGCGGCCGGAAACATTGATCGGGGCAACCACCTGGTTGATGATGTTCATCAAAGACTTCGGTCCGGCGATCACGATGTTCTTGCCTTCGAGGATCTCCGTTGAACCGACCTCATATCCCGACGGGACCGATCCATCCACCGAAACAGACGCCACGAAGGTCTGCTCGACCTTATCCTCCAGCGTCACCTTCAGGCTGGAAGGCTGGATCTCGATCTCATCCCAGGTGACCGACTGGGTCGTGCAGGACACCGTCAGCGGAACCGTATTCATCTCCGTAATATTATTCATGTCCGCTTCCACATAAAACGGAAGGGCAGACTTGCTCAGAAGATCAAGAATGGATCTTCTCTCTGTTACACGCAGCGTCACCACGCCGCTGCCTTCCGGCTCCACGACCTTGTCGATATCCGCAACCGCATCCTGATTGACAATGGTGATCGGGATGTTGGTGAACAGCTGTGTCCTGGTGGGATTGTTCGCATTGGACACCATCATCCAGATGGCCGCTCCGATGAGCAGGGAGATGATCTTCAGCCACAGATTCCCGAGAAGGGCTTTCTGGATCTTACGTGCCATTATACCGCCCTCCTTCTTCTGCGTTTTTTCTTCTGTACAATCCCTCTCTTCTGCAGTTCGACCAGCCGGTCGCGCAGTTCTTTCACGGATACATTTCTCTCCAGTTCGCCCTTGTAGGCTACCGAGATGCCGCCGGTCTCTTCAGACACGATGATCGTGAGGGAGTCCGTTGCCTCGGAAACGCCCACGCCCGCACGGTGCCTGGTCCCCAGCGCCTTGGAAAGAGACTTGTTGTCAGAGAGAGGAAGATAACAGGTTGCAGCCGTCACGCGGTCGCCGCGTATGATAACGGCGCCGTCGTGCAGCGGCGTATTGTGTTCAAAGATATTGATCAGCAGCTGGCTGGTCACCAGTGCGTCAATCTCGATGCCGGTCCGTTCATATTCATGAAGGTTTTCATTCTGCTCCATCACGATCAGCGCGCCGGTGCGCTCGGAAGACATCTCCACACACGCCCGGGTAATCTCATCAATGGTCCGGTCGGAAAACCGCCCTTCCACGCTGCGGTTCTGCCCGAAAATGAAGGAGTGCTGCAGGATCTCCCGTTCCCCGATGGACTCGAGGACCTTGCGCAGCTCCGGCTGGAACACGACCACCAGCGTGATGATGACGATGCTCATTCCCTGATTGATAATATAGATCAGGGTGTCCATCTGGAATAAATAGATCAGGCCGAGGGCAGCCGCTATGATCAGGATGCCCCTCAGAAGTGTCCATGCATGTGAGGTTTTTATCCAGTTCAGGATCCTGTACACGAGCCAGGCAAGAATCAGGATCTCGACAACATCCACCGCGTCCAGCGAGACATTGGGAAAGCGCAGCCACGAAAAATGCGAGGCAAACCAAGCGCTTATTCTGACCATTCTCTGCTGCCTCCTCTCTTCGGCGTGGCTTCTACATAGTACCTGTATTCATCATCCTCGAATTCCAGCGTCTGTGTATGACGCCAGTCGAGGTCCTTTCGTTCCGAAGACCGGCCGTTTCTTCGTCCGCGCCCGTCGTCCGGATCCTCCCAGTCATCTCCGTCTCCTCCGGCGTCCCGCCGCCCGGCGGCGTATCTGGAATACCGGTTTCTCTTCGCTTCGTCTTCTTCCATGCTCTGCAGGGACATCAGCAGCGTGCGGTACTGTTCCTGCGCCCTGATCGCCCTCTTATACCTTCTGTACGAACGGATAAACGCAAACAGGACAACGATGAGAAGGACGCTCCCGTAAGCGATCAGGACTGCCATAATCACGCCCTTCAGCTTATCCTGCGCAAACAGGTCCAGAAGCATATTCATATTCAGCACGGCAAGAATCCCCGCCGCGGCGGCAAAAATCACAGACGCAAAAAATCCCATCTTCCAGACGGGATTGGTCAGAAGATCAATCCGGAATGAATTCTCTGCCCTCCGGATCTGTTTGCCCTGCTGCTTTTCGAGGATTGCAAGCCTCGTCATAACCCTTATCTTTCCCTGATTTACCATACCGGATACACTCCCCTGCAAGGCTTCACATACGCAGCCTTTTTACGAGTATACCACAGAACGCACTCTGTTTCTCTTAAGTTTTCCTGTATGTCCCAAAGGCCCTGCGCCCGGACGCGTCATGGCGCATCCTCCGCCTGCGGGTATGCCGAAGCCTTCGGCCGGGCGCGTCAGCGGCTTTCTTCTGCGCAGTCTGTGCTGACCACATGGATATGCGGATAGGCAAATGAGATCTGCGGATCTTCGTCGACCGCCTTTTTGACAGCTTCCCGGATCTGCGAACATGCGATGTAATTCTCTTCTGCGGTGTTTGTCCGCACAATGCCCCTGATATCAATTCCGGATTCTCCAAGCGCCAGTACAACGACCATCGGAGGATCTGTACTCTGCTGCCGCTCTGCCTCCTCTTCCACATACGGATTTTGTGCGATGCATCGGGCAACCAGGGCGAGGGTTTTGTCCAGGTCTGATTCGTAGGTGATCCTCAGGTCAAGAAACCCGCTGCTAAACCCGTCTGTGTCCATGGAACTGTTATAAATCACGCCCAGATCCATCTGGGAATTGGGAATGGTCACCAGCGCATTGGTCTCAATATTCTGTATGGTGGTCGACCGCAGTCCCATGGATCTGACGTAGCCTGTCAGCGTAACCTGGCTGGTCGCGACCGTAACACGGTCGCCGATCTCGAACGGCCCCGAGACACTCAGGATAAAGCCGTGCACAATGTTGGTCAGGCCTTCCTGGAACACAAACCCGAGAACCACCACCAGCAGGGAGGAGGACATCAGGATCTGGCTTCCCACGCCGTTCAGAAGGTCAAACAGATTCAGGATCCGGATCACAATCACGATCGTGATCACCGCTTTGATGACCGCATTGACAAATGAGAAGAAGACTTTGGAATGATGTCTGTGAAACGGCCGCATGGCCAGGTCCACAACCTTATACAGGATCGGCAGCAGCGCCAGAAGAATCAGCGCATAGAAAAATCTGGAAGAAAAAATCATGTCCCATACCTTATGCGCCGATTTCGCATCCGAATAGACTTCTTCCAGCAAGGTCTCTGTTTCTGCTTCTGTTTCTTTGATCGCGCTTCCTGCCGACAGAAGGCACGACGTACGTGTCCAGATGCTGTTCAACATGCCAGCCCGCCCTTTCTGCAATCCTTCTTCTGTATGACGGCCTTGGTCCTGCGCCCGGCGGCGCAGTCCGGAATCTTTGTCCCTTATCATACCACAACAGAACAGCGACTCCAACTGCGCTGTGCGCCGATTCTTCGTTACAGTTCACAGGCCAGCCTCCGACCTTCTGCATGGAGTTCTGTGGGCACAACTGAAAACCATAGGCAGCCGACTGAGCTTTGCGAGTTGCTGCAGC
>CAJOKX010000052.1 GCA_905235415.1 uncultured Lachnospiraceae bacterium
ACGTCCACTGGACGTTCAGCACCGAGGCTGCAGCAACTCGCAAAGCTTAGTCGGCTGCCTATGGTTTTCAGTTGTGCCCACAGAACTCCATGCAGAAGGTCGGAGGCTGGCCTGTGATTGTCCTTCCGGATGCGGAAAACATTTCTCTTGCATTTTTATTCCCTGTCCATATAATAAGATGCATCACGAAGCGAAGTAGGATATGGCGCGTTAAGTGGTCAGTGGATGGGGAGTTGCCCTGAGACGAAGAACAGCCTCGCTGTTCGCGGTGCCGTATCCGCACCCGTTGCTGCATGTATAGGAATATTGGCTTTTGCCGGATGAATCAACATCTCCTCATATGTGTAGACGGATTCCTGTTTTCACCGTAAGGAGGTGTTTTCTTATGCAGAGAAGCCGTTACCAAACTGTGTGGTGTACCTACACCCTTGTATGTCTAGGAGCATTAACTGCCATCTATCTGATTCTGAGCAGATTCCTCGCCATCAATATCGGCGGTTTCGGAAGAATCCAGCTGGGCGCCGTGGCGCGCATCATGGCCGGCCTGTGGTTCGGTCCGCTCGCGGGCGGCCTGGTCGGACTGGTCAGCGATCTTCTGGGATGTCTGATCCAGGGATACGCAGTGAATCCCATCATCACCCTGGGCGCGATCCTGTGGGGCGTGATTCCGGCCCTTTTCTTCCCCGGCGGCGTCCTGTCGTCCTCCGGCGTGACGAAGAAGTCGGGCATCATCCGGCTGTGCGCAGGCACGATCATCACCTGCCTGGTCTGCACGCTCTTTGTGACGACCGCAGGCCTGGTTCTGTTCAACGGAATGAATCTCTACGCGATTCTGCCGACCCGCGCCATCCAGTTCTGCCTGCAGACGCCCGTCTACTGCGTACTGGTATGCCTGCTCTACTACAGTCCGGTGACCGCGCAGATCCGCTCTGCCCTGCTCACCCAGACACGCGCAGGCGTGCATACTGCCCGCAGCATGCGCTGAACCGGCACCCGGTTTGTCCTGCCATCCGGCAGGCATCCGGCATTGCCATGATCTTTCAAAATGACCGCTATAAAGAATCTTTCAAAATGATCCTTCAATACCGCTGATACAGGAGGTCTTCAGGATGATCTATCCGCGATTTCTGAATGAGAACAGCATCATCGGCATCTGCGCCCCGAGCGCAGGCGTCGGGCACAAGATTGACAGCTTTAACGAAAGTCTCCATCTACTGAAGGAACGCGGTTTCAGGACCTGGGAGACGGAGCACGTGCGGGTCGACGATCCGCGCGGCGGAGACGCCATCCAGCGCGCCGCGGAGCTGACTTCCCTCTTTCTGCAAAAAGACGTAGAGGCAGTCTTTTCCGCGTCCGGCGGCGATTTTCTGTGTGAGATCCTGCCCCATCTGGACTGGGAGATGCTCCGGGAGCACCCGAAGCTTCTGATGGGCGCGTCGGATCCGACCGGGATCCTGTATCCATTGACCACACTCTGTGAAATCGCAACCTTCTACGGAAACAATGCGGGAAGTTTTGACACGCTCCTGAAAGATCCGGCATCAGGAAAGATCGCTCTCCCCGGATACCTGGAGGATGCGCTGGATCTGCTTCAGGGGAAGGACGTGGTGCAGGAATCCTCGAAGATGCATCTGGGAACGCCCGCCTTCCTGGCGCCGGAGGGGCCCCTCGTATACGATACCCCGACCGTTTACAAGTCCACAGCAGATTCGCTGCATGTGACAGGCCGCTGCATCGGAGGATGTATCGACGTCCTGAAGGATCTGGCCGGGACGCCCTATGACGGGGCAGATCTGTTCCTCGACCGCTATGCAGGGGACGGCATCATCTGGTATTTCGACAACTTCGCCCTCTCCTCAGCGGTTCTCTACCGGACGCTGCTGCAGCTGCGCTATGCAGGCCGCATCCGTCCGCAGGAAACCCGTGCGATCCTGATCGGACGCACCTGTTTTGAAAATGAAGAGGCGGACATGACCTATGACGACGCCATCCGCATGGCATTCCCGGACATCCCGGTGATCTGGGATATGGACATCGGACACACCACGCCGCACTTCACCATGGTCAACGGAGCCCTTCTGAACCTGGACTGGGAAAACGGACAGGCAAAACTCCGGTTCCAGTATCAATAACAAAGTCGGATCATTGTGCGCCGCCTGGCGCACCCGAAAAAAACGGCATCAGATCTCTCCGATGCCTTTTTTTGATACGGTTTTTCCTTCACACATCTTCAGCCTCTCACGATCGCCAGGACAATTACGCCCAGGAACACCAGCATGCCGATGCAGGCGAGCATCATGGCAAATGAGAAATTGCCGTTCAGCGTGGCGGCCGCCTCTCTGTATTCATCTCTCTTCTTATGGACCAGGCTCATCTTCTGCTGTGCCTGTCCTAAGATCACACGCTCCCTGAGGATCGTTTTACGCAGGAAGAGAATCAGCGCATCCGTCGTCATACTGAGGACCTTCAGAACGGAGGCGAATGCGTAGAACAGCGCCGGCGCCAGCCTGCTGAGGATCTTATTTTCCCCAAAGACGGACAGTACAGCGCCCAGAAGGCCCGGAAGCCACTTCGTCATCAGCGGCCTGTAGAGAAGATCCTCCAGATCCAGCCATGCCGGCCACCGGTTCAGATACGTCCCGTCTTTTGACATCAGAAGATTCCGGATCACCACCAGGTACAGGAATGCCCCGATGCCAAGCGAGATCAGTCCGCCCGAAATGCACTCCCAGCTGAGCGGCCTGAACGCTTCCAGAACGCCCGCATGCCCCGTCATCAGCGACGCGAGGGCGCCAAAGACCGGCTTCTGGCCGAGCGCAATAAACAGAAGCGACGTTCCCAGGACCACCACCGTGCTTCCCGCATTCATGCAATTGCTTCCGGCATCGTCATATCTCTTCTGTCTGGCTGCATCCCTGTTTTTCTCCACGAAAATGCAGATGAACAGCTTCAGCATGTAGGCAAAGGTGCATCCGCCCGAGATCAGGAAGATCCACTCGATGACATGCAGGATCCCAGCCCCAGCCAGCGTGATGGCGGCGCCCTCTCCGGCTTCATGGATGCCGGAGGTGATCGCTTCGTGAAGAAGCGTCTTGCTGGCGTAGCCGTTGAAGAGCGGCACGCCGCTGATGCCCAGAAGTCCCAGGAAGAACGCGATCTTCAGGAGTGTTTTATTTCTCCCGAACCCACGGATCTCGTTGAGTTCCAGTGCGTGGATATTCATGACGACCGCGCCGGCAGCGCAGAACAGGCAGAGCTTGAGCATGGAATGGTTCACCATGTGAAGCATGGTTCCGCTCATCGCCATGGCTGCGTGATGACCCAGGGATGCAAGGCCTCCCGCAGCTGCCGTTCCCATCTCATGCGCAGCCTCCGCGCCCTCTCCCGCGCTCTGCGCGCTCAGAAGCACCGTCATCCCGATGCCGGTCAGGATGAACCCGATCTGCGACATGGACGAGCACGCGAGCGTCCTCTTCAGATTGACGGAGAACAGCGCCAGAAGCGCACCGAGAAACATGGTGACCGTCCCCAGGATCAGGACGATCCACCCATACGTCGCCTGATCCAGAAATGCCTCCAGTGTTGTCATCAGGATCCCGTAGATGCCGACCTTGGTCAGCACGCCGGACAGAAGCGCAGAGGCCGGAGCCGGTGCAACCGGGTGCGCTTTCGGAAGCCACACATGCACCGGGAACATACCCGCCTTGCAGCCGAATCCGGTCAGGATGCACAGACCGGCCGCCAGAAGACGCCCGTCAGAAACCTCCCCGGCAGATGCAAGCGCCTGCGGAAGCTCTGCGTACACCAGGGTGTGCGTCTGCGCCTGCAGCAGCACAAGTCCCATAAACAGGACCAGTCCTCCGAAGATTGCGATAAACAGATAGGTATAGCCAGCGCGGATGGCGCCCTGTGTCTCCTCGTGCATGACCCAGGTAAATGAAGTCAGCGACAGGATCTCAAAGAAAACAAATGTCGTCATCAGGTCCGCCGAAAGCATCACGCCCTCGGTTGCGCCCAGCGTCAGGAGGATGAAGAGATAATACCGGTTCAGGTGCTCCGGCTCCTCCTCAAAGTATTCCTGCGAGAACAGCGTCGTAAACGCCCACATCAGCGCAGTGACCACAGCGTACACGGCCCTGAATCCGTCCGCGCGAAAATGCATGCCGCTGGCAAACACGGAAGAAATGTCCAGAGAAGGTACTGCTCCCGCCCCGCCCCGGATGACCAGAGCCGCCAGGACGAGTGCCAGGATCAATTCGGCAAACGTCGATACGACCGCGAACCGGTTCCGGCTGCGCTCACTCTTTCTTCCGATGATGTAATCTGCGATTCCAAACCCGAAGGGCAGGAATACCAATAGTGCAATCAGCATATCGATCCCCTGAAGTTCTTTCAATACAATGCATTATATGTGCGCTCGGCAGTGCTCAGGAACGCCTCTGCCCTCCTGCCGATCCACGCCCGGTGTGTCAGCATCCTCTTCCTGAGAGCGCGGAGGCGATCCGCAGGCCGCCCGTGGCGGCTGCTTTGCGGCGGACGAGCCGGAATCGAGACCTTTCGCTCAGACCGTCCCCGACGCGATTCTGCCAAGGAAGTCCAGCACCGGCCCGGGAATAACGCCCAGAAGGATGTTGACCGCGGTGAAGAAGCCGATCGGCAGCAGCATGCGCCAGCCCGGATCCTTCAGGGAGCTGTCCTTCCAGATATTGTTTTCCCTGACCGGGAAGTACGCCCTCACCGACACCGACAGCGTATAGAGCGCGCAGAAGAACGCGGCTGTAAGCAGGCAGGCTTCACCGATATACGAAAGGGCCGTCCCTTCGACCGCACCTGCGATCAGCAGTCTCCACTTGGAGATGAATCCGCACAGCAGCGGGATGCCGCTCAAAGACAGCGCCCCCACCGTATAGAAAGCGAAGGTGAAGCGCATCTTCCTCCCGGCTCCGTTGATCTCATACACATAGCTGTGCCCGCTCTGGTGCATGAACGCGCCGGCGCACAAAAACAGGCTCATCTTGATGACGCCGTGGAACAGCATGTGCGCCATACCTGCCACAAATCCATCCGGATTGAGCAGCATCACGCCGTAGAGCATATAGCTGAGGTTGCTGACGGTCGAGTATGCGAGGCGCCGCTTGAAATGCCTCTCCCGAAGCGCCCTGCACGCCGAAACCAGAAGCGTCACAATCGCCGCCCCCAGTGTGACATACTGGGCCCATGTCCCGTGCAGAATCGTCGGGCTGAACACATACCAGGTCAGGCGCATGATCGCAAACACGCCGGTGTTGACCACCGCAACCGCATGCAGCAGTGCCGTGACCGGCGTCGGGGCAACCGAAGCGGTCGGAAGCCATGCATGCAGCGGCATCACAGCCGCCTTTACGCCGAACCCGAAGAATCCGATCACAAACATCAACAGCACGAACTGCGGCGGGAGATAATCAAACCGATGGCCTCCCAGGACAAATGCGGTCGGCTCGTAGAGCGTCGTCACCATCACCGGGATCAGTGCAGCCGCCGCGCCGCCGATCACATAGCCGGCGTACACGCGCCCCGCATACATGGATTCCCGGTTCTGGTAATAGCACACCAGGGGAATCGTCACGAGGGAAAGCATCTCATAGAACACATACAGCGTCAGCACATTTCCGGCAAAGCACACCCCGAGGGTAACGCCGTAGGTCATGATATAGAACGCGAAGAACCAGGTCGTGCGCTGCTCACTCTCCATGTACTCAAACGCGTACAGGGTCACAAACGGCCACATAATACTGACCATTGCCGCAAAGAGCATCCCCAGGCCGTCCACCTGGAACAGGATCCTGAATCCGAGGGTAAATGAATAGACCGTAAACGGCTTCATGGTACCGCCCAGGATCAGCGCCCAGACAAGAATGCTCGTCAGGATCGCAGTCAGTTCGCAGCGAAACCGCTGTGCCCTGTCCGATGAGGGGCGGATGATCTGCAGAGAGATTCCGCCTGCAATCGGCAGCAATATGGAGATAATGAGAAGAATCTCTCTCATCATAAAGACTCCTTCTACAACTCGTACCGGGCCTTACAGACCCACTGCATTCAGAATAGAAACTCCGAAGATCCCCATGATCAGCGACGTGCAGCACAGAAGAATCATCGGAACCGTCATCAGGTGCGTCGGCTCCTTCTTCTCCCTGTCCACAGATGCGTCCCTTCCCGGGAAGAATGCCTTAAACGCAACCGGGAGCAGATAGCCTGCCGTCAGCATGGCGGAGATCAGAAGCACCACGATCGGAAGCACGCTCAGAACGCCCATTCCGTTCGAGACCGAACTCATGGCAATCTCCCATTTGCTCAAAAAGCCGCCCATCGGGGGGATGCCCACCAGAGACAGGGACGCCAGCAGGAAACAGCTCATCACAACGGGCATCTGCAGGCCGACCCCTGTAAGTTCATCCACCCTTCTCTTTCCGAGTTTATAGATAAATACGCCCGCGCACAGAAACAGGCAGCCCTTGGACGCGGCATGGCTGACGACATGCAGCAGCGCGCCTCTCACGCCCTGATCCGACAGCATCGACAGCGCCAGCATGATATAGGAGATCTGGCTGACCGTCGAATACGCAAGCCTCTTTTTCATATTCTCCTGCAGGAACGCCATCGTGGAGCCCATAAGAATCGTCAGCATCGCCAGGCCCATCCATGCATACTGGACCCAGGTGCCGCGGATAAAGTCCGGGCCGACCGAGTAATAGATCAGGCGGATCACTACGATCACGCCCGCCTTGGCGATGATACCCGACAGCAGAGCCGACGCGGGCGCCGGGGCGATGGGATGGGCAGTCGGAAGCCAGCCGTGCATGGGATACATACCGGCCTTCGTGCCGAATCCGACGATTGCGATAAATACAGCGATCAGAAGGATCTCTCTGTGTCCGGCCGCAGACGCCGCATCGAGGAATCCGCCCTCGCAGAATTCTCTTCCGGCCATTCCGTAGAAATAGACCAGGAAGACGCCGAACAGGCCCATCAGGGCGCCGCCGACCGAATAAAACAGATACTTCATGCCGGCTGCGACCGCTTCCTTCGTCCGCTCATGCAGAACCATCGGAACCGTCGACAGTGTCGCCATCTCAAAACAGAAATAAACCGTCACCAGATTGGCCGATGCGCAGACAGCGATCATCGCGCCGAGCGAGATATAGTAGAACGCAAAGAACAGCGGCTGATACGCTTCCACACTCATATATTCAAACGCATAGAACGCCGTGCAGGTATACAGGATCAGCACCGTAGAAAGGAACACCTTCCCGATCGGATCGAGCATAAATGAGAACGTTACATTCTCGGAAAATGAAAACAGCGTGATGCTCCCGCCGATAAAGATCAGAATGATCCCGAGCACGGCACTGACCAGTGAGACCGCCGCATACCGGATGCATCTGGCCCTGTAGGAGGGTGCTTTCATGCAGGATACCAGGATCCCTGCAATGACCGGAAACAATATCGTCAATATAATGAACATACTCTTCTTCCCCTATGCATTCAGGTAAACATCCACAGTCCCTGATAGATCAGATCCGCAATCATCCAGGAAAACAGTCCGAGAAATATATTTCCTGCGATCAGGACAAGTCCTGCGCCCACATATCCGTACCGGCTTCTTCCTTTCCCCTTCGCGTCCTTCCCTGAATCCTCATCCTGTCCCGAGTAGATCCGGATCAGTGTCCGGACAAAATAAACTCCGTTGAGAAGGGAACTGACCGCAAGGGCGGACATCACAAGCAGAACCATCGTTGTCCGGCTCGGCCGGCTGGAAAGAACCGCCGCCTGGCTGAACATCAGCTTGGCCGAGAATCCCGCAAAAATCGGGATCCCGATCATCGACAGGGCTCCGATCGTAAAATACACGCCGGCCAGGTGATCCCTGTGCCCGCTCCCCTGCAGTGCGGAGAACTTCAGGCTGTCCCCGGAAACCTCCGCCAGATACGGCGTCGTCAGGAACAGCAGGCTCTTCGTGAGCGCATGCGCCAGGATCTGGAACATGGCAGCCGCAAAGCCCGCAGCTGTCCCCAGGCCGATCCCCATGTAGATGTATCCGACCTGCGCCGCAGAAGAAAACGCCACCATCTGATTGATCGTCGACGCCCGGAGCGCAGACACAGATCCGATGATCATTCCCAGGATTCCGACCGCCATCAGAAGATGCAGAAGCGGAGTCTTTTGCAGGACCTCCAAACCGATCGCCCTGATATAGATCTTAAACAGAAGGAACACATAGGCCTTCGAGACCAGAGAGCTGAGCACTGACGCGGAGGTCGGCGTCGCCCATCCGTACGTGTCCGGCATCCAGAAATGGAACGGGAACATCCCGCTCTTGATGCCCAGGCCGATCGTCAGGATCCCGACCGAGAGCGAGATCGCCGGAATGGCCGCGGGATCTTCTGCCAGCTGTGCAAGCGACTCTCTCATCGGAACCATCAGCAGATGCCCGGAGATGTCATACAAAAGGACCAGGCCCAGCAGAAACAGACCGCTTCCGAGCAGGTTCAGGATCATGTACCGCACCGCTGCCAGCGTCGTCCTTCCGATCTCTCGGACGATCAGGACACCGCAGCTGGTGAGTGTCAGGATCTCCAGGAATACATATCCGGTGAAGACATCATTTGTCCAGGTGATCGCCATCAGGGCTGCCGTCATCAGGTTGAGCAGCGTAAAATACAGGTTCTGCTTGCTCTCGTCGATATCCTGTCTCAGAAAATGATATCCGCCTATGATGCTGCACAGCATGATCACAAGGAACAGAAAAGCAATCAGCGCCTCCAGCGTGCCCGCCCGGATCTCATTGCCCCAGGGAGCCGGGAACTCACCCATCGGATAGGTGAACGCCTCGCCTGTCACGTATGTACAGCGCAGCACGCAGCCAACCATCACGATCAGCACTGACTCATATGCAATTGTATAATTCCGCGCCGCACGGGGGCTGAGCATCATGCACAGAACACCCGAAAACAGGCTGAACACCACTGTAAAAAGCGGAAAATTCCATACTACACTCATCGCGTTACCGGTCCTCTTTTTCATGCTTGGACAGGATGTAGATCTCATCCAGATCCAGCGTATGGTAGCGCCGGTACAGGCGCACTGTCAGAGAAAGCATGATCGCCGTAACCGACACAGAGACCACGATCCCCGTCAGCACCAGTCCGGCCGGAACCGGATTGACATAGGCGGACACATCCTGCACTCCGTTTTCGATAATCGGCGCTTTCCTTCCGCGGATATACCCCATGGAGGCAAGCAGAAGAAATGTTCCGGTATCCATGATATTCATACCGATCAGCTTCTTGATCAGGTTCCTGTGAAAGAGCAGCGTGGAGAATCCGATTGCAAACAGGATCACCGCCGCCATCTCTTCGTAATGCTCAAACAGAGTCTGAATCATACGCGCCCTCCTATATTTCCGCGGCGGAAAAGACTGTAGAATCCGAACATCGTACAGCCGACCACACATCCGACCGCAACATCCAGCGGAAGGATCAGTCCTCCGGAAAAGATCGCCCCGGGGGTTCCCTTCGGAATATGCGCATCCAGCCCATTTGCCCCCATAAAGAACACATAGCCCTTCGCGAAGCTGTAAAAAGCAAGTGAGACAAAGGTGATGATATTGCTGACCCGCAGCGTAAAGAACCGGTCCACCGTATCGAATCCGAAAGCCGCCGAGAACAGGATCATGCCCGCCCCCAGGACTGCGCCTCCGGAGAAACCGCCTCCGGGCGAGTTCTGACCATTCAGAAGGATGTAGATTCCATACAGCAGGATGCACGGAATAATCACCGCGCAGATCAGCCGCAGGATCGGGTCTGAGGACAGATCAAAATATGAATCGGTCTGCACCTTGTAATAGTCCTCATACTCGGTCCGCTGGTTCTTGGAGTCGATCCGCAGCAGGATCATGACGCAGATCAGCGCCGTGAACAGCACGTGGGATTCTCCGAGTGTATCGAACGCCCTGTAGTCCAGGATCATTCCGGACACGATATTGACTGCGCCGGTCTCCTGCAGGCCATCTTCCACATAGCGTCTGACGACCTCCAGCGTGCGCGGATTCTCCATACCGTAATTGGACGTAAGACCGACCGTGTACAGCAGAACCAGTGTCAGTGCAATGCAGGAAACCAGCGCAACGATCATATACAGACTTCTGAATCTGTCACGGTCCCTCCCGATTGCCTCGCGCACCTCAGGCCGGTTGTCATATTCCTCCTCGGCGGAGCGCATAATCTCCTTCAGCTCACTGCGGGAAATGTCCGGTTTCTCCACAACATCCGTGATCCCGCTCAGAAGATCCTGATCTTTATAGAGCCAGTCCAGAAAACGATTTTTCATCTGCGGCCCCTCCTGTCTGATTTCAGCAGCCTTTTGCGGCTCTCCTCCCGGCGGATCTCCTCTTCTTCCTTCAGATTCGCGGGATCCGTATCCTTCTCCCGGCGGATCTTGCGCAGCGTCATCAGAAACAGGGTACCGCTGACACCTGCTCCGACTGCCGCCTCTGTAATGCCAAGGTCCGGGCTCTCCATCAGGATCCAGACCAGCGACATCATGAAGCTGTACGCCATGAAGATGATCACAGACTGAAGCAGATTGCCTGTCACATTGACTGCAATCGCGCACACGATCAGAAGGATCAGCAGGATGATCGTGACAATCTCTCTGGGTGTCATGCCTTCATCTCCTCCCTGTGCGTCCCATCCCCGGCATCAAACCGGACATGGCGAAAGATAAACGGATTGGTATTGATCTCGATCCTGCTCAGGAAATGGGTGCTGACCGGGGAGGTCAGCCACATGAACAGGACCAGCAGAAACAGCTTGAGACTCGTGAGATTCAGTCCCGAAGCAATGATCATGGACAGAACCACACAGCCGAGTCCGAACGAATCCCCGATCCCGGCAGCATGCATACGGTTCATGACAAACCCGAACCTGAACAGTCCGACAGTCTCCGTAATAAAGGCTGCGATCGCACAGACCAGGATCACTGCGACGATCCAGAAACGGATCCATTCACCCATGGCGCACCTCCTCTGTCTGTGTATCGTCTCCTGCGTCCTTTTCCCCGGCAGTCCCGGCGGATGCGTTCTCGTCGAGCGCATTCATCCTGTGCATGTACACAGAAGCCAGGATCAGCACGGTCAGGAAGCTGAGCATCGCGTAGATCAGCGCGATATCCACCAGATACGCTTCTTCCAGCATCTGGGAGAGGATCGCGATCGAGCAGATCACCAGTGTGCCGATCATGTTGATGCACAGAATCCGGTCCGTAATCCTGGGACCGATGATGCTCCTGATGAGGATGACGCCGATCAGGACCGCAAGGACAGTCAGCGCCCCGGTATACAGATACTGATAAGCCATCTCTACTGTCATTCCGCTCCCCCTTTCGCAACATGCACTCTTCCAAGAAGCTTCACAAATGAAGAATCATCCAGTCCCACTCCCATGGCGGGCACCAGACAGTGGATCCGGAAATGATTTCCAGTCTGTTCAACTGTATACGTTCCCGGCGTCAGTGTGATCGAATTGGCAAGAATTGCATTCTGAAACATCGTGTGAAACTGAGAGTCAAACTCTACAATGACGGGATCCGGGGACTTCTTCGGATCGAAAACGATCGATCCGACCTGCAGGGCCGCTTTGACGATCTCAACGATCAGATTCAGGAAATAAAGAATGGCCCAGGGCAGATTGCGCCAGATCAGCGCCTCCCTTTGAACAGAATACCCCAATGCATACGATGCAAAGGCAAAAACAACGACAGCGCATACAAGTCCCAGAATCACCAGTTCTGCAGTCACGCGGCCGTTCAGAATTATCCATAATAAGAAGAAAAATGTGATCATACCCTATCGCCTGCAGCCGGCATCCGGCTGTCCTCATGCGCCCCACGGGATCCATCTGCGGAAAAGACAAAGACCGTCAATTCCATCGACCGAGTTTACCACTTCTTCATCTGATTTACAACCTCCGTCAGGGATTCCCCCAACACATCCCGCCGCAGGGATCCCACATCACATCCCGCCGCAGGCGTCACCCCATCACATCCCGCCGCAGGGATCCCTCATCACATCCCGCCGCAGGCGTCACCCCATCACATCCCGGATCACGCGCTCAGCATTCCCGCGGAAGATCTTGTCCACTTCGTCCTGCGTATATCCATGAGTAAGCAGCAGATCCGCAAGCATCGGATAATCCTGCGGTCCCTTCATCTTCGGCCTGCAGGACCTTCCGATCCCGTCAAAGTCCGACCCGAGGGCGATACAGTCGATGCCGCCCACGTCCCGGATATGGTCTATGTGCGCCAGATAATCCTCCGTCCGGCTCTCTGTGGCGCCGTCATACAGAAACAGCGGATACTGGTTGAGCCCCATCACGCCTCCCTTATCAGCAAGTACTCGGATCATATCATCTGTCAGGTTGCGCAGATGGGAGCAGACCGCGCGGGCGTTGGAATGGCTGGCCACAAACGGTTTCGAGGACAGCTTCGCGACATCATAGAATCCTCCGTCTGAGAGATGACTCACATCAATCAGGATCCCGAGGCGGTTCATTTCGCAGACCGCTTCCCTTCCGAACGGTTTCAGCCCGCGGTTCATCAACTCCTGCGAAACCATCCTTCCGCCC
This sequence comes from uncultured Lachnospiraceae bacterium, assembly GCA_905235415.1. GTDB lineage: Bacteria > Bacillota > Clostridia > Lachnospirales > Lachnospiraceae > Porcincola. The sequence continues at coordinate 12,660 of CAJOKX010000052.1, forward strand.
GGCGTGTTCGGATATCCGAAACAGTTCTCATAATTCCAGGTCAGCGTGATCAGACGCACGCCGAGACGGTGATACAGTGAAAGGCGCTCCATATCGCCCCCGATATCACGCCCGTCTTCGATCGTCAGAAAAGCGCCGATCTTTCCGTCTGATTCACATTGATCCAGGTCCTGCGCGCTTCTGCACAGGGAGATCTGTTCCGGGTGCAGGCTGCAGGTATGCTGCAGGATCCCCGCCAGCCTTCTGATATGCTTCCAGTCTCCCTCATAGAGCGATCCGAGCTTCCGGACGGTGGTGATCTTCGGCAGACAGATGGCAAAAAACTGCGCAAGCGCCCCGCCCTTCCTGAGTTTCTCCACATCCAGCATCTCCATCGGAAGACGGGTCAGGTCATGCTGAAAATGCATATTTGCCTGTGTCAGGGTATCGCAGTGCATGTCGATAAACGAAGTCATATCCTCTTCTCCCCTTTCCTGTATGAGCACAGTTTGGTGCATCCGGTGCAACATACTCTAAAAAAGGAACGCCTCCAGGTTTTCTTCCTGAAAGCGTTCCTGTCTCATCACCCGGAATCGCCCTGATTCGGCGTGTCAGATTCCGAGAAGCTCACTGTACTGTGCCAGTGCGCCGTCCGTATCCTTCGCCAGCACGCGCTTTGCGAGCACCTTGCCCAGCTGCACGCCCTCCTGGTCGAAGCTGTTGATGTTCCAGACAAATCCCTGGAACATAACCTTATTCTCAAAATATGCAAGCAGCGTTCCGAGCGCCTCCGGCGTCAGCTGGTCGCCAACGATGATGCTGGAAGGTCTGCCGCCCGCAAAGTATTTATTCCGGTTCTCATCATCCTTGCCGCAAGCAAACGCCACGATCTGCGCAGCGACGTTCGCGCAGAGCTTCTGCTGGCTCGTGCTGTTCTCGATCAGAACATCATTGGCCATCTGGCTGGAACGGAATCCGACAAACTGCAGCGGGATGATATCGGTTCCCTGATGCAGAAGCTGATAGAAGGAATGCTGTCCGTTCGTGCCCGGCTCTCCGAAGATCACAGGGCCTGTCTTGTAATCAATCGGCTCGCCGAAGCGGTTTACGCTCTTGCCGTTGGACTCCATGTCCAGCTGCTGGAGATGTGCCGGGAAGCGGGACAGCGCCTGTGAGTAAGGCAGAACCGCCGTTACGCCCATGCCGAGGAAATTGCGCTCGTACACGCCGATCAGCGCATCCAGCATCGAAGCGTTCTTCCTGACGTCCTTCTCCTTGCACGCTTCATCCTCTGCCGCCGCGCCGGCCTGGATCCGCGCAAAGACCTCCGGTCCGAATGCAAGCGCCAGGATCACGCCGCCGACTGCAGACATCGCGGAATACCTTCCGCCGATATAATCATCAATATAGAAGGAATCCAGATAGTCCGGATTGTTCGCAAGCGGGGATGTCGCGCTCGTGACCGCCACCATATGACGGGACGGATCAAGACCGGCCTTTGCCAGCGCATCCTTGCAGAATGCTTCATTGGTCAGGGTCTCCAGCGTCGTTCCGGACTTGGACACCAGGACGAACAGCGCATGCTCCAGATCAACACTGCGAAGAACCGCGGAAGCATCGTCCGGATCCACATTGCTGATGAACTTCGCTTCCATCTTCAGCGTCCCCTGTACCTTTGCCCAGCTCTCAAGGCTCAGATAGAGCGCTCTGGGGCCGAGGTCGCTGCCGCCGATGCCGATCTGCACCGCAGTCGTAAACTTCTCGCCCTTTTCATTGACGATCCGGCCGCTGTGCACCTTGTTCGCAAATGCATTGGCACGGTCCTGCTGCTCTTTGTAGAACTGCCTTTTGTTCACGCCGTCCACAACCACGTCTTCGCCCAGTTGTCCGCGTGTCAGCTGGTGCAGGACAAGTCTCTTCTCACCGGTATTGATCACTTCACCGTTGTAGAGCGCTTCATACTTCTCCTGAAGCTGCGCCTCATCAGCAAGCTCCTGCAGCAGATCGATCAGCTGGTCATCCACCGCCTTCGCCGCATAGTTATATACCATGCCGGAAGCCATCGGCACCTGGTACGCCTGCACTCTCAGAGCGCCCTTCTCTCCGTCCAGTTCAGCCTTGATGTCCGGCGTCTTCGCAGATGCCAGTTTCTTATAGGACTCCAGCTTCGTAAAGTTTTCCCATTTCATGTTACTGATTCTCCTTTATATATGGCACGTTCCTGTTACTGTCTTCCGCCTACGCATCCTGAGAGGCGGATGGCTGTATCGCTTCCGCGCCCTGCCTGCGGCGGTTCAGTCTCTATCATATAAGATTTGCATCTGATTCTCAAGGGTCATCTCCCGAAGGCGGGGATCCGCTCTCCCGATAACGGGGATCCGCTCTCCCGATAACGGGGATCCGCTCTCCCGATAACGGGGATCCGCTCTCCCGGCGCGCTGCTTCACCGAACTGCGCCGGGCGCATTTTCAAAGCAGCCGCTTCTTCCACTGAAACTGCTCCATATCCACGCATCCTTCTTCTGTGAACCGCACCCCTTCCGCTTCCAGCAGACCGATCTGCCGGTTGACTCCGCCAAATGCAAATGCGTCGGAGGGTCTTCCTTCCCGGTTCACCACACGATAGCACGGGATATGTTCAGGATCGGGATTGACATGAAGCGCATATCCGACGACACGCGCCCAGCGCGGATTGCCCGCAAGCGCGGCCACCTGCCCGTAGGTTGCAACCTGTCCGTACGGAATCTCCTTTACCACTTCATAGATGCGTTCATAAGAATTCATATACCCTCTCCCTGATGCACAGGAATCCATACTCGCTCTTGCAGATACGGTTTTCCGGCAGTCCTCCCGGGCAGCGCTTCAGCAGATGGTGTTCTGAAGAGATCCGATCCCTTCAATCCGGCACTCCACCACGTCGCCTGCCTTCAGGAACGAAGGCGGCGTCATTCCCATACCGACGCCGGAAGGCGTACCTGTCGCAATGATCGTACCCGCCTGAAGCGTCATCCCTTCCGACAGGATGGATATGATCTCTGCGATCCCCGCAATCAGATAGCCCGTATTGGAATCCTGCCTCACTTCCCCGTTTACCAGGCAGCTGATGCCCAGCTGCGGCGGAAATGCAAATTCGTCTGCGCTCACGATGCAGGGCCCCATCGGCGTAAAGCCGTCCAGGCTCTTTCCGAAGTACCACTGCTTGTGACGTGTCTGCAGATTCCTGGCGCTCACATCATTGACGATGGTATACCCGAATACATATTCTGCGGCATCCTCCCGCGCGACATTCTTTGCATCTTTTCCGATAATCACCCCGAGTTCGCACTCATAGTCAAGCGAATCCACCAGGTCCGGGTAAGACGGAATACCGGCTCCTGTTCCCTGCGAATAGTTCACTCTCTTGGAGAAGAAGATCGGATAGGGTCTCTCCCCTCCGAAGGCCTCGCTGGAGAACCGGTCCGCCTCCACAGCATGCGCGGCGTAATTGATCCCCAGACACAGAACATCCTGCGCAGGTCTCGGGATCGGCGAGAGAATCCTGACAGCGCTGCCGCTCTCCAGCTTCACAGCGTCTTCCGGAATCGTCCTGATTCCGCCCGAGCGGATCAGTTCATTCATGTCCGCAGCCTGCGGAAGCAGATACAGTTCTTTTCCGTCCGTGCTTACAGCAACTGCCTCTCTTCCATTGATTTCAACTGTATAATACCTCATTTCGTTGTCCTCCGTATGCCGGCTTCTGCAGCCGGAACCATTCATGCCTGCTTTATGAGAACGCTTCCGCTTCGATCCGGATCATCGCATCCAGGCTTTGGTCCAGGTCTTCATATGTCTGTGTAAAATCACCCGTGTACCACGGATCAGCAACCTCACGTTCCAGACCGATGTATTGCAGCATCTTCCGGAACTTTCCCTCCGTATCCTCCCCAAGCATCCGCCGCATGAAGTACATATTCTCATCATCCATTCCGACCAGAATATCATACCGGTCATAATCCTCCCGTACAATCTGCCTGGCCCTGTGATGGCCGAACGGGATTCCCTTTTTCGTCAGCATGCTTTTGGCAGGCGGATACATCTCATTGCCGATCTCCTCTCTGGAAGTCGCCGCAGAATCCGCGCAGAACCGGTCTTCCAGACCAAGCTTGCGGATCTTATCGCGAAACATATACTCCGCCATCACTGATCTGCAAATATTGCCATGGCAAACGAAAAGCACTTTGATCATCAATTTTTGCTCCGTAATTTTCTCGGTTTTACCTTGATTTATCTCGGTTTTTGGCTTATTTACTGGCTTTCCGGCTTTTCGGTGTTTTTCCCGTTTCTCGGCTTATTTCGGCTTATCTCGGCATGTTTTTTCCTTCAAATGGTCTAAATACTGGTCTAAATTGGTCTCAGATTCAAAGTTTA
>CAJOKX010000053.1 GCA_905235415.1 uncultured Lachnospiraceae bacterium
ACGACCGCGCAGTGGAAGGCCGCTAAAGCGGCCGCGCGGTCGGGCGCAAGTACGCCGATGGCGTACTTGATTGCATTAAAAATGCACATCGGGATGACGGTCCGATGTGCATCATTCAATCGTATACTGATTATAGAAAGAACCGGTCTGTCTTCAGGCGATGGTGTTGACCATCCTGGAAAGACGGGAAACCTTGCGGGATGCGTTGTTCTTATGAAGAACGCCCTTCTTCGCAGCCTTGTCAATGACTGAGGTTGCATTCAGAAGTTCCTTCTGAGCGGCTTCCTTATCCCCTGCCTTTACCGCAGCCTCGACCTTCTTGGACGCGGTCTTGACGGAAGACTTGATGGATTTGTTTCTTTCCTGTCTGACTCTGCTGGTCACGACACGTTTCTTAGCGGACTTAATGTTTGCCAAAACGTACACCTCCATACATAATTATTAGATTCGTTCATTCGTGCTTGAAAGACGGACACGGACGTTTCAGGCACACATACGAAGGTATTCTAATCCGCAACCCTGTAAAAGTCAACATCTTCTTGATGTTTTCAGCGCCTTACGGTAAACTACGTTTGCCGCCGCAGAAAAGAAGAAACGGCGGACATGATCCGATACGACCAGGAGGCATATCCATTGGCAGAATATGATATCAGTAAAATAAGAAACTTCTGCATCATCGCGCATATCGACCACGGCAAATCAACCCTTGCTGACAGGATTATCGAGAAGACAGGGGTCCTTACGAGCCGTGAGATGCAGAACCAGGTCCTGGACAATATGGACATCGAGCGGGAGCGCGGCATTACCATCAAGTCGCAGACCGTGCGCGGGATCTATCACAGCGCGGACGGGGAAGAGTACGTATTCAACCTGATCGACACCCCCGGCCATGTTGATTTTAATTACGAAGTCTCCAGGGCGCTTGCCGCCTGCGACGGCGCGGTGCTCGTTGTGGACGCGGCGCAGGGCGTGGAGGCGCAGACGCTGGGCAACGTGTACCTTGCGCTGGATCATGACCTGGAGATCCTTCCGGTCATCAACAAGATCGATCTTCCGAGCGCCGATCCGGACAGGGCCGCGGCGCAGATCGAAGACGTGATCGGACTGGACTGCGAGAACTGTCCCCGGATCTCCGCCAAGACAGGCGATAACGTGGATGCGGTCCTGGAGCAGATCGTCCATACGCTTCCCGCGCCGAAGGGAGACAACAAGGCGCCGCTCAGCGCGCTGATCTTTGATTCCCTGTACGACTCCTACCGGGGCGTCATCGTTTTCCTGAGAGTGTTCGACGGCGTCCTGAAGAAAGGGATGAAGGTGCGCATGATGGCGACCGGCGCCGAGGCGGACGTCGTCGAAGTGGGATATTTTGCCCCGGGCCAGTTCATCCCGTGCGACCAGCTCGAAGCCGGTATGGTGGGATACTTCACCGCGTTCCTGAAGAATGTCAATGACACGCGGGTCGGAGATACGGTGACGGATGCGGAGCGTCCGTGCCCGGAAGCGCTTCCCGGCTATAAGAACCCGATGCCGATGGTATACTGCGGCGTCTATCCCGCAGACAGCGCGAGATACCAGGATCTGAGGGACGCGCTGGAGAAGCTGCAGCTCAACGACGCCTCTCTGCAGTTCGAGCCGGAGACCAGCGCGGCGCTGGGGTTCGGATTCAGGTGCGGATTCCTGGGCCTGCTCCATCTGGAGATCATCCAGGAGCGCCTGGAGAGAGAGTACAACCTGGACCTGGTCACGACCGCGCCGAGCGTCATTTACAAAGTGCACAAGACCAGCGGCGAGGTGATCGATCTGACGAACCCGTCCAACCTTCCGGATCCTTCCGAGATCGAGTACATGGAGGAGCCCATGGTGTCGGCTGAGATCATGGTGACCACCGAATTCATCGGCCCGATCATGCAGCTGTGCCAGGAGCGGCGCGGCATCTATAAGGAAACGGAATACCTGCAGGCGGGCAGGGCGGTGCTCAAGTACGATATGCCGCTCAATGAGATCATCTACGATTTCTTTGACGCGCTCAAGAGCCGCTCGAGAGGATACGCTTCCTTTGATTATGAACTGAAGGAATATGTGAAGAGCGATCTGTGCAAGCTGGACATCCTGGTCAACCGCGAACAGGTGGACGCGCTGTCCTTCATCGTGTTTGAGGGCAATGCATATGAGCGCGGCAGAAAGATGTGCGAGAAGCTCAAGGAGGAGATCCCGAGGCAGCTGTTCGAGATCCCGATCCAGGCAGCGGTCAACGGCAGGATCATCGCCAGGGAGACGGTGCGCGCGCTGCGCAAGGACGTTCTGGCGAAATGCTATGGCGGCGACATTTCCAGAAAGAAGAAACTGCTGGAGAAGCAGAAGGAAGGCAAGAAGCGCATGCGCCAGGTCGGGTCCGTGGAGATCCCGCAGAAGGCGTTCATGAGCGTTCTGAAGCTGGACGAACAGTGACAGATGGACAGAAGAGAACTTGGAATCTATGTGCATATTCCATTCTGCGTGCGGAAATGCAGATACTGTGATTTTCTCTCATTTCCGGCGGATGAAGATACCTGCGAAGCGTATGTGCGTGCGCTTGAGCGGGAGATCTGGCACTTTGAGGATGCTGACAGATATGAAGCTGTCAGCATCTATTTCGGTGGGGGGACGCCGTCTTATCTCAGGGCGGATCTGACCGCGTCCATTCTGGACTGCCTGCGGGAGCGCTTCACAGTCCGGCCGGATGCGGAGATCACGATCGAGTGCAATCCGGGGACGCTGAGCGGGGAGAAGCTGAAGATCTACCGGGAGGCCGGATTCAACCGCCTGAGCCTGGGCCTTCAGAGCGCGGACGACGTCCTGCTCGAGAGGCTGGGCAGGATCCATACCTATGAAATGTTCCGGGAGGAATATATCCGCGCGCGCCGGGAGGGATTTGACAACATCAACGTGGACCTCATGTACGCGCTGCCGGGCCTGGATCTGGAGGGGTGGAATGAGACGCTGGAAAAGGTGCTGAACCTTCCGAACGAATCTGCATCCGGCTCCCGGGATAGCGGGCCGGAGCACATCTCCGCATACAGCCTTATCATAGAAGAAGGAACTCCCTTCTGGGAGATGTACCATGAGGACGCGGAAGCAAGGGCGAGAGGGGACAGGCCCCTGTTTCTGCCCTGCGAGGAGGAAGAAGACCGGATGCTCGCCCTGCTTGAAAAGAAGCTGTCGGAGAGAGGGATGCACCGGTACGAGATCTCCAACTATGCGCCGGACGGATATGAGAGCGTCCATAATACCGGCTACTGGGTCCGCAGGGAGTACGCGGGATTCGGACTGGGGGCCAGCGGACAGCTGGGCCATCTCAGGCTGAAGAATACGGAAGATCTGTCCGCATACCTGTCAGGAGATGCGCCTGCGAAAACGCAGCTTCTTACAAGAAAAGAGGAGATCGAAGAGACAATGTTCCTGGGGCTTCGCATGATGCGCGGAGTGAACCTGGAGAAGTTTGCGGAAACGTTCGGCATCCGCGCAGAGGAGCTCTACGCGCGGCAGATCAAAGACCTGTCCAGGATGGAGCTTTTGGAAATGAAGGACGGATATCTGTTTTTGAGTCAGCGCGGGATCGATGTGAGCAACCTGGTCTTGTCAGAGTTCCTGCTGGACTGAGCCGCACGAAGAGGAAACGCCAGCCTGCTGCAGCAGGCTGGCGCAATGGTCTGCAGTTCCGGATGCATTACGCAATCGCCGGAAGTCTTATGCAATGGTCTGCAGTTCCGGATGCATTACGCAATCGCCGGAAGTCTTATGCAATGGCCTGCCGGTTCGGATGCCTTACGAGATGGCCGGCAGTCCGTGCAGTCTTACGAAATCGCAAGCAGTACGAAGTCGTGGATCCGCAGGTAAGTCTGCGTATTGAAATGAAGCCCGTCGACCGTCTCATATCCGTTTGCGCGCAGGTAGGAGGCGCAGTCGATATAGCGGGAAGGAAATTCCTCCTTCAGGCGGTTGTTCATAATCGCGATATTCAGTGTATTGATGTGATCCAGCACGCCGTCGGCCACCAGGTCGCCGTCGAGCATGAATTCTTCATCCATCGGATTGACCGACAGAATATAGAAATCCGTGTCGGGATGGTTCCGGATGCAGTCCCAGTATGTGACAATATAGCGGTCAATCTCTTCAGGGTCGTTGACGCCCAGATTGAGAACGACCGGAAGATCCGGGTTCTCTTCGATGGCAGCCTCCATCTCTTCGATGCCTTCTTCGACAAACCAGCGGACGCCTTCCCCGACTCTGCCGACATAGATGCTCTGATCGGGAATGTTCTGGCGGCGCATGGCGTCGCGCATGCCGAGCGTCCTGGAATCTCCGACAAAGATCGCGCGCCCTTTGACAGACCCTGCAGTGCCCGGAAGGACTCCGCCCAGGGTTCCGGTCTCATCAAAGAGGTTCGAAGGCTCTGTCTGCGCCTGCGCCTCCATCCTCTCGGCCTCTGTCTGCGGCATCTCTGCGTCTTCTTTTACGGCAGGGGATGCGTCTTCGGTCTCATAGATAAACCCCTGAAACAGTTCCGATTCGGAAAGCGGCGTTTCATGAACCGGCAGTATGTTCCTGAGCGCAGAGCCGGACAGGTCTTTTGTGTTCATGATGAGAATGGCCAGTGCCGCCAGGACTACGATGCCCAGCACGCACGCGATGACGGCGGCGATTGTTTTCTTTCCCATTGTAATAGAAACTCCCTGAATTCAGATCGACACCATTCGATGTCAATGACTGTTATTCATTTTATCATAAGAGCCGGAAAAGATCTCATAATTTTTTCACAAATCAGTATTGACAAATAACAGGGGCAGAATTATTATTATTTCCAGAGTGTTAGCACTCCGACCAACCGAGTGCTAACAGACAGTGGAGAGGAGGATGCAGGATGGAATTAGATGGACGCAAATGGACCATACTGAAAGCGATTATCCAGACCTACCTGGAAACAGGAGAGCCGGTCGGTTCCAGGACCATTTCCAAGATGCCCGGACTGAACCTCAGTTCCGCTACGATCCGCAATGAGATGTCGGACCTTGAGGAACTTGGACTGATCATCCAGCCGCACACTTCTTCGGGAAGGATTCCTTCCGATAAGGGGTACCGCCTGTATGTGGACCGCCTGATGGAGGAGAAGGAAGCGGAAGTTTCCCAGATGAAGCAGCTGATGATCTCCAGACAGGATAAGATGGAACTTCTGCTCAAGCAGATTGTCCGGTACCTGGCAGTGAACACCAACTACGCGACGATGATCACCAGCCCCCAGTACCACCGGATCAAGCTGAAGTTCATCCAGCTGTCGATTGTGGACGAGGAGCAGATCCTGGCAACGGTGGTTGCCGAGGGGAATGTGGTGAAAAACCGGATCATCCACATGGAGCACGGACTCAACAGAGACCAGGTGCTGCAGCTGAATATCCTTCTGAATTCGCGGCTGAACGGTCTTACGATCGAGGAGATCAATCTCAGCACGATCGCGCAGCTCAAGCAGGAGGCCGGCATACAGTCCGAACTGATTTCACAGGTCCTGGACGCGGTTGCGGACGCAATCTCCCAGGAGGAGGACGTGGAGGTCTACACCAGCGGCGCGACGAACATTTTCAAGTATCCGGAGCTTTCGTCGGATACCGAGAAGGCGAGCGACCTGCTTCACGCATTTGAGGAGAAGCACCCGCTGCTGAGCCTGATGGATTCCGAGAGCCAGGAACATGCCATCCAGGTCACGATCGGATCTGAACTGCAGAATGAGAACATGAAGGACTGCAGTGTGGTGACGGCCAGTTACGATCTGGGGGACGGCATGTACGGCAGGATCGGCATTGTCGGGCCGAAGCGAATGGATTATGACAAAGTGGTCGGGATCCTGAAGGATCTGACCGGCCAGCTGGACAGTGTCTACCGCACAGACGGTGACAGCCCGGAATCGTAGAGAACCGGAGGAGAACATGGCAGAGGAAAACAGAGAAGAGATCAAGAGGGCCATGGAGGCCGAAGAGGCTGCTGAAGAAGAGAAGCAGCAGGATACAGACGCCGGAGAGGAAGAGGCCGCAGAGGAGGCTGAACAGGCAGGTTCGCAGGATGCGGAGTGCGCAGAGGCTGCGGACGGCGAAGACGCGGAAGGCGAAGGCGCGGACGGCGCGGTGGACGGCGATTTCGTCCAGGCAGATACACAAGAGCGGCAGAGTTCATTTTTCCGCAAAAAGAAAGACAAGAAAGACGAAAAGATTGAAGAGCTCAACGATAAAGTGATGCGCCAGATGGCGGAGTTCGACAACTTCCGGAAGCGGTCGGAAAAAGAGAAGAGCCAGATGTTTGACCTGGGCGCAAGAAGCGTCATCGAGAAGATCCTTCCCGTTGTCGACAGCTTTGAGCGGGGACTTGCGCAGGCAGAGGAGAACAGCGAAGATCCCTTCGTCCAGGGGATGGAGAAGATCTACAGGCAGCTGATGACAGAGCTCGAGTCCATCGGGGTTCAGCCGATCGAAGCAGAGGGGAAGGAGTTTGATCCGAACCTGCACAACGCGGTGATGCACTGCGAGGATGAATCGGTCGGTGAGAATATAGTGGTGCAGGAGCTGCAGAAGGGGTATACCTACCACGATACAGTGATCCGGCACAGCATGGTAAAAGTTGCAAACTGACCTGAGGGTCTTCGGAAGGAGACCGGATTGTTGGAATATAGAGGTATGAAGGAGGATTCATTATGGGAAAGATTATCGGAATTGACCTTGGAACAACAAACAGCTGCGTAGCAGTTATGGAAGGCGGAAAGCCGACCGTTATCGCGAATGCGGAAGGTTCGAGAACGACGCCGTCTGTCGTCGCATTCACAAAGAACGGGGAGAGACTGGTCGGTGAGCCTGCAAAGAGGCAGGCGGTTACCAACTCAGACCGCACCATCTCTTCGATCAAGAGACATATGGGCTCTGATTACAGAGTCGATATTGACAGCAAGAAGTATTCTCCGCAGGAGATCTCCGCGATGATTCTGCAGAAGCTCAAGGGCGATGCGGAAGCCTATCTCGGCGAGAAGGTGACCGAGGCGGTCATCACCTGCCCGGCGTATTTCAATGACGCGCAGAGGCAGGCGACCAAGGACGCCGGCAAGATCGCGGGACTGGATGTCAAGCGTATCATCAACGAGCCGACCGCTGCAGCGCTGGCGTACGGACTTGACAATGAGAAAGAGCAGAAGATCATGGTGTACGACCTTGGCGGCGGCACATTCGATGTCTCCATCATCGAGATCGGCGACGGCGTGATCGAGGTTCTCGCCACGAACGGCAACAACCGTCTGGGCGGCGATGATTTCGACCAGAGAATCACCGAGTACATGATCCAGGATTTCAAGAACAAGGAAGGCATCGACCTTTCCAATGACAAGATGGCGCTCCAGAGGCTCAGGGAAGCTGCTGAGAAGGCAAAGAAGGAACTGAGCTCCGCGACCACGACCAACATCAACCTTCCGTTCATCACCGCCAATGAGACCGGACCGAAGCATTTCGAGATGGATCTGACGAAGGCGAAGTTTGATGAGCTGACAGCGGATCTGGTGGATCTGACTGCAGACCCTGTCCGCAAAGCGCTCGCGGATGCCGGCGTCACGGCGTCTGAGCTCGGAAAGGTCCTTCTGGTCGGCGGCTCCACCCGTATCCCGGCCGTGCAGGACAAGGTAAAGGCCCTGACCGGCAAGGAGCCGAGCAAGAGCCTGAACCCGGATGAGTGCGTCGCGATCGGCGCTGCCATCCAGGGCGGCAAGCTTGCAGGCGACGAGGGCGCAGGCGATATCCTTCTTCTGGATGTCACCCCGCTGTCCCTGTCCATCGAGACGCTGGGCGGCGTTGCGACGAAGCTGATCGAGCGCAACACAACCATCCCGACCAAGAAGAGCCAGATCTTCTCCACCGCTGCGGACAACCAGACCGCTGTCGACATCCACGTCGTACAGGGCGAGCGCCAGTTTGCACGGGACAACAAGACCCTCGGCCAGTTCCGTCTGGACGGGATCCCGCCGGCAAGAAGAGGGGTGCCGCAGATCGAGGTTACATTCGACATCGACGCCAACGGCATTGTAAATGTCTCCGCGAAGGATCTTGGCACCGGCAAGGAGCAGCATATCACGATTACGTCCGGATCCAACATGTCCGATGATGAGATCGATAAGGCTGTCAGAGAGGCTGCCGAGTACGAGGCGCAGGACAAGAAGCGCAAGGAAGGCATCGACGCAAAGAATGACGCCGACGCAATCGTATTCCAGACCGAGAAGGCGCTGGAAGAGGCAGGCGCAAACCTGGATCCGACGGACAAGGCTGCGGTTGAGGCAGACCTGAATGCACTCAAGGAAACCATCGCAAAGTGCGGCGACGAGCTGACGGATGACCAGATCAATGATCTGAAGGCAGGGCAGGAGAAGCTGATGAGCAGCGCCCAGAAGCTGTTCGAGAAGATGTATCAGCAGCAGGCGGCGCAGCAGGGCCAGGCAGGCCCCGGCCCGCAGGATGCGGGCGCAGGCAGCGCACCGGCTGACGATGATGTGGTGGACGGAGACTTCAGAGAGGTCTGAGACGAACAGACTGACAGACAGACCGGCAAGAAGCAAGGCGCCTGAAGAATGAACAGGCGCCGGCCTTCCGGAGAGTGAACATGCATACACGAACGGGTCTGCACGGAGCATCGTGCAGGCCCGTATAGTGCGCAGAGCAATCCTGAAGAGGGGGCTATATGGCTGACAAAAGAGACTATTATGAGGTTCTGGGCGTAGACAGAAACGCGGACGACGACACGCTGAAGAAGGCGTACCGGAAGCTTGCGAAGAAGTATCATCCGGATATGAATCCCGGGGATGCCGATGCGGCGGAGAAGTTCAAGGAAGCATCGGAAGCGTACGGGATCCTGAGCGATCCGCAGAAACGGCAGCAGTATGACCAGTTCGGACACGCTGCGTTCGAGCAGGGCGGCGGTTTTGACGCGGGAAACTTTGATTTCTCGGATATCTTCGGCGGCATGGGCGGCATGGGGGATATCTTCAGCGACCTGTTCGGCGGCGGAAGAAGACAGGCGGATCCGAACGCGCCGATGCAGGGAGACAATGTGCGCGCCAGAGTCAGCATCACGTTTGCAGAATCCATCAGCGGCTGCAAAAAAGAGCTGGACCTGAATCTCAAAGATGTCTGCACCAACTGCGGCGGAAGCGGCGCCAAACCGGGGACGGCCCCGAAGATCTGCGCCAGGTGCCGCGGCACCGGCCAGGTGACCTACCGTCAGCAGAGCATGTTCGGCATGATGCAGAGTACGCAGGCGTGCCCGGACTGCCGCGGGACGGGCAGGATCATTGAGCAGAAGTGCCCGAACTGCGCAGGCAGCGGATTTACGTCCAGCAGAAAGAAGATCGAGGTTACGGTTCCTGCGGGAATTGACGACGGCCAGAGCATCCGGATCCGGGACAAGGGAGAACCGGGCCTGAACGGAGGACCGAGGGGCGATCTGCTGGTGGAGGTCAGAGTCGCTTCCGACCCGAACTTTATCCGGCAGGGTATGGATATCTTCACAACGGTTGAGATCTCTTACGCGCAGGCGGCGCTTGGCGGGGATCTGCGGGTGAAGACTGTGGACGGCGACGTGATCTATACGGTCCGCCCGGGAACACAGTCCGGGACCAGGGTCCGTCTCAAGGGCAAGGGCGTTCCGAGCGTGCGCAATAAGGACCTTCGGGGAGACCATTATGTGACCCTGATGATCAGGACGCCGACCCGGCTGTCCGACGAGGCGAAGGAGGCGCTGCGCCGCTTTGACGAACTGTCCGGAGACAGCCTGAATCAGGCAGCCCGGGAGGTTGAGGGGAACGATTCCGGGAAGAAAAAGAAGAAGTTCCGGGATAAGGTAAAAAAAGCGTTTGACGCGGACTAGACCTGACAGCGGATGCGGTGAGGTTCTCATGGACATGCACGGACGGTGCATGCTATAATGAGGCATCTTTAAACAAATCCTGTACAGAAAGGGAGAGGGTATATGTATTGCTGCAGAAATGTAACAGATGACCTTGTGTGGGTTGGCGCGAATGACAGACGTCTTGCCATGTTTGAAGGCGTTTATTCAGTTCCTGCCGGAGTCTCCTATAATTCCTATCTGCTTCTGGATGAAAAGACCGTTCTGTTTGATACGGTGGATGCGGCAGTCGGCACGGTGTTCTTTGAGAATGTTGAAAAAGCGCTGGGCGGCCGCCATCTGGATTACATCGTGGTGCATCACATGGAGCCGGATCACAGCGCAACCCTGGAGGAACTGGTGCGCCGCTATCCGGATATCAGGATCCTGTGCGGCAAAAAACTGGCCGACATGATGAAGCAGTATTTCACATTTGACGTGGACGCGCTGTGTGAGATCGTGAAGGAAGGGGATACCTTCTGCGCGGGCGCCCATACGCTGACCTTCGTCAACGCACCGATGGTGCACTGGCCGGAAGTCATGATGACGTATGACACGACCAACGGCGTCCTGTTTACCGCGGATGCGTTCGGAACCTTCGGCGCGCTGAACGGCGCCCTGTTCGCGGATGAGGTCGATTTCAACCGGGATTACCTGGACGAGGCGAGACGGTACTACACGAATATCGTGGGCAAGTACGGACAGCAGGTATCAGCCGTCCTCAAGAAGGCGTCGGCGCTGGATATCCGGTATCTGTGCCCGCTGCACGGATTCGTGTGGAGAAAGAATATCGGCGATATCATTGATACCTATGCGCACTGGGCTTCCTATAAGCCGGAGAAGACGGGCGTGGTCATTGCCTACGCATCCGTCTACCATCATACGGAGAACGCTGCGGAGTGCCTGGCGGTCCGCCTTCGCGAGAAGGGGATCCAGACGGTGATGTTTGACGTCTCGGTAACGCCTGCAAGCGAGATCATCGCGGCCGTGTTTGAGTACAGCCATCTGGTGCTGGCGTCCACAACCTACAACGCGGGCATCTTTGTACAGATGGAGAGCTTCCTCTACGACCTGGTTGCGCACAATATCCAGAACCGCACGGTGGCCGTGATCGAGAACGGATCCTGGGCTCCGACCAGCGGAAAACTGATCCGCGAGCTGCTTGCAAAGTGCAAAGGATTTGAAGTGCTCAATGAGACGCTTTCGATCCGCTCCGCGCTCAAGGAAGAGCAGCTGCCTCAGATCGACGCGATCGCGGATGCGATCGAGGCAACGATCCCGAAGAAGACGGAAGTCACTCCCGCGCCGAAGGCAGAAGAGGCGGGAGAAAAGGCGGCTGAGGCTGCCGTCATGGACACAAAGGCGATGTTCAAGCTCAGCTACGGGCTGTTTGTGCTGACTGCGAAGGACGGCGACAAGGACAATGGCTGCATCATCAATACCGCCAGCCAGGTGACGAGCGAGCCGAACCGCATCACGATCGCCGTCAATAAAGCGAACTATACGCATGACATGATCAAAAAGACAGGCGTATTCAATGTATCGGTCCTGTCCCAGGATGTCACGTTCGACGCCTTCAAACACTTCGGATTCCAGAGCGGAAGAGATACGGACAAGTTTGCAGGCTATGCAGACGCGCAGCGTTCCGCAAACGGTCTGTATTATGTGACGAAGGGCGTGAATGCGCTGATCTCCGGGAAGGTCATCGAGGAGAAGGAATTTGAGACGCACACGCTGTTTATCGCCGAGGTGACAGAGTGCAGAGTGCTCAGTGACGCGCCGAGCGTCACCTATGCGTACTACTTCGAGCATATCAAGCCGAAGCCGCAGCCGGTTGAGGAAGCGCAGGTCGGCTGGGTCTGCAAGATCTGCGGATATGTGTATGAAGGCGAAGAGCTTCCGGAGGATTTCATCTGTCCTCTGTGCAAGCATCCGGCCAGTGATTTTGAGAAACTGCAGTAGGCGCTATTAGTAGGAGCTATTTACAACATAAAGAGGAGGAGAAACGATGACGAAGGTATGTGATCTTTGCGGATGGGAATACAACGAGGAAGAAGGATATCCGGAAGCCGGAATCGAGCCGGGTACCAAGTGGGAAGATATTCCGGATGATTTCGTATGTCCGATCTGCGGCGCAACCAAGGATGATTTCAGCTGAGGCGCGCCGGTTCTGAATCCATTGTCAGAAAGAGGCTGTCTGTGGTAGTATATGCCACAGACAGCTTTTTTAACGGCGGATCGAAGCCGCGCACTAAGCAAGATGGTGCGAACGCACCGGGCGCGCCGCGGCAGGAGGGCCGGGGCGTTCTTGAATGCGCATCAGTGGCTTTACGCATCAGAGGTGGATATGGAACAGAATGCATTGAAGGAAAAGAAGGACCTGCGCAGGGGGATTCTCCTGGATGTGGACGGAACCCTGTGGGATGCGGTCGAACAGATCACGCAGGCCTGGAATATTTACGGAGAGGATCTGCCGGATGTAACGCACCGCATCAGCGTGGAGGAGATGCGCGGGTGCCTGGGCAAGACCATGTTCCAGATCGCGGATATCCTGTACGGGTATCTGTCGCAGGAAAGGCGCGTCGAAGTGCTGAACGGGGCGATGGAGTACGAGAACATCTACCTGGTCGGCCACCCGGGCAGACTCTATCCGAAGGTCCGCGAGACCTTTGAAAAACTGAGGGAAGACGGATGGCACCTGTATATTGTCAGCAACTGCCAGATCGGGTACATTGAAGACTTCCTGCTGGCGGCGGACGCAGGGGACCTGATCGAGGATCACCTGTGCTTCCAGGATACCATGCGGGAGAAGGGCTATAACATCCGGATGTGCGCGGACAGAAACCACCTGGACTACGCGCTCTATGTCGGGGATACCGCGGGAGACCTGGAGGCGGCAGAGAGCGCGGGCGTTGATTTCATTTATGCCGCGTACGGATTCGGAAGCGTGGAAGACACATCCCGCGTAAAGGCTGCCATCACATCGTTTGAAGACCTTCCCGGCTGCGTCGCCGGCATCTGAATCAAGAGGGATCCTATGTTTCTTGCACAGAACTGGAAAGACTATGAAGTCATTGACACCTCGGGCGGGGAGAAGCTCGAGCGCTGGGGAGACTATCTCCTGGTGCGCCCGGACCCGCAGGTGATCTGGCATACGCCCAGGAAAGATCCGGGCTGGAAGAAATACAACGCAAGGTATCACAGATCTTCTTCGGGCGGCGGCGAATGGGAGTTCGTCGACCTTCCGGAGCAGTGGTCTGTTCGCTATGCGCTGGGAGACGGGGAGCTGACGTTCCATCTGAAGCCGTTCTCCTTCAAGCATACCGGGCTGTTTCCGGAGCAGGCCGCAAACTGGGAATGGTTTTACGAAAAGATCCGCAGCGCCGTGAAGACGGGCAGGAGCGTCAAGGTACTGAACCTGTTTGCCTACACGGGAGGCGCAACCCTGGCGGCTGCGCTGGCCGGTGCGCAGGTGACGCATGTGGACGCGTCCAGGGGAATGGTGAACTGGGCGAAGGAGAATGCAGCCGCGTCCGGTCTGCAGGATCGTCCCATCCGCTGGCTGGTGGATGACTGCAAAAAGTTTGTCGAGCGGGAGATCCGCAGAGGCAATCAGTACGACGCCATCATCATGGACCCGCCCTCCTACGGAAGAGGACCGAAGGGCGAGCTGTGGAAGATGGAGGACTGCATCCATGAACTGGTGTCCCTGACGGGGCAGCTTCTCACGGACAGGCCGCTGTTTTTTCTGATCAATTCCTACACGACCGGACTTGCGCCGTCGGTCCTGACCTATCTGATCTCGGTGGAGATCGGGCAGAGGTTCGGCGGCAGGGTGGATTCGCAGGAGGTCGGGCTTCCGGTGCGGGACACGCATCTGGCGCTTCCCTGCGGGGCGGCCGGAAGATGGTGGAGCGACACACTATGAATACGGATGAAAGAGACCAGCAGATCAAGTACATGGAGGAGATCTCCCTCAATGCATGGCCGTCCTACAGGATCGAGCTGTACGACGGGTGGCTGCTGAGATACTCCCACAATTACACATACCGCACGAATTCCGTGGAGCAGATCGGGGAGAGTACGATCGCGCTGGACGAGAAGATTGCTTACTGCGAGGAAGTGTATTCCTCGCTGTATTCGCCGACCAGTTTCAAGATTCATCCACTCATGGATCCTTCCTTTGACATGCTGCTGGAGGAGAAGGGCTACCAGGTGCGCCACACGACGCAGGTCATGTGCGCGGACCTTCAGGACGTCTGTCTCCTGACGCCGGACGCCACGGAATACCTGTTTGAGAACCGCTATCACATCCCGACGCTGGTTCATTATGACAGGGACATCACGGTTGCCCTCCGGCCGGATGTTACGGATGAATGGCTCATGGGGCTGTTCTCCCTGAACGGGACCTCCGACCCGACGCTTCGCAGAATCGTTCCGAAGATGTACGCCGCGATCCCGAAGCAGACCATCGTCGCTTCCATTGAGCTGGACGGATGCATCGTGGCAACGGGACTTGCGATCCGGGACAGGGAGTGGGTCGGAATCTACGCCATCTATGTGAGCCCGAGCTGCTGGCAGAGAGGGTACGCGCGGGCCATCTGCTCCACGCTTCTGTGGCAGGCAAGGGAGCTGGGGGCCGAGAAGGCGTACCTGCAGGTTGTAAAGGGCAACGCCCGGGGAGAGAAACTCTACGAGTCCCTGGGATTCTCGGATTTCTACACGTACTGGTTCAGAAGCCTTGATTATCCGTCTGCTCTTCGCCTGTGAACTGTAACTGTGAGAATCCAATCACATATTGCAATCGGAGATAGATTCGTGTATACTTTCCACAATTTGTGCATGAAAGGCAGGTATACCGGATGGGCAATGCATATCTGATCCTGGAGGACGGTACGAAGTTCTGCGGAAGCAGAATCGGATCGCACAGGGAGGTCATTTCTGAGGTTGTTTTTAATACTTCCATGACGGGCTATCTTGAAGTGCTGACAGATCCTTCCTATGCAGGACAGGCACTCGTAATGACGTATCCCCTGATAGGCAATTACGGAATCAGTATTGAGGACATGGAGTCCTCCAGAGCGTGGCCGGATGCTTTTATCGTCCGGGAGCTCTCCCGTATCCCTTCGAACTTCCGGTCGGAAGATACCATTCAGAATTTTCTTCAGCGCTACGATATTCCCGGGATCTCCGGAATCGATACTCGCGCACTTACGATTCTCCTTCGTGAAAGAGGGACCATGAACGGTCTGATCACAGAACAGGAATACACGGACGCCCAGATCAGGGAGCTTCTGCCGAAGATCGCATCCTACAGGACGGGAGACGTGGTCAGCAAGGTGACATGCTCCAAGAAACACGTCTATACGGATCCGTGGGAGAGCACGCCGCCCTCATCGGGCGAAGACGTGCGCGGGGAGCTTTCGGCCAGTGAGAGGAAGGCGCTGTACAACCGGCACTTCAAGGTCGCGCTGATGGATTTCGGGGCAAAGCGAAATATCGCAAGGAGCCTTGAAAAACGCGGCTGCAGTGTGACGGTGTATCCGGCGCATACAAGCGCGGTGGATATCCTTAATGATCATCCGGACGGGATCATGCTGTCCAACGGCCCCGGGGATCCGAAGGACTGCGGAAGCATCATAGAACAGGTGCGCAGGCTCTACGAATCGGATGTCCCGATCTTCGCGATCTGCCTGGGACATCAGCTGATGGCGCTTGCGACGGGCGCGGACACCTTCAAGATGAAATACGGACACCGCGGCGGCAACCATCCCGTGAAGGACCTGAAGAGCGGGAAGGTTTTCATCACCTCGCAGAATCACGGGTACGCGGTGGATACGGAGCGGGTGAATCCCGACATAGCGCGCCCTGCTTTCCAGAATGTCAATGACAGGACGAACGAAGGCCTCGAATATCTGCACAAAAACATCTTTACCGTGCAGTTCCATCCGGAGGCATGCCCGGGTCCGCAGGACACAGGCTATCTGTTTGACCGCTTCCTGAAGATGATGACGAAGGCGGACTGAAGCAGTCTGCCCCAAGCCGCAACGATACAGAACAAGCCAAGAAAGGAATCCCATGCCGAAATCTCCTGATATCAGAAAAGTACTTGTCATCGGTTCCGGGCCGATTATCATCGGACAGGCAGCCGAGTTTGACTATGCAGGCACCCAGGCCTGCCGGAGCCTGCGTGAAGAAGGGGTGGAAGTCGTTCTGCTGAATTCCAACCCTGCCACGATCATGACCGACAAGGACATTGCCGACCATGTCTATATCGAGCCGCTGACCGTAGAAGTGGTCGAGCAGGTCATCGAGAAAGAGAAGCCGGACAGCATCCTTCCGACGCTCGGCGGACAGGCCGGACTGAATCTGGCGATGGAACTGGAGGAGAGAGGCTTCCTGCAGGATCACCAGGTCCGTCTGATCGGTACGACTTCCAGGACCATCCGCAGGGCGGAGGACCGCCTGGAGTTCAAGGAGGCGATGGAGAAGATCGGCGAGCCGGTCGCGCCCTCGAAGGTCGTCCGGAATGTGGAGGACGGAGAGGCATTTGCCAGAAGCATCGGCTATCCGGTGGTCCTGCGCCCGGCCTACACACTCGGCGGATCGGGCGGCGGCATCGCGAACAACCAGGAAGAGCTGGATGAGATCCTGGCAAACGGGCTGCGCCTGTCCAGAGTCGGAGAGGTCCTGGTGGAGCGCTCGATCGCAGGATGGAAGGAGATCGAGTATGAGGTGATGCGCGACGGCGCGGGCAACGTCATCACCGTCTGCAACATGGAAAATATCGATCCGGTCGGCGTGCATACAGGCGACTCTATCGTCGTCGCCCCGTCCCAGACGCTCGGGGACAAGGAGTACCAGATGCTCCGGACCTCGGCGCTCAATATCATCACGGAGCTGGGGATCACGGGCGGATGCAACGTCCAGTACGCGCTGAAGCCGGACTCATTTGAATACTGCGTGATCGAGGTCAACCCCCGTGTATCGCGCTCATCGGCGCTCGCTTCCAAGGCGACCGGCGCCAAGATCGCACTGGGCTATACGCTCGATGAGATTCCGAACGCCATTACCGGCAAGACGTGCGCATGTTTCGAGCCGATGCTGGATTACTGCGTCGTTAAGATGCCGCGCCTTCCGTTTGACAAGTTCATCACGGCAAAAAGAGACTTGACGACCCAGATGAAAGCGACCGGAGAGGTCATGAGCATCTGCACGAACTTCGAGGGCGCGCTGATGAAAGCGATCCGCTCCCTGGAGCAGCATGTGGACAGCCTGATGAGCTATGACTTCTCGGATCTGGACGATGCCGCTCTGCACAGGCAGCTGCACAGGGTGGACGACCAGAGAATCTGGGCAATCGCCGAAGCCATCCGCCGCGGATTCACGACCGAAGGCATCCACAAGGCCACGCAGATCGACCTGTGGTTTATCGACAAGATCGCGAACCTGGTCAGGATGGAGACGCGCCTTCGCGAAGAGCCGCTCACCGAAGAGCTGCTCAGGGAAGCAAAGCGCATGGAATATCCGGACCACGTGATCGCACAGCTCTCAGGAAGGAGCCAGAGCGACATCCGGCTGCTTCGGACCGGCTACGGGATCGAGGCGTCCTTCAAGATGGTCGACACCTGCGCCGCAGAATTTGCGGCCCAGACCCCGTACTATTATTCGGTCTATGACGGCGCCGATGAAGCGGCAGGCGCAGATGTGCAGCAGAAGGATAAAGGGACAGGAGGCAGGAAGGGCAAGGTCCTGGTGCTTGGATCGGGCCCCATCCGGATCGGACAGGGCATTGAATTTGACTTCTGCAGCGTGCACTGCACCTGGGCCTTCCAGAAAGCCGGATATGAGACGATTATCATCAACAACAATCCGGAGACCGTGTCGACCGACTTTGACATCGCCGACAAGCTTTATTTCGAACCGCTGACCCCGGAGGACGTCGAGAACGTCGTGCGCATCGAGAAACCCGACGGCGCCGTCGTCCAGTTCGGCGGACAGACCGCCATCAAGCTGACGGAAGCTCTGATGAAAATGGGCGTCCCGATCCTGGGGACGGACGCGGACGATGTGGACGCTGCCGAAGACAGGGAACGGTTCGACCAGGTGCTGGGCGTGTGCGGAATCCGCAGGCCGAAGGGCGATACGGTGTTTACCGCCGAAGAGGCGAAGGAAGTCGCGAACCGTCTGGGATATCCCGTCCTGGTGCGTCCTTCCTATGTGCTGGGCGGCGCGGGGATGCGGATCGCCATCTCCGATGAGGACATCGACCAGTATATCGGACAGATCAACCAGTATACGCAGGAGCACCCGATCCTGGTTGACAAATATATGGTGGGCAAGGAGATCGAGGTCGACGCTGTCTGCGACGGTACCGACATCCTGATCCCCGGCATCATGGAACATATCGAGCGCGCGGGCATCCACAGCGGAGATTCCATCTCGGTCTATCCGGCATCGGATCTCTCTGATCATGTGAAAGAGACGATTGTCTCCTACACGCAGAAGCTCGCGAAAGAACTCCATGTGGTCGGCATGATGAACATCCAGTTCATCGTGCAGGATGAGGAGGTCTATATCATCGAGGTCAATCCGCGCTCGAGCCGTACGGTTCCCTACATCAGCAAGGTGACGGGGATCCCGATCGTACCGCTGGCGACCAATGTCATTCTCGGGAAGACCATCCGCGAGCTGGGATATGAGCCGGGCCTGCAGAAGGAGGCGCCCTACTACGCAATCAAGATGCCGGTCTTCTCATTTGAGAAGATTCATGACGCCGACATCTCGCTCGGACCGGAGATGAAATCGACGGGAGAATGCCTCGGACTTGCGTCCACATTTGACGAAGCGCTCTACAAGGCCTTCCTCGGCGCCGGGATCCGGCTCCCGTCCTACAGGAACATGATTATCACCGTCCGCGATGAGGACAAGAAAGAGATCGTGGACATCGCGAGGCGCTTTGAGAAGATCGGATACAGGATCTACTCCACGCACGGGACCTGGAAGGCGCTGCGCGATGCCGGCATCGGCGCGCGCCAGGTCAACAAGATCGAAATGGAATCTCCGAACCTGATGGACCTGATCCTCGGACACCAGATCGACCTGGTCATCGACACGCCCCCGCAGGGCATCGAGCACCAGCATGACGGATTCGTCATCCGCAGGGCGGCGATTGAGACCGGCGTCAATGTAATCACGGCACTGGATACGGCAAATGCGCTGATTACGTCGCTCGAGGACAATTCCGTTGAGAATCTGACCCTGGTCGATATCGCGAAGCTGTAACGAATACCTCGTAATGACAACCTTTCTTATGCAGTCAGGGAGACAGATATATGGTCAGTGTGAATGATGTAACGCTCAGATTGGGAAAGAAAGCCCTGTTTGAGGATGTCAATATCAAGTTCACCGAAGGGAACTGCTACGGCGTGATCGGCGCGAACGGCGCTGGCAAGTCCACCTTCCTCAGGATCCTTTCAGGAGACCTGGAGACGACGAGCGGAACGGTGACGGTCACCCCGGGACAGCGCATGAGCGTGCTGGAGCAGGATCATTTCAAATACGACGACCAGGTCGTGCTTGATACGGTCATCCAGGGCAACGCGCGCCTGTATGAGGTGTCGAAGGAGAAGGACGCGCTGTACGCCAAGCCGGACTTTTCGGATGAGGACGGGATCCGCGCCTCCGAGCTCGAGACCGAGTTCGCGGAAATGAACGGATGGGAGGCGGAGTCCGACGCGCAGACCCTCCTGAACGGCCTGGGCATCCCGGAGGAATACCATTATGCGCTCATGAAGGACCTGGACGGCAATATGAAGGTCAAGGTCCTCCTGGCAAGGGCGCTGTTCGGCAACCCGGATATCCTGCTTCTGGATGAGCCGACCAACCATCTGGACCTGGACGCGATCGGATGGCTGGAGGAGTTCCTCATCAATTTCGACAACACGGTCATCGTCGTGTCGCATGACCGCTATTTCCTGAACAAAGTCTGCACGAACATCGCGGACATCGATTACGGGAAGATCCAGCTCTACGCCGGCAACTATGATTTCTGGTATGAGTCCTCCCAGCTGATGATCCGCCAGATGAAAGAGGCGAACAAGAAGAAAGAGGAGAAGATCAAAGAGCTGCAGGAATTCATCCAGCGCTTCTCCGCGAACGCCTCCAAGTCCAAGCAGGCGACGAGCCGCAAGAGGGCCCTGGAGAAGATCCAGCTCGACGACATCCGTCCGTCCAGCCGCAAGTACCCCTACATCGATTTCCGCCCGGAGCGCGAGATCGGAAACGAGGTGCTCGAGGTGCACAACATCTCCAAGACGGTAAACGGCGTGAAGCTCCTCGATGATATCTCCTTCACGCTCGGCAGGGAGGATAAGGTTGCGTTTGTCGGCGGAAATGAGCTCGCCAAGACGATGCTGTTCCAGATCCTGATGGGAGAGGAAGAGCCGGACGAGGGAACCTTCAAATGGGGCGTCACCACGAGCAGGGCTTATTTCCCCAAGGATTACACAGCCGAGTTCGACAATGACCTGACGATCGCGCAGTGGCTGACCCAGTACTCCGAGATCAAGGACCAGACCTATGTGAGAGGCTTCCTCGGGCGCATGCTGTTTGCGGGCGAGGACGGCGACAAATACGTGCGCGTCCTGTCTGGCGGCGAGAAGGTGCGCTGCCTGTTTTCCAAGATGATGATCTCCGGCGCCAACGTGCTGATCTTCGACGAGCCGACCAACCATCTGGACATGGAATCGATCACGGCGCTGAACAACGGAATGATCAAATATCCGTCCGTGATTCTGTTCTCGTCCAGAGACCACCAGATCGTGCAGACGACCGCCAACCGGATCATGGAGATCCTTCCAAACGGAAAGATGATCGACAAGATCACGACCTACGACGAGTATCTGGCAAGCGACGAGATGGCGAGAAAGAGAACCGTCTACACCGCGCAGAATACAGAAGACGAGGAAACGTTCTCTGAAGACGAATAAACGTCTGATTTTGCGCCCGGAAGCGGGCGCAGAACTGTGTAAATGTCGTAGACTTTCATGTTTAAGTATGTTAAACTGAATCTGGTTGAGCGCGCAGAATGAAAGGCAGCGGGTTTCAGCTGCCTTTTTTGTGTGCCTGCGATAACATAATGATCCAAGAAGGAGGATTACAAAATGGCAAGACAAATGAAGACCATGGATGGTAATCAGGCCGCGGCTTATGCATCGTATGCATTTACCGATGTCGCTGCGATGTACCCGATTACCCCGTCGTCCGTTATGCCTGAGCATACGGATGAATGGGCGACGCAGGGGATGAAGAACATCTTCGGCCAGACTGTCCAGATCACTGAGATGCAGTCTGAGGCAGGCGCCGCAGGTGCAGTTCACGGCTCTCTGGCAGCAGGCGCCCTGACCACCACCTATACCGCTTCCCAGGGACTTCTCCTGATGATCCCGAACCTGTACAAGTGCGCAGGTGAGAGACTTCCGGGCGTGTTCGACGTATCGGCGCGTGCGCTGGCATCCCACGCACTGTCCATCTTCGGCGACCACTCCGACGTCTATGCATGCCGCCAGACCGGCGCCTGCATGCTCTGCGAGTCCAGCGTACAGGAAGTTATGGACCTGACTCCGGTTGCCCACCTTTCCGCAATCCAGGGACGTCTTCCGTTCATCAACTTCTTCGACGGATTCCGCACCTCCCACGAGATCCAGAAGATCGAGCAGTGGGATTTTGAAGACCTCAAGGAGATGTATGACTTTGACGCTCTGCAGGCATGGAGAGACCAGTCTCTGAACCCGAATCATCCGGTTGAGAGAGGTTCCGCGCAGAACCCGGATATCTTCTTCCAGGCTCGTGAAGCGATCAACCCGTATTATGATGATATGCCGGCGATCGTCCAGGCCAACATGGACAAGATCAACGCCAAGATCGGCACCGACTACAAGCTGTTCAACTACTACGGCGCTCCGGATGCTGACCGCGTGATCATCGCGATGGGTTCCGTCAATGATACGATCGAGGAGACCATCGACTATCTGAACGCGAAGGGTGAGAAGGTCGGCGTGATCAAGGTTCGCCTGTATCGTCCGTTCAGCGCGAAGGCACTTGTGGATGCGATCCCCGAGACTGTGAAGTACATCTCTGTTCTTGACAGGACCAAGGAGCCGGGTGCAATCGGCGAGCCGCTGTATCTGGACGTTGTCGCAGCCCTCAAGGGAACCAAGTTCGAGTCCACCCCGGTCTTCTCCGGACGCTACGGCCTCGGTTCCAAGGATACGACTCCGGCACAGATCGTTGCAGTCTACGAGAATACCGAGAAGGTGAAGTTCACGATCGGTATCGTCGATGATGTCACGAATCTGTCCCTTACAACCGGTCCGGCGCTGGTTACCACGCCTGAGGGAACCACGAACTGCAAGTTCTGGGGCCTTGGCGCAGACGGTACCGTCGGTGCGAACAAGAACTCCATCAAGATCATCGGCGACAACACCGATATGTATGCGCAGGCATACTTTGATTATGACTCCAAGAAGTCCGGCGGCGTTACCATGAGCCACCTTCGTTTCGGCAAGAAGCCGATCAAGTCCACCTACCTGATCCACCAGGCGAACTTCGTTGCATGCCACAACCCGGCATACATCCGCAAGTACAACATGGTGCAGGAGCTGGTCGACGGCGGCACCTTCCTGCTGAACTGCGCGTGGGATGACGAGCAGCTCGAGAAGGAACTTCCGGGACAGGTCAAGGCATACATCGCCAGCCATGATATCAAGTTCTACACCATCGACGGCGTGAAGATCGGTATCGAAGTCGGCATGGGCCCGACCCGTATCAACACGATCCTGCAGTCCGCATTCTTCAAGCTCACCGGCATCATTCCGGAAGAGCAGGCGATCGACCTGATGAAGGCAGCCGCCAAGGCGACCTACGGCCGCAAGGGCGACGACGTCGTCAAGAAGAACTGGGATGCAATCGACGCAGGCGCACAGCAGATCCACGAAGTGAAGGTTCCGGATGCATGGAAGGATGCACAGGATGAAGGCCTTGACTTCAAGAAGGCTGAAGGCGGACGCAAGGATGTTGTCGATTTCGTCAACAACGTACAGACCGCAGTCAGCGCGCAGGAGGGCAACAACCTTCCGGTTTCCGCGTTCAAGGATTATGTAGACGGCACGACTCCGTCCGGAGCTGCTGCTTACGAGAAGCGCGGCATCGCTGTCATGGTTCCGGTATGGAACGCAGAGAACTGCATCCAGTGTAACCGCTGTTCTTATGTCTGCCCGCACGCTGTCATCCGTCCGGTCGCTCTGACCGAGGCCGAGGCTGCAGCGCTTCCGGCAGGACAGGACAGCCTGCCGATGACCGGCATGAAGGAATACAAGTTCGCGATCGTCGTATCCGCTTACGACTGCACGGGCTGCGGCTCCTGCGCGAATGTATGCCCGGGCAAGAAGGGCGCGAAGGCTCTGGAGATGAAGCTGTTTGCGGAGAACGAAGCAGAGCAGGCCGGATTCGACTATGCTGTGAAGCTCGATCCGAAGCAGGATGTCATCGACAAGTTCAAGGAAGAGACCGTCAAGGGATCCCAGTTCAAGCAGCCGCTGCTTGAGTTCTCGGGCGCCTGCGGCGGATGCGGAGAGACTCCGTATGCGAAGCTGGTCACCCAGCTGTTCGGCGACAGAATGTACATCGCCAATGCAACCGGATGTTCCTCCATCTGGGGCAACAGCTCACCGTCCACTCCGTACACCATGAACAGCAAGGGTCAGGGCCCGGCATGGTCCAACTCCCTGTTCGAGGATGCGGCTGAGTTTGGTATGGGCATGCTGCTTGCGCAGAATGCACTTCGTGACAGCCTGAAGTCCAAGGTGGAAGCGCTTGTTGCTGACGGCAAGGTTGTCGAAGAAGGCAAGGCCTGGATCGATACCTTTGCAAACGGCAAGGAGAACGCTCCGGCGACCGACGCTCTGATCGCTGCTCTGGAAGCAGACGGAAGCGATCTTGCGAAGGCAGTCCTGAAGGATAAGGATTACCTGTCCAAGAAGAGCCAGTGGGTATTCGGCGGCGACGGATGGTCTTATGATATCGGATTCGGCGGCGTAGACCACATCCTGGCATCCGGCAAGGACATCAACGTCTGCGTCTTCGATACCGAGGTATACTCCAACACAGGCGGACAGTCCTCCAAGGCTACTCCGACCGGCGCTGTCGCACAGTTTGCTGCAGCAGGTAAGGAGACCCGCAAGAAGGATATGGCTTCCATCATGATGAGCTACGGCAATGTCTACGTTGCACAGGTTGCAATGGGTGCTGACTTCAATCAGTGCGTCAAGGCATTCGCAGAGGCTGAGGCTTATCCGGGACCGTCCATCGTACTGTGCTACGCACCGTGCATCAACCATGGTATCAAGAAGGGTATGGCAAAGGCACAGACCGAAGAGCAGCTGGCTGTCGAGGCAGGCTACTGGCATCTGTTCCGTTACAACCCGGCACTCAAGGCCGAAGGCAAGAATCCGTTCACTCTGGATTCCAAGGCTCCGACCGGCGTGTACGAAGACTTCCTGGACGGCGAGGTCCGTTACAACTCTCTCAAGAGAGCGAATCCGGAACGCGCAGCCAGACTGTGGGCGAAGAACAAGGCTGAGGCTGAGGAGCGTTATGCATACCTCAACAAGCTGGTCAAGCTCTACTCCACGGAAGAAGAGTAAGATGCGCGCGGAGGCATCCGGGATCCGATCCGGATCCTGAATGAATAATCTCCGTACTTCAATAAGATTTTGCAAGGCTGCCGCCTGGCGATATGTACCCTGCGGGTACGTATCCGGGCGGCAGCTTTCTTTAGAACGGACGGATGCCCTGCGAAGACACCGGAAAGTCTGTTACAGTTCCACAGGCAAGCCTCCGACCTTCTGCGTGGAGTTCTGTGGGCACAACTGAAAACCATAGGCAGCCGACTAAGCTTTGCGAGTTGCTGCAGCCACGGTGCTGAACGTCCAGTGGACGTTCGTCCAGC
>CAJOKX010000054.1 GCA_905235415.1 uncultured Lachnospiraceae bacterium
GTTACAGTTCACAGGCCAGCCAACTCTGCTTTGAGTTTGTGGGCACACTGAAAACACGTTGCCTGCCCTCGCTTTGCATCGGTTGCATTGCAGCCGCTCCCAGCTCCTATAGAGGCGTGGTCGCTTCTCCACTCCGTTCCGGTCGGTGCTGTACGAACGTCCACTGGACGTTCAGCACCCGAGGCTGCAGCAACTCGCAAAGCTCAGTCGGCCGCCTATGGTTTTCAGTTGTGCCCACAGAACTCCGTGCAGAAGGTCGGAGGCTGGCCTGTGAACAGTAACTCTTGCAGCGCCCGCGGAACTTGATTTTTGGCAGCGTCTTCTATATTATTATGTCCGGCACTGCTTGAAGCTTGTTAGAACCCACCGCCGATAGAGGCGGGGGACTCCCCGACTGAGTTGAGAGGTTCCCTATGATACTGTCCTGTCATAACATCAGCAAATCGTTCGGAACGGACACGGTCCTGAAGGATGCTTCCTTTCACATCGAAGCACATGAAAAAGCGGCCGTTGTCGGAATCAACGGTGCCGGCAAGTCTACGCTTCTGAAGATCCTGATCGGCGAAGAGACGGCCGATACGGGGGAGGTGACCATCGCCAAAGGCGCCACGGTCGGATACCTCGCCCAGCAGAATATGCTCCCGGGCGGCCTGTCCATCTATGAAGAAGTCGCCCAGGTCAAGCAGGATGTCATCGATATGGAAAACAGCCTGCGGATCATGGAGCATCAGATGGATGAAGCATCCGGAGATACCCTTGAAGCGCTGATTGACCGCTACCACCAGACGCAGACGCAGTTTGAACAGGCCGGCGGCTATGCATGGAAAAGTGAAATCAGCGGCGTGCTGAGAGGCCTCGGATTCACGGATGATGAATTCGGCAAGAGCGTCGATACCCTCTCCGGAGGCCAGAAGACGCGCGTCGCGCTCGGCAAGCTCCTGCTCGCCTCTCCGGACATCATGCTGCTCGATGAGCCGACCAACCATCTGGACCTGAATTCGATTGAATGGCTGGAGAACTATCTGCTCAACTACCGCGGGGCGGTCATTGTCGTCGCGCACGATCGGTATTTCCTGAACAAGGTCGTCTCGAAGGTGATCGAGATTGACCAGGGACATGTCCTGTCTTTTCCCGGCGACTACAACGACTACTCCGTTCATAAGCAGCAGCTGCGCGAGGCGCAGCTGAAGGCATGGATGAACCAGCAGGCCCGGATCCGTCACCAGGAGGAAGTGATTGCGAAGCTTCGGAGCTTCAACCGGGAGAAGTCCATCCGGCGCGCCGAAAGCCGCGAGAAGATGCTCGGCAGGATCGACCGTCTTGAAAAGCCGTCCGAAGAGCGCTCGGATATGCGGCTGAACCTGGCGCCGCGCATCGAGTCAGGCAAGGACGTCCTGAGCGCGGAGCATCTTTCAAAGTCCTTTGAATTCACACTCTTTGACGACCTGAACCTGGAGATCAGGCGCTCCGAGAGGGTAGCCCTGATCGGCAACAACGGAACCGGCAAATCCACGCTCCTCAAGATCCTGATCGGGCAGATGGAGGCGGATGCGGGCAGCGTGAAGCTCGGAACGAACGTCCATATCGGATACTACGACCAGGAGCACCAGGTCCTGCATCCCGAAAAGACGCTCTTTGATGAACTGCAGGACGCATTTCCTTCCATGAATAACACGCAGATCCGGGATACGCTCGCCTCGTTCCTGTTTACGGGAGACGACGTATTCAAACGGGTCAGTGACCTGTCCGGCGGCGAGCGGGGCCGTCTGTCCCTTGCCAAACTGATGCTCTCCGAGGCAAACTTCCTGATCCTGGACGAGCCGACCAATCACCTGGACATCCTCTCCAAGGAGATCCTGGAAGACGCCGTCAACCGGTATACCGGCACGATCCTGTGCGTCTCGCATGACCGTTGGTTCATCAACCGGACTGCGACGCGGATCCTCGATCTGACCGGGCGCACGCTGATCGAATACAAGGGCAACTATGATTACTATCTGGAAAAGCACGAAGAGCTGACGCAGCGCCTGCTCAAAGACGATGCAGCCTCTCACTCTTCCGGCGGCGTGATCGCATCCTCTAACGCCTCCCACCTGTCCATGCAGAAAACAGCCCCTGCCTCTGCATCCTCATCAGACGCCAGGCAGGACTGGAAAAAGCAGAAGGAGAAACAGGCAAAGGAGCGCAAACGCGCGGCGATGCTCCGCGAAACGGAAGATGAGATCGCCGCCCTCGAGGAGCGCGACGCAAGGATCGATGAGGAGCTGCAGAAAGAAAGCGTGTTTACGGACCTGGATCTCGTGCGGCAGCTGTCCGGGGAAAAGGCAGACATCACGCAGCGTCTGGAAGTTTTATACGAAAAATGGGCGCAGATGGCTGAGTAAATCGTACATCGTTTCAGTCGTTTTTCTCTTGAAGAATCGCTTCTGTATGGTAAGATGAGTACTGTTTAGGATAATGCGCCCCAGGGCGCACCTGCGGGAAGTGAAATCTCCCCAGGCTGGCAGAGCAAGAAGAAGAGTCACCAGAAAGGATGAATCATTATGCAAACGTATGAACCCTTTAAATCGGGAAAAGTCCGCGAAGTCTATGACATCGGCGACAGCCTGATCATGGTTGCCACAGACCGCATTTCCGCATTTGACCATATCCTGAAGAATCAGATCACCGGCAAGGGGGCGGTTCTTACAGCGATGTCGTCCTTCTGGTTCGATTATACAAAGGACCTGATTCCGAACCATATGATTTCCACGAATCCCTCCGACATGCCCGAATTCTTCCAGAGCGATGAATTCGCCGGCAAATCCATGAAAGTGAAGAAACTCAGGATGCTGCCGCTGGAATGCATCGTGCGCGGATATATCACCGGCAGCGGATGGGCCTCCTATAAGGAGAACGGATGTGTCTGCGGCATCGCCCTTCCCGAAGGGCTTGAAGAGTCCCAGAAGCTTCCGGAAGCCATCTACACGCCTTCCACCAAGGCCGAGATCGGACTGCATGATGAGAACATTTCCTATGAGAAATCGATCGAAGTGCTGGAGAAGGAATTCCCGGGACGCGGCGAAGAATATGCCAGAGAGCTCAAAGACCAGACGCTTGCCCTGTACAACAGGTGCGCGGAATATGCAAAAGGCCGCGGCATCATCATCGCGGATACCAAGTTTGAATTCGGTCTGGACGAGGACGGAAACGTTGTCCTGGCAGACGAGATGCTCACGCCCGACTCCTCCAGGTTCTGGCCTGCGGAAGGATATGCGGCGGGCCGCCCGCAGCCGTCTTATGACAAGCAGTATGTCCGCGACTGGCTGAAAGAACATCCGGACAGCGATTATCTGCTTCCGGATGACGTGATTGACCGCACGATTGAAAAATACAGGGAAGCCTACAGGCTCCTCACCGGAAAAGACCTGTAATCTGTCAGTATTCAATCAAATAACGCTCATATGCATTGACGACCGTTGTCTCCCCCCTTACCAGGGTCCGCTCGATCCCGTATCCGTAATTCATATGGATATGGCCGTGGACCATATAGCGGGGATGATAACGGTCTATCAGTTTTCTGAACTCTTCAAACCCTCTGTGCGCGCGGTCCTCCCGGTCGCCCATTCCCTGCGCGGGCGCGTGGGTCAGCAGGATATCGATGCCTCCGTTTTTCAGGATCCTGAGCGACTGTTTCCGGACCCTTCTGTGCATCTGCTTCTCCGTATACTGGTACGGGCCGCCGTTGTACTCAAAGGACCCTCCGAGCCCCAGGATCCGGATCCCTTCATACACATACAGGGAATCGTCTACGCAGATGCACCCGTCCGGGGCCTGCATCCGGTAGACTTCGTCATGGTTGCCGTGCACATAGAGCAGGGGGCAATTGGCAAAGGTGACAAGGAATGACAGATACTGCGGCGGCAGATCTCCGGCCGACAGGATCAGATCGATTCCCTTCAGCTTTTCACCGTCATAATAATCCCAGAGCGCCTTGCTCGGCACATCTGCTATCGTCAGTATCTTCATATTTCCCACCCTGCAGACATCCCTGTCATCACAGCATTCATTTATCCGATCACGGTCGCATCCGGCGTAAGGTTTCTCTGCAGTTCGATCACTTCTCTCGCATCCGCGTTCAGCTCTTCCCTGCGCGGGATGGATCCGATCACGCCGTCCGCCAGATAATCCATCCGGATAATCTCCTCCGCCGGAAGCGCCTGATCCGGCTGTCCGGCCGTGGTTTTATCCTGTGTAAGGAAGGTCCCCCAGAACGGATGGAAATAATCCATATACATCTCTCCCCGCACCATGTTGGTCAGGGTCCGGATGCCGGAGGGCAGTTCATCGGACATGATCAGGTCGATGATGCCGCTCGAAATCCCCCACCAGTAATTGATGGCGGGCTTCTCCTTTGCCTCCCGTACGCTGTCCCAGTTCCCCTGCAGGAAATCGCGTATGATCCGCTCATAGAACTTGCCCCAGTTCCAGATCGGGACCGCAAGCCGCTTCATGCTCCCGCCTTCCGTCGTATAAAGACCGTAGACCCGCTCCTTCGAAGACGGGCGAATGGTGTCATTGTCCGAGATCACCGAGATATTCTCGCGCAGAAGCAGCTCGCGCAGGGGCTCTTCATCCTTCCGGCTCTCCCAGTGCAGGTACACCTGCGCGCGCGGGTTGACCATCCTGGCGCCCAGTGTGAACGCGTTGATGTCGGCGATCGCCCCGTAATTGGGAAACGGGGCCTGGTACGCGATCCTGTCGTTCGGCGTCATGGCGCCGGCGACCATCCCACAGAGATATTTGGCCTCATACAGGCGCCCGTAATAGGTGCGCAGCGTCGTATAGGGCTGTCCCAGCGAGCAGTTGAGGATCTTTGCCTCCGGGTGCTCGATGGAAGCCTTCAGGCTGGCTGCCAGGAATTTTGAACTGGTGGTGAAGATCACATGATTGCCGGAAGCGATCGTCTCCTCCAGAAGCTCCGAGATATCGGTCTCGGAATCCTTCAGGAAATGCGCCTCGGTACTGATCCTTTCGCCGAACGTGTTCTCCAGAGACATCCTGCCGAGCTCATGCATATAGGTCCATCCTGAGTCGGAGGCCGGTTTGTCATGAATAAACGCCGATTTCAGCTGCCTGACCTTATTGAGCCTGAAGAACCTGGTGAAGACTCCCTCTCCCGGATCCTCGGAAGGACGATATACGACAGACACGTCCGTTTTATTTTCCTCGGACAGGATCGGAAGATTCTCCAGCACCTTGTCCATGTCGGCGCGCATCTGGTCTACCGTCTTCTCCCTGACCTGCTCATACGGATACAGAGACAGGTAAAACAGCAGGGCGTCCGCCGGGGTGACGTTCCGGTCATGATATCTGGCGTTGAAGATCTCCGCAAACTGATAGTAGCACGCGCGGAAGTCCATCTTTTCATCATCGGTCCACTTCTCCCCGCTCTTCTTGCCGACAGCCTTGATGAGTCTCGGAAATGAACCGACGTCTGAGAATGAAAGGTAATTGATCTGCGAATCCCTGTAAAAATCCATGAATTCGTAGTATATCTGATTATCCTTCGCATCCGTCTCGTACGGAACCAGCCGGGTCACTGTACCCTCGACCGAATCAGCGTTGAAAAACTTCAGGACGCTGACCCGTTTGTTGCCCTCCAGGACATAAAACCGGTTCATAAACTCATACGCCTCGATCGGATCCCCGACTCCCTGGTCGAGATGATACTGGGCGACGCTGTCCCACTTCCAGGCAAACTCGCTTTTTTCAGGCATCAGCGGCATGAAATCGCAGGCAAATGAAGTCTGCCTTCCGACCGTCTTGGTGCCGGCGATCTGGTTCAGCGGGATGCTGACCAGTCCGAGCGGCTCCTCCGTCCTGACCATGTTCTTGTCTATGAAACTGTCCAATGCAGGCAGATACGGATACCTGCCCTCCGCGACCGCCCTGCGGTAGGTGTTTTTCCCGGTCTTCAAGGCCTTCAGATAATACTCAGATGGCATTCAGTTCCTCCTCGAGACGCCTCTTTACAGCCAGGATAAACCCTGTACTGTCCAGTTTCGTCACATTGGTCTTGCTGGTGATCAGCGCCAGGTCGCCTGTCATTTCGCCCTCTTCGATCGTACGGATCACAGCCTTCTCAAGCGCGTCAGCAAAGGATACCAGGTCCTCGATTCCGTCCATCTGGCCCCTCTTTCTCAGAGCGCCCGACCATGCAAAGATCGTCGCGACCGAGTTTGTCGAGGTCGGTTCCCCTTTGAGATGCTTATAGTAATGCTTCTGGACGGTTCCGTGCGCGGCTTCATATTCATACTTTCCGTCCGGATTGACCAGGACGCTCGTCATCATGGCAAGGGAGCCGAACGCGGAGGAGAGCATGTCGCTCATCACGTCTCCGTCATAGTTTTTGCACGCCCAGACGAATCCGCCCTCGCTCTTCATGACTCTGGCAACGACATCGTCGATCAGCGTATAGAAATACACGATCCCGGCCTCTTTGAACTTTTCCTCATACTCTTCATGATAGACCTTGTCGAAGATCTCACGGAAGCGCGCGTCGTATTTCTTGGAAATCGTATCCTTGGTCGCGAACCACAGGTCCTGCTTCACATCCAGCGCGTATTCAAAACAGCTGTGCGCGAAGCTGCTGATGGAGCCGTCCAGGTTGTGCCATCCCTGGATGATGCCGGGGCCGTCGAATTCATGGATCACCTCACGGATCTGCGTCTGGTCTTCTGCGGTGAAGACAAGCTCTGCAACGCCCTTCCCCGGAATCACGATCTCCGCATTTCTGTAAACATCCCCGTACGCATGTCTGGCAATGGTAATGGGCTTCTTCCAGGAGCGCACGGCAGGCTCGATGCCGTCCACCACAATCGGGCAGCGGAATACGGTTCCGTCCATGATGGCGCGGATCGTGCCGTTCGGGCTCTTCCACATCTTCTTGAGGCCATATTCCTTCACACGGTCCGCATTGGGGGTAATCGTCGCGCATTTGACGGCAACGCCCAGCCTGAGCGCTGCATTCGCGGCGTCGATCGTAATCTGGTCGTCGGTCTCATCTCTCTTCATGAGTCCCAGATCATAATACTCCGTCTTCAGGTCAATGTACGGAAGCAGCAGCTCGTCCTTGACGATCTGCCACAGGATACGGGTCATCTCGTCTCCGTCCATCTCCACCAGCGGGGTTGTCATTCTGATCTTTTCCATAATTCTTTACCCTCCTTAAAGAAAGCGATGTCCAGCCAGACACCGCTTTTTCATCTTCAGCTATTCCTGCTCATCGGACATGCAGTGTGATCAGTGCACATCTTTGAGCACATTGCGGTTCTGCACCAGATAGGTGACCAGGGAAATGATCGTCAGTGCAAGCGCAATCCACTTGGCAATCTGCGCAAGTACATGCAGAAATCCTCCGAAATCACCAACCAGCAGAATCACCATCACCATCTGGAAGACCGTCTTCATCTTGCCCCAGATATTGGCCGCGATCACCTCGCCTTTCTCCACGGCGATCAGGCGGAATCCGGAGATGATAAACTCTCTGGAAATGATGATGATCACGATCCAGCTCTCAATCCGCCCAAGGTCAACCAGGCAGATCAGCGCAGAGCATACCAGAAGCTTGTCTGCAAGTGGATCCATGAACTTCCCGAATGTCGTTACGTAATTGTACTTGCGCGCAATGTGCCCGTCTGCGGTATCTGTCAGGCTTGCGACAATAAAGACAAGCATGGCAAGGATATTGCCGGCCGGCTTCTTCACGCACAGAAGAAGGAGCACAAACAGCGGGATCATACAGACGCGCGCAATGGTAAGCTGGTTGGGCAGGTTCGGCCCCGGAACCCAGTTGTCCAGTTTTTCTTTGAAGGACCCTGCCTTCTGGCGGATGTCAATATGCTCCCTGCTCTCCACAGATTCCGCACGTGCCTGCTCTTCGCTCACCGTGCCCTTCTGCTCCTTCTCGCTCAAAGACGCGCTCTGCGGCGCATCTGCGGATGCCTGCGCAGGGGCGGCCTCAGGAGCGGGTGCGGCATTCTCTGCAGGGCTTTCCGGTGCAGCGTCCATCTGCAGGTTCAGTTCCTCGTTGTTTTCCATATCAGCCATAGCATTCTCCTCCTGTGATCAGTACTATGCCTCTGTCATCTGTCCGATCAGATCATACTCTGATGCGCCGATGATCTTCACATGAACCATATCTCCGGTTTCCAGGGACTGTTCACTGTTTACAAATATATATCCATCCACGTCCGGAGCATCTCCGGGACCGCGGCCGATATACACATTCTCGTTGGGCACATACCCTTCGATCAGTACATCCGTCTCGCTGCCGACCAGCGCTTCATTCAGATCCTCCGAGATCTCCTGCTGCAGCTCCATCAGTTCATCCATGCGCTGCAGTTTTGTCTCCTCGTCGATCTGTCCGTCCATCTTCGCCGCGGGGGTTCCCTCTTCCTGCGAATAGGTGAACACGCCCAGGCGGTTGAACTCCATCTCATTGATGAACCTGCACAGATCTTCAAACTGCTCCCTGCTCTCCCCCGGGAATCCGCAGATCAGGGTCGTCCGCAGGGTGATATCCGGTATCTGTGTCCTGAGCTTTGTGATGATCCCGCGAAGGTCCTCTTCGGAGGTTCTGCGCCCCATCCTTTTCAGGATCTCGTCGCTGCTGTGCTGGATCGGGAGATCCAGATAATGCACGAACTTTTTCTCGCTCTTCATGCACTCGATCAGATCGTCGTAGATCTCTTCCGGATAACAGTACAGAACCCGGATCCATACAATGCCGTCGATCTTTGCAAGTTCACGGATCAGCTCATGCAGGCATTTTCTTCCGTACAGATCCGTTCCGTAGAGCGTAGTCTCCTGCGCGACCAGGATCAGTTCCTTCACGCCCTCCCCGGCCAGCTGCTCCGCCTCGATGAGCAGGTCCTCTATCGGAACAGAGCGGAAAGGCCCGCGCATGGACGGGATCGCGCAGTATGTACAGTGCTTGTCGCACCCCTCTGCAATCTTCAGGTAGGCGTAATGCCCGCCGGTGGTCAGGATCCTCCTGCCGGACGGAAGCGCGATCCTGGAAAGATCGTCCAGCCTCTCCGGGTGATTGCCGCGAAGCGCCTCTTCAATCACCTCCGCAATCGAATCATACCCCGTCGTACCGACCACAGCGTCCACTTCCGGAAGCATCTCTCTGATCTCATCGCTGTAGCGCTGCGCCATGCAGCCCGCCGCAATCAGCGCCCTGCATTTTCCGTCTTTTTTGTACTGCGCCATCTGCAGGATGGTATCGATCGATTCCTGCTTGGCGTCCTCGATAAAACTGCAGGTGTTGACGATAATGACGTCCGCCTCCAGCTCATCGTCTGTCACCTGAAAGCCGTTCAGGGACAGAAGGCCGAGCATCTTCTCCGCGTCGACACGGTTTTTGTCACATCCGAGCGAGACAAATAAGATCTTTGGCTGTGTCACTGATCCTCCTCAGATGATTCCGCTCTCTCTTCAATGATGGCTCTTGCCTCTTCCTCGGTGGGAAGCATATCCTCGACCATGCGGTCGGCCATTTCATTGATCTCTTCTTCGTCCGATATATCCTGGTTTTCGGGAAGGATCCGGATGCGTCCCTGCTCCAGCTCCTTGACTGCTGACGAGAGCGGCTTGGCCGCTTCGATGGTACCGGCAGATGAATCCCCGGCAATGATCTCCCTGGCTCTCTTTGCGGTCGCCATCACGATCGAATAGCGGGAATTGATGACCGGGGTATCGTCCTCGGAATCCTCGTTGATCAGTTTCATGAGTTCTGTGTAAGATGGATGCAGCATAAATCTTCAA
The DNA here is from genome assembly GCA_905235415.1 of uncultured Lachnospiraceae bacterium. GTDB lineage: Bacteria > Bacillota > Clostridia > Lachnospirales > Lachnospiraceae > Porcincola. The sequence goes on from CAJOKX010000054.1 coordinate 9,814, forward strand.
TCTCCTTCTTCTGCGATTTCCTTCAGTTCCCTCTGGATCTTCCTGATAAAGGATTGATTGCTCTGTGTCCTGAGCCGCTGTGCGCGGATCAGGGAATTCAGTTCCTGCGCGCATTCGTCAACATCTTCATTGACGATGATGTAGTCATACTGATCAAGGCAGGCCGACTCCTCCATGGCGCGGCGCATGCGCTTCTTGACAACCTCGGGCGTCTCGGTGCCGCGTCCGGACAGTCTCTCTTTCAAAACCTGTGCGGACGGGGGCAGCATATAGATCAGGACAGCGTCCGGAACCTTCTTTTTTACATTCAGCGCGCCCTGTGTCTCAATCTCCAGGATGACGTCGAACCCCTCATCCAGCCTGTTGTCCACATAAGACCTGGGCGTGCCGTAATAATTGTCGACATAGCTGGCGTACTCCAGCAGTTCATCCTGCCGGATCATCTCTTCGAACCGCTCCCGGGTGACGAAGAAATAGTGGGTTCCGTCCACCTCTCCGGGGCGCGGCGGGCGGGTGGTTGCAGAGACCGAATAGGCATACCCGTCATGGGTTTCAAACAAAGATTTCAGAACCGTTCCCTTTCCGACACCCGCAAACCCGGACAGGACGATAAGACTTCCTCTTGTTTTCATAGACAGTCTCTCCTTTCACCGGCAGCCTCCTGCCGGAATAAAGCCCTCTCAGCCCAGCAGGGAAGGCGTATTCCCAAGCCGCTTTCCGATGGTGTCCGGCGAAAGGCTGGACAGCACGATCTGGTCCTTTTCACATACGATCACGGCCTTCGTCTTGCGGCCCGCAGTCGCGTCCACCACGCGGTCCTGCTCTTTCGCTCTCTGGACCAGCCGTTTGATGGGAGCCGCATCCGGGCTGACAATCGAAATAATCTTGTCGGAATTGACAAGATTGCCGAATCCCACATTGATAAACTGATTATTCAATATTCTGCACCTGTTCGCGAATCTTCTCGATGCCGGTCTTCAGGTCGATGGCGATATCACTGGTCTCAAGATCGTTTGCCTTCGAGAGGATCGTATTCGCCTCCCGGTTCATCTCCTGTGCGATGAAATCCAGCTTTCTTCCGACATCGCCGCCCTTCTCAAGTTCCTTCTTCATGGCGTCAATATGGCTCTTGAGACGCACGGTTTCCTCATCCGTCGCAAGCTTGTCGGCAAACAGGACAACCTCCGCCGCAAGCCGGCTCTCATCGATCTGCCTGTCCCCGAGAACATCTGCGATCTTTTCCTTGAGCCTGTTTTCATACGCTTCCAGAATCATCGGATACCGCTCCTGGATCCGGTCCACGCCTGTTTTCAGCGCGTCCAGCTTCCCGGCCAGGTCCTTCTTCAGATTCTCCCCTTCCGCCGTCCTGGATGCAACCAGCATCTCAAGCGCCTGGTCCAGCGCCTCTTTCAGGACCGACCAGACCTCTTCCTCATTCATGTCGTCTTCATTCAGGCGGAAGATCTCCGGCATGGCACCGAGCTTGGAGACGGTCAGATCATTCTCCAGGCCGAACCGCTTCGCCATACATTCGTACGCGTCCACATATTCCTGCGCCAGATGTTCATTAAACTGAAGGCCGTAATTGACATCCCCGATAATCTGGTAAGTCACAAAGATATCCACCTTGCCGCGTCCCAGGTACTGCTTCACCTCGGAGCGGATGGACGTGTCCATGAAGGCGTATTCCTTCGGAATCCGGACGTTCGTGTCCAGGTACCGGTGGTTCACGCTTTTGATCTCAACCGTGAACTTCAGCGAGTCTCCTGCATATTCTCCGCGGCCGAAGCCGGTCATACTTCTGATCATGGCAAATGAATCCTTCCTGTACATAAAGATACGCACTACATTATATGTCAGCCCGGCCTTTAAAGTCAATGTAAGTTAAGACACTCAGTGACAGTTCACAGGCCAGCCAACCCTGCCTAGAGTTTGTGGGCACACTGAAAACACGTTGCCTACCTGCGCTTTGCATCGGTTGCATTGCAGCCACTCCCAGCTCCTATAGAAGCGTGGTCGCTTTCGCGGCTGCAGCAACTCGCAAAGCTTAGTCGGCTGCCTATGGTTTTCAGTTGTGCCCACAAAACTCCCTGCAGAAGGTCGGAGGCTGGCCTGTGAACTGGTAACGACACTCAGTCGGGGGGACTCCCCGGCTGAGTTGAATTCGTCAGGCAGGTGTGATAAGGTTCTGTGTACGGAAGAAACATCCCGGAAAGGAGACAGCCATGGCACTGGACGGAATCACCGTTGCGAATCTTGTATATGACCTCAACAGCACGCTGGAAGGGTCCAGAATCCAGAAGATCACACAGCCGGAAGCCGACGAGATCCTGATGACCATTCACACCAGGGACGGCCAGCGGCGTCTTCTGATGTCCGCATCTGCCTCTCTTCCGCTGATCTATTTTACACAGACCAATAAGCTCAGCCCGATGACGGCCCCGAACTTCTGCATGCTGCTTCGGAAGCATATCGGAAGCGGCAGAATCGTGCGTGTGTGGCAGCCGTCCCTTGAACGCATCATTCATTTTGAGATCGAGCACTATGACGAGATGGGGGATCTCTGCCGCAAAGACCTGATCCTCGAACTGATGGGCAAGTACTCCAACCTCATCTTCTGCAATGAGGATGGCATGATCCTGGACTCCATCAAACACATCGGCGCACAGACCTCCTCCGTCAGGGAGGTCCTCCCGGGAAGGGAGTATTTCATCCCGGTTACGCAGGAGAAGCTCGATCCGCTCACCCTGGACGATCAGGCGTTCCTGGAGACTCTTTTCAAAAAGCCCATGCCGCTTGCGAAAGCGATCTACAATACCTGCACCGGCATCAGTCCTGTCATCGCCGAGGAGCTGTGCTTCCGCTCCAGCATCGATTCGTCCCAGAGCGCAAGGGAGATTCCGGAGCCGGAGCAGCTGCATCTGCTCCGCAACTTCAAAGAACTGATGGAAGATGTGAAAGCGGGACGCTTTACCCCCGCCATCTACTATGACGAGGCCGGCATCCCCGTTGAGTTTGCAAGCGTGGAGCTGACCATGTACCGCGACTATGAGCGCCGCCCCTTCCCCTCCGTCAGCGCCCTGCTCGAAACATACTATGCGCAGAGAAATGAAGCCTCCCGGATCCGTCAGAAATCAGCGGACCTCAGGCATATCGTCAGCACGCTCCTGGAGAGGGAATCCAGGAAGCTGGACCTGCAGATGAAGCAGCTGAGCGATACGCAGAAAAGGGAAAAGTTCAGGGTGTACGGCGAACTGCTCCACACCTATGGCTATGATGTGAAGCCGGGCGAGACGTTTGTCATCGTCCCGAACTATTATGATGAGAACCGTGAGATCCGGATCCCGCTGGATCCGGAAAAGTCTGCTTCCGAAAACGCCAGACGGTATTTTGAGAAATATGAAAAACAGAAGCGGACGTTTGAGGCGCTGAGCGAGCTGACGGGCGAGACGAAGGCGTGCGTGGATCAGCTGACCTCCATCCAGACCTTCCTGGAACAGGCGCAGACGGAAGCCGACCTGACCCAGATCCGTGAAGAGCTGATCGCATCAGACTATATCAAAAAGCACGCAGCAGGCGGGAAAAAGGGTCCGGGAGGAAAGAAGGGCGCCTCCCGCCCGGAGAAGTCCGCGCCGTACCACTACAGAACGCAGGACGGATATGACATCTATGTGGGAAAGAATAACCTGCAGAATGATGAGCTCACCTTCCGGTTCGCGAATACCTCGGACTGGTGGTTCCACGCGAAAAAAATGCCCGGCTCCCATGTGATCGTCAAGCGCAGGGACCAGGAACAGCTGCCGGATCATATCTATGAGCTGGCCGCCTCTGCCGCCGCCTATTACTCGGCCGGCCGGGACGCGGACAAGGTGGAGATCGATTATGTCCAGCGCAGGGAAGTGAAAAAGCCGAACGGGGCAAAGCCCGGGTTTGTCGTATACTACACCAACTATTCCATGATCGCAAAGCCGGACATCTCGCAGCTTACCCTCATCTGACGATCCGTTCTGAACCTCCCGTGACTGTAGTCACGAGAATGTGCCGACTAGTTATTCAAAAACGCCCCGCCCTCTTGCCGCGCCAGGTGCGCCGGAACCATCTTCTTTAAAATGTGCGCCTCCGGGCGCAAAAAAATAGCTGCCGCATATCCGCATGCGGCAGCCATTTGTTTACTCTGACAGGCCAGAGCGCTTCCCGATCGGGAGGCCGGGCCTTTTATTTCGCGACGATGTTGATGATCTTCTTCGGAACAAAGATCTCTTTCACGATCGTCTTTCCTTCCAGCTTGCTTCCGAGCGCTTCCTTTGCCTTTGCAAGCGCCTCTTCCTTTGAAATGTCCGCCGGAAGCTTGATGACTGCTCTCGTCTTGCCCATCATCTGGACAGGATACTCGATCTCATCTTCCTTCATGGCTTCTTCATCAAAGGTCGGCCAGGTCTGATGGAAGACGGAATCCTCATGTCCGAGTTCTCTCCACAGTTCCTCTCCGATGTGCGGTGCAAACGGGGCGAGCATCTTGACTGCGTCCTCCAGGGTCGCATGATCCACGCCGCCCTCCTGCTGGGAGAGTTTTGTGAGATTATTGGTATATTCCATGAATCCGGACACAACCGTGTTCAGGCTGAAGTTCTCAAACCTCTGGCTGATCGTCGCAACCATCTGGTTGTGCACGCGTACCATCTCACGGGAAGGAACAAAGTCGGTCTTGTCCTTGTTCTCCATCACGAGGTTATAGAATCTGTTCAGGAAACGGTATACGCCGTCGATGCCTCTGTCGTCCCATTCCGCGTCCAGTTCGGGCGGGCCCACGAACAGCTCATACATACGCAGGCTGTCGCAGCCATAGTTCTCGACCAGGTCGTCCGGGCTGATGACATTGCCCTTGGACTTGGACATCTTAATGCCGTTCTTTCCGGTAATCATTCCCTGGTTGAACAGCTTCGTGAACGGCTCGTCGAAATCGATCACGCCGATATCATAAAGGAACTTTGTCCAGAATCTGGAGTAGAGCAGGTGCAGGACGGCATGCTCCACGCCGCCGATATACATATCGACAGGCAGATACTTGTCGGCCTTCTCCTTGGAGACCAGTTCTTTGTCATTGTGCGGATCCACATAGCGCAGGAAGTACCAGGAAGACCCTGCCCACTGAGGCATGGTGTTGGTCTCTCTCTTCGCAGCCGCGCCGCACTGCGGGCAGGTGCAGTTCACCCAGTCGTCCATATGCGCAAGCGGCGACTCACCGGTATCGGTCGGCTCATAGCTCTCTACATCCGGAAGCAGCACCGGCAGATCCTTTTCCGGAACCGGCACATTGCCGCAGTTCGGGCAGTGGATGATCGGGATCGGCTCGCCCCAGTAGCGCTGTCTCGAGAAGACCCAGTCACGCAGCTTGTAGTTGACAGTCGCGCGTCCGATGCCCATCTTCTCTACAATATGCGGGGCTTCTTTCTTCATCTCCGCGCAGTCCCTTCCGGTCCAGTCGCCGGAATTGATCAGGACGCCGCTGACTGCGGTCGCAGCCTCTGTCATATTCTCGATCTCTTTGCCGTCCTGGGAAATGACCTGGACGATCGGAAGATCAAACTTCCTGGCGAACGCGAAGTCACGGTCATCATGCGCCGGTACGCACATGATGGCGCCGGTTCCGTAATCCGCCAGGACGTAATCGGACGTCCAGATCGGGATCTTCTCTCCGTTAAGCGGATTGATACAGTAGGAACCGGTAAACACGCCGGTCTTGTCCTTGTCGGAAACCGACATGCGGTCGACGTTGGACTTATTGGCCGCGTCTGCAATATACTGCTCCACTTCTGCCTTTCTGTCCTGTGTCGCAAGGCTTGCAGTGAGCGGATGCTCCGGGCTGAGGACCATGAAGGTCGCGCCGTAGAGCGTATCGGGCCTTGTAGTGTAGACCGTAATCTTCTCGTCCCTTCCGTCTACCGGGAAATCAACCTCGGCGCCGTAACTCTTGCCGATCCAGTCGGTCTGCATCTTCTTGACCTTCTCCGGCCATTCCAGACGGTCCAGGCCTTCGAGCAGCCTGTCAGCGTATGCGGTAATCTTCAGCATCCACTGACGCAGGTTCTTCTTGGTGACAGGTGAACCGCAGCGCTCGCAGCAGCCGTTCACGACCTCTTCATTGGCAAGGACGGCTTTGCAGCTCGGGCACCAGTTCAGCGGGAACTCCTTCTCGTAGGCAAGCCCCTTCTTGAACATCTGCACAAAGATCCACTGTGTCCACTTGTAAAATGCAGGATCCGTGGTGTCGACCTCGCGGTCCCAGTCATAGACCGCTGCAATCTGCTGGATCTGCTTCTTGATATTCTTAATGTTCGATTCGGTGGAGATCCTGGGATGCTGACCGGTCTTGATCGCATAGTTCTCTGCAGGCAGTCCGAATGCGTCCCATCCCATCGGATGGATCACATAATAGCCCTGCATCATCTTATAGCGGCTCCAGGCATCGGAGATGACATAACCTCTCCAGTGACCGACATGAAGTCCGTTTCCGGACGGATACGGGAACATGTCGAGGCAGTAATACTTCTCTCTGTCCCCTTCGATATTGATCGGATGTTCCTCCCACTCACGGCGCCATTTTTCTTCAATTGCGCGATGGTTATAGGATATAGCCATGTCATTTTCCTCCAGCAAAAGTGTTCATCTCGCCGCACCATGCGGCAACGTTTTTCATTTTATGCCCGCCTATTTATTCTGTCAAGAAACCGGCGCGGAAACGGTGTTACAGTTCATAGGCCTGCCGACTCTGCTTGGAGTTTGTGGGCACACTGAAAACACGTTGCCTACCCGCGCTTTGCATCGGTTGCATTGCAGCCACTCCCAGCTCCTATAGAAGCGTGGTCGCTTCTCCA
>CAJOKX010000055.1 GCA_905235415.1 uncultured Lachnospiraceae bacterium
GTGGACGTTCGTCCAGCACCGACCGGAACGGAGTGGAGAAGCGACCACGCTTCTATAGGAGCTGGGAATGGCTGCAATGCAACCGATGCAAAGCGAAGGCAGGCAACGTGTTTTCAGTGTGCCCACAAACTCAAAGCAGAGTTGGCTGGCCTGTGAACTGTAACCTTTTTTGTGCGCCCGTCGGCAGGAGAGGCGCTTGATTCAACAATTTGCATAATAATAGACGTCGAGATTTGGTGGTTATTACAGATTGACAGAAACAACCCGATTCGCTATTTTGTAAATGTGATATACATAATGGTTTTGCAAAACAGGATACTAAATCAGAAACACCCACACAAGGAAGACATCGGAACAGAAATCCGTCAGATACAGACGGTGAGCAAACAGGATTCATTTACAGGAAAGGAGAGGCTATGGGAATTATCGAGAGTATGAGACTGGACGGCAAGAAGGGATTTGTCACAGGCGCGGCGCGTGGCATCGGCAAGTGCACCGCAACAGGCTTCGCGGAAGCCGGCGCGGATGTGGCGATCGTCGATCTTGACTACGATGAGGCAGTGAAGACTGCTGCAGAGATCGCGGAAAAGACAGGAAGAAAGACCATTGCCATCAAGTGCGACTGCACGGATCCTGCGCAGGTCGACGCGATGGTACAGCAGGTTGTAGATGAACTCGGCGGCCTGGACTTCGCGCATAACAACGCAGGCATCTGCATCAACGCACCGGCAGAAGAGATGACCTATGAACAGTGGCTGAAGGTCATCAACATTAACCTGAACGGCATCTTCCTTACAGATCTGGCAGCAGGAAAGTACATGCTTGCACACGGCGGCGGATCGATTATCAATACGGCTTCCATGTCCGCCCATATCGTGAATGTCCCGCAGCCGCAGTGTGCGTACAACGCATCGAAGGCAGGCGTGATCCAGCTCACCAAATCGCTGGCAATCGAGTGGGCCAAGAAGGGCGTGCGTGTGAACTCGATCAGCCCGGGATACATCGGAACAGACCTGGTTCTGCAGTCCAAGACACTGATCCCGCTGATTGAGCAGTGGAATGCGATGGCTCCGATGGGCCGCCTGGGCAAGCCGGAAGAACTGGAATCCATCTGCGTATACCTTGCGGGCGACACCAGTTCCTTCACCACCGGATCTGACTTCATCGTAGACGGAGCATTTACCTGCTTCTGATCCGGCCCCTGCACATTGAACGTACTCTCTGCGCGAAGAGCAGAGTGAATGTACAGCAGGAGGGCGTTCCTGCTGAAAGATACTCAATAAACGAAATGAATTGAATCAAAAAAACAATCAAAGGAATGAAAGGAGATTCAACCATGATGAAGAAGTTAACCGCTATTCTGTGTACCGGACTGATGGCACTTGGAATTCTCGGAGGCGCTGCGATGGCAGAAGATACCGCTGCTACGGATGGCGTTCAGGCAAGCCCCGAATTCTATGAGAAGGCAGATCTCTCCGTCCTTGACGGAAAGAAGATCGGCATTACGATCCAGTCTCTTGAGAATGCATACTGGGCAGGCGTTATGACCGCTCTTCAGGAGCAGCTGGATGCAGCAGGCGCCAACACCACGATCGTTGCCTGCGATGACAGCTCAGCCACCCAGATCGGCCAGGTAGAGAATTTCATTTCTTCAGGCTGCGACCTGATCATGATCCATCCGTCTGATGCGGCGGCTGTGGAAGATGTTGCGCAGGAAGCACGCGACGCTGGATGCAAGGTGATGTGCTGGGATGACCCGATGACCAACACGGACGGCAACTGGATCCTCAACAACACGGATCTGGGCATCGCGATCGGCGAACTGACCGGTGAATTCATCAATGAGTATTATGACGAGGACAACAAGGCAGAGGTTACCGTTATCGGTTATCCGCAGACGAAGATCCTGAAAGAGAGAGAAGAAGGTATCCTGGAAGGAATGGCAAACGTTGCAGACGGCAAGTATGAAGTCGTTGCGAACCAGGCTGCTATCGACGCCAACTCTGCACAGACCGCTATGGAAACCATCCTGATCGCACATCCGGACTGCAAGGTTGTCGCAGGAATCGGCGCAGGTGCCATGATCGGTGCGGACGAAGCTCTGAACATCTATACCGGCGGAAAGATTCCGGAAGACATGGGCGTGTTCACGACAGACGTTACCAAGCAGCAGCTGGAGCAGCTCGGAAGCGACAGCTATCCGGCAAAGGGCATCATCGGATTCGAGGGTTCTGACGAAGATACCGCAAATGCATGCGCATCCATGTTCGCTCTGATCCTGAATGATGATCTGGAAGCACAGAACGTATTCCGCGGCGTGGCTCCGATCACGAACGAAAACGTGGAAGAAATCTCCGCAGGCATGAAGTAATAAAAGCTGCCACGTAACTGGAGCAGGAATCATTGTGTCCCCTTCATATAGGAACAATATGAAGGGGACACACCCTTCATAAAAAGGGAGGTAAATATGAGCGAAGAGTATGTTCTTGAGCTGGAACACATCCGCAAAGAATATCCCGGCGTGGTCGCTTTAAAGGACGTAACGCTGCAGCTTCGGCCGGGTGAAGTCCTGGGCCTGATCGGGGAGAACGGAGCCGGGAAATCCACTCTGATTAAGTGCTGCTCGGGTGCGGTCATTCCCACGTCCGGAAAGATCAAAATCAACGGGAAAGAATTTGACCGGATGACGCCGCAGCTGGCTGCGGAAAATGGAATTGCAATCATTTACCAGGAATTCAACAACGTCGGAGAACTGTCTGCGGCAGAGAATCTTTTCCTGGGCCGCCCGATCCGTAAGGGGATTACCATCGACCGGAAGGCGATGGAGGCAGAGGCCAAAAAAGCGTTTGACCAGCTGCAGATCAGGATCGATCCTTCAGAGCTGGTCAAGAATCTGACGGTAGGATACCAGCAGATGATTGAGATCGCGAAGGCCATTCAGCAGAACGCAAAGGTCCTGATCATGGACGAGCCCAGCGCGCCTCTTACGACCAACGAAGTTGAAAACATGTTCAAGGTCGTGGAGCTGCTCAGAAAACAGGGCGTCTCCATCATCTATATTTCACACAGACTGGAAGAGATCTTCCGCCTCAGCGACCGGATCGAGGTAATCCGGGACGGCGAGTATGTGACAACGCTGATCACGCCCGAGGCAACCGTCGATGAACTGATCAAGCTCATGGTCGGACGTGAGATGACGCAGAAGTATCCGGAGAGAAAGCCCTGCGTGGATGAGAGCAAGGTTGTCCTGGAGCTGCAGGATGTATGCGGCAACGGCGATAAAAATATGAACCTGAAGATTCACGCCGGAGAGGTCCTCGGACTCGGCGGCCTGGTCGGCGCCGGCAGGACGGAGCTTGCGGAAGTGATCTTCGGGGCGAAGAAGAAAGAATCCGGGAAGATCTTTCTCAATGGAAAGGAGATCAATCCGTCTTCTCCCAGAGAGGCGATTGATCTGGGCATCGCACTGGTTCCGGAAGACAGGAAACGCCATGGGGCGCTTCTCACCAATTCCATTAAGAACAATATCAATATGCCGATCTATGAGAGGATCTCGAGCGCAGGCGTCATCAATTCCAGAACGGAAAAGAAGACCGCGGAGAAGTACCGTGAAGAACTGCAGATCAAATGCCCGGGCACCTATCAGCTGGTCAAGAATCTGTCCGGAGGCAACCAGCAGAAGGTAATCCTCGGAAAGTGGCTGGCAGCGCAGTCGCAGCTGATCATATTTGATGAGCCGACCCGTGGAATCGATGTAGGCGCGAAATATGAGATCTATAAGCTGATCAACACGCTTGTTGAAGAGGGGCGCGCAGTACTTATGATCTCCTCAGAAATGGAAGAGTTGATCGGAATGTCTGACAGGATCATCGTGCTCGCAGAAGGAGAGATGACCGGTGAACTCCAGAAAGATGAGTTCAATGCAGACACGATCATGGCGTATGCATCTGCTATTGCGGATAAAAAGGAGGTTTCATAAGTATGAAGACGAAAAATCTGTTCAAGTCCAATGCGATCTGGCTGGTATTCATCCTGGAAGTGATCATATTCGCCGTCGCAAGTAACGGTGCTTTTATCCGGACCAACAACATCATCAACATATCCCGTCAGGTATCCTATTACGGAATTGCATCCATCGGTATGACATTCGTAATCCTGATCGCGGGGATCGACCTTTCGATCGGTTCCATCATCACCATTGTCAACGTCGTCTGTGCGTACCTCATGGTGAACATGGGCATGAATATGTGGCTCGCGATCCTTGTATCGCTGGTAATGTCCACGCTGATCGGCGTTCTGAACGGTTTCATGGTTGCTACGATCGGGATCCCGGCTCTGATTGCGACCTTCGCTTCACAGACGATTTTTGAAGGCGTGGCCTACCTGATCTCCGGCGGCCGTCCGATCTCCGGACTTCCGGAAGGATTCGCACTGTTCGGCCGTTCCTCCCTTGGAATGGTTCCGGTATGTACGATCATCATGATCGTATGCTTCGCAATCGGAAGCTTTATCCTCAACAAGACGTTCTTCGGCCGTTACTTCTACGCAATCGGCGGAAATGAAGAGGCTTCAGAGCTTTCCGGAATCCGCGTGAACAGAATGAAATACCTGATCTACGCACTGTCCGGACTGTTTGCCGGCCTTGCAGGCATCGTGCTTCTTTCCCGTTCCAATTCCGCACAGAGTACGGTTGGTAAAGGACTTGAATTCGATGTTATCACCTGCGTTGTCCTGGGCGGCGTGTCCGTCAACGGCGGCGTCGGCCGTATCTCCGGCGTTGTGGCCGGCGTTATGATCATCGGATGCCTGACCAACGGCATGATCCTGATGGATGTCAGTGAGTATACGCAGATGGTCGTCAAGGGCCTGGTCCTGGCAGTTGCCGTCGGCATCGACTGCATTTCCAAGAAAAGACAGGCAACCTGATCTGCTGCAAATGCTTGCACAGACATTGCAATTCGCTTAATGTAAAAGGGAAGCAGACGCTTTCACAATTACAGAAGGAGTGAATCATGAATAATTCCGAATTGATTAAAACTGGCAAAACTGCACTGGGCATCGAGTTCGGATCCACCCGCATCAAAGGCGTTCTGATCGACTACGACGGAAACGTTCTTGCAACCGGCGGGTATGAGTGGGAGAACTCCCTGATTGACGGGATCTGGACATACGATCTCAAAGATGTGGACAAGGGGCTTGCCGCCTGCTACTCCGATCTTCGCAAAGACGTTGAAGCAAAATACGGCGTGACGCCGACAACCTTCGGGGCGATCGGAATCAGCGCCATGATGCATGGGTATATCGCCCTTGACGCCGACGATCAGCAGCTGGCTCCGTTCCAGACCTGGAGGAACACCAATACCACACAGGCAGCCGATGCGCTGACAGAGCTGTTTGACTACAACATCCCGCTGCGCTGGTCCTGCGCGCATCTGTACCAGAGGATCCTGGACAAAGAAGCGCATGTACAGAACATTGCTTCCGTATTCACACTGGCCGCTTACATCCATTACAAGCTGACCGGGAAAAAGGTGATCGGAATCGGCGATGCGGCGGGCATATTCCCGATCGACTCAGACACGCTGGACTACAATGAAGAGATGGTTCAGAAGTTTGACGCCCTGCTGGCAGAGGAGGGCGTGAGCCTGAAAATGCGGGATGTGTTCCCTGCAGTCCTCTCAGCCGGGGATGACGCGGGAGTTCTGAGTGCGGAAGGCGCCGCGCTGATGGATGAAACCGGAAACCTGCAGGCAGGAATTCCGATGTGCCCGCCCGAGGGCGATGCCGGAACCGGCATGGTGGCGACGAATTCCGTTGCACCCAGGACCGGCAATCTCTCCGCCGGGACCAGCACATTTGCGATGGTGGTTCTGGAAAAGCAGCTCGGGAAGCTCCACAGAGAGATTGACATGGTGACGACGCCGTCCGGATTCCCGGTCGCGATGTCCCACGCCAACAACGGAACAACCGACCTGAACGCATGGGTCGGCATCTTCGGAGAGTTCTGCAAACTGATGGGAATCGAGGCTGACACAGGCGAACTGTTCGGAAAGCTGTATACCCATTCTCTGCAGGGGGATCCGGACTGCGGCGGACTGCTCGCGTACGGGTACTATTCCGGAGAGAACATCACCTTCATCAATGAAGGGCGGCCGCTGTTTGTGCGGATGCCGAACAGCAAGTTCAATCTTGCGAATTTCATGAAGGTCAATCTCTATACTTCACTGGGCGCAGTCAAACTCGGGATGGATATCCTGCTCAAGGAAGAAGGCGTCAGGCTCGACAGGATCATGGGACACGGAGGACTGTTCAAGACGCCGGGCGTCGCGCAGCGGTATCTGGCGGCGGCCGTGAACGCCCCGGTGACGGTCATGGATACTGCCTCCGAAGGCGGCGCATGGGGGATCGCCCTTCTTGCGGCTTACATGGCGGACGGATACAGAGACGGAAAGCTGGAGGAGTATCTGGACGGACGGATCTTCGCCAGGCTCGCCGGCAGCAAGATCGATCCGGATCCTGCGGACGTGGAAGGATTCGAGACCTTTACACAGCATTATATTGCGGGACTTCCGGTCGAAACGTCCGCGATCGATGCAGTAAAATGGTAAACAGGAATTGCAATACAGCGCTGTGCCTGGTGCACAGCGCTTCTGCAGACTATACAGACTGACAGGAGGAAACATGATGAAGGATACGATGCTGCAGGAAGTGATGACTGAACCGGGGAAGATTATGTTCAGGGAGGTTCCCGTTCCGAAACCCGGCCCGGACCAGGTACTTGTCAAGATCAAGAAGATCGGCGTGTGCGGGAGTGATATCCATGTGTATCACGGAACGCATCCCTACACGTCTTATCCGGTGACACAGGGCCACGAGGTGTCCGGACAGATCGTCGAAGTCGGGGAATATGTCAAAGACCTCGAAGTGGGACAGAAGGTCGTCATCGAACCGCAGGTGGTCTGCGGAAGGTGCTATCCGTGTCTGCACGGAAAGTACAACCTGTGCGAGAAACTCAAGGTCATGGGGTTCCAGACGACAGGGACGGGGAGCGAGTATTTTGCCGTTGATTCGTCCAAAGTCACGCCGATCCCTGAGGAGATGACCTATTCGGAAGGCGCTATGATCGAACCGCTCGCCGTTACGGTCCACGCCGCAAAACGGTTCCCGGAACTGAAGGGGGCGAAAGTGGTTGTATTCGGATGCGGCCCGATCGGCATCCTGCTGATCCAGTCCCTGAAAGCGCTGGGCGCGGCACAGATCCTGGCGACGGATATCTCCGACAAGCGTCTGGAGCTTGCAAAGAGCCTCGGCGCGGATTATACCGTCAATACTGCCAAAGAGGACTATACCGAAGCGCTGCTGAAGGCGTACGGCCCGGACAAGGCGGATGTCGCCTACGAGTGCGCAGGGTCTGACATCACCATGGATCAGGCGATTCAGAATGCCAGGAAGGGAAGCACCATCATCCTGGTCGCGGTCTTCGGCAAGAGAGCCAGCGTGGATCTTGCAAAGCTCAATGATTCGGAGCTCGATCTCAATACCTCTATGATGTACAGACATGAGGATTATCTGGATGCGATCCGGTTTGTCCGGGAGGGGAAGGTACAGCTGAAGCCTCTGATGACGGGAAGATTCCCGTTCACGGACTTCCTGAAGGCATACGAATACATCGATGCGAACAGAGAAAGCACGATGAAGGTCATCATCGACGTCGATCCGGACGACGAATAATCCGGACCTTATGAATTCCGGGAGGGGCTCTGCAGCCCCTCCTTTTTTCGTTCTTGAAATGATGAGGAAAATGCGCTGGTACTCATTTCCGCCCACCTGATTGCCGACGTTGAATAAACCGTGCAGATATGCATTCCGGAGAAAATGTGATACACTTCAGATATTGCAGAAGGATGTCCGTGATTTAGAGGAGGAAAAAGTGGCAGATTCGAAGCTTGATAATGCGAGGCGCAATCTTGCGAGCTCTATGTTATACAGAATAATCAATCTGCTGCTCCCTTTCGTGCTGCGTGCTGTTCTTCTGTATACGGTCGGGGTAGAGTATATGGGCCTGACAGGCCTGTTTACATCCATCTTCTCCTTTTTGAATCTTGCCGACCTGGGGTTTGGGGCTGCCATCGTCTATATGATGTACAAGCCCATGGCGGAGAATGATACGGAAAAAGTCTGCGCCCTGCTCAGGGTGTACCGGAACATCTACCGCATTGTCGGGCTCATCATCCTTGCAGCCGGATTATGTGTGATTCCCTTTCTGCCCCATCTGATCTACGGGGAGGTACCGGACGGTCTGCATCTGACAGTGGTCTATCTGATCATGCTGGCGGACAGTGTGATGGGGTATCTCTTTTTTGCGTACCGGGAGTCGCTCTTTACAGCTTCCCAGCGTGTGGATATCCTGAACTATATTGACCTGGGAACGCGGGTTCTGTATGACGTACTGCGGATTGCCGTATTGCTTGCCACCAGGAATTATTACCTGTACTGTATCGTATTTCCGGTTGTGACCCTGCTCAGGAATCTGCTGGTTTTGTATCTGTCCAGAAAGAAATTCCCGCAGTACGTATGCAGGGGAGATATCACACAGGCGGAGAAGAAGAATCTTACAAAAGAAACCGCAGGGCTTCTGATCAGTAAAATCAGCGTAAAACTGACGTATGACCTTGACACGATTATCATTTCCGCTTTTCTCGGCCTGACCATTCTGGCGAAGTTCCAGAATTATCAGATCATCTCTTCCAACCTAACTGTGTTTATCGGAATGATCGGAGGAAGCATCACACCGGGAATCGGGCATGCTCTGGTGACGGACTCCAAAGAGAAAAACTACCGGGACATGAATATCTATCAGCTGCTGTATATGTGGCTGAACGGATGGGTTGTCGCCTGCATGGTCTGTCTGTATCAGCCGTTCATTCAGTTCTGGCTGGGAAAGGACATGCTTCTTCCGGACTATATGCTGATCTGGTTCGGACTGTATTACATGGCCCTGAAGATGAACGATGTCTGTTTTCATTACCGCAATGCCGCAGGACTGTGGTGGGAGGACCGAAGGAGGGCGGTCTTTGCCGGCGTGTTTAACCTCGTCATGGACATTGTCCTTGTGAAATGCATGGGGATGCCGGGCGTTCTGGTCGCGACGATCCTCTACCAGGTCTTTTTTGATTCTGCGTGGGGAGACAGCATTCTTTTTAAAAATGTATTTACGCAGGAAAGCCGCTTTGAGTTCATGAAGAAGCGCATTTACTATATGGCAGTCATCATATTGGCGTGTGCAGTGTGCTGGATGAGCGGGAAGCTGTTCCCGATGGTGGAAGGAAGAAACCTGAAGGCAGTGATGCTGCTTTTGTGCAGGGTGCTTGTGGTCACCGCTCTTGGCAATGTGATCCTGTGGCTGTTTTACCGGAGGATGCCGGAATACAGGGATGCAAAGGAACTGCTGGGAAGACTGCTGCACAGGAAGAATTGAAGCAATCCGTCAATCACAGACCCGGGCAGAAGGGACGACCGGCCCCGGGCAGCATAAGATAGGAGACAGTCAGGATGAATCAGGACAGCAATTCGAAACCGAAGATCAGTGTCATTGTTCCGGTTTACGGGGTGGAAGCGTATCTGGACCGGTGTGTCCAGAGTATCATGAACCAGACACTGCGCGACATAGAGATTATTCTGGTTGACGACGGGGGCAAAGACAACTGTCCTGCGATGTGCGACGCGTATCAGAAACAGGATCCGAGAATACAGGTGATCCATAAGAAAAACGGAGGTCTTTCAGACGCGAGAAATGCCGGTCTGAAGCGTGCCGTGGGAGAGTATGCGTTCTTTGTGGACGCCGACGATTATCTGAGTCCGGACGCCTGCGAAGAGTGTATGAAGGCAATAGAGAAGGGCGCGGATGTCATCACGTACACGTTCGTGACTGTAACCGAGACCGATGAGCATGCAAACGACCACGCCTGCTTTGAGGACCTGGAAGTGCTCAGCGCAAGGGACTATTCGATCCGTGCGATCCGCAGTGACTGTTTCTACACCGTTGTATTTTCCTTTCTTTACAGGAGAGAATTCCTGACGGAAAATCATCTGTACTTCAGGGCCGGCTGGAACTTTGAAGACTGGGATCTGATTCCGCGGCTTTTTACGAAAGATTTCCGGATCGCGATCGTCCGGCATCCTGTTTATTATTATGTGAAACGTGAGAATTCGATTACGACATCACCGGTCACCCCGAAGAAGATTCATGATTCAGTGGGGGCGTTGATGCGGTGGCAGAAGGCATTTGAGAAGATAGAAGATCCGGAATTGAAGCGGTGTTTCCGGCATCTTCTGACCAATACCTATATATGGAACTGTGACCAGCTGGGGCTTGGAGGATGGTGGATCAGGGGCGTCAATTTCTTTTCCGGTCTGCGCTGCGGGATCGGAAGATCTACGAAGAGAACGGTTCTCCGGTTTGAAGCTTCTTCGATCGCAGCACGGTTTACCGGGAAGAGAAAGTTTCCCGATAAGGAGCTGCTGGGCAAGATGAATCAACCCATGCTGAAGTGATCGAAAGGAGAGACTGGATGAGCATAAACAGCGGTATCAAAGTCGGGATTGACACAACCCTCTTATTGACGAATGCTGATCTGAAGAGCCAATGCTTCGTCAACAGTATCTACGTCTACATGACGGAGATCCTGGACGGGATGTGCGAGACCGGGCACGCAGGGCAGATCACACTCTTTACCTATCAGTGGGCGGAAGAGCATTTCCGGTCCAGATATCCCGGCGTCAGGATTGTCTGTGCGGGCAATAAGCCGGGGGATCTTTTCAACCGGGTGACCGGGAAGAATATCTATGCAAAGCTCAATATGGATGCCAATATCATCAGGACGATCAATGCCTGCGACGTGGACGTGGTATGGAATCCATTTGTAAATCAGTGGAGAGGAAATGTAAAGCACAAATTCCTGGAGACGCTGATTGATCTGACGGAGTACCGCGATAGAACGTATAAGCGTAACGAGTTTCGGGAAAGCTTCAGGAAAGAAGCGCAGGCCGCGGACCACATTGTCACGCAGACGGAGCACGTCAAACGGGACATCATGGAAACGTTCTCACTTCCGGGCGACAGGATCACCGCGATCCCGTGTGCGGTAGAAGAACCGACGATTCACCAGGAGAAGGTGGAAGGCGTGGAGCCGGGATTTATTCTGAATGTCAATGCGTATCGGGAGCACAAGAATCAGCTGACGCTGATCCGGGCGTTTGACCGGATCCGGGATCAGTTTCCCGGCGGCCTGGTTCTGTGCGGCGGCGGCATCAATGACGCTTATTACGAACGGATCTTGCAGGAAATTGCCGGCCGCCATCTGGAAAAGAGGGTTCACCTGTACCATACGCTCCCAAAGCCGCAGATTTCCTGGCTCTACAGACATGCGGTGCTGTTTGTGAACACATCCCTTCTGGAGGGATTCGGCAGGACCCCGATTGAGGCATCCCTGACACAAACGCCGGTTCTTACCACCAGGGAAAGCTGTCTGTATGAGACAACCCTGGGACTTGTCGAATACGTCAGCGATCCGATGGATGACAAAGAGTATGCGGACAGCATGCTCAGGATCCTGAAGGATGGAGTGTCCTATGATCTTCAGAAAGTAAAGGAAGCCTATCAGAAGGAATACTCGCCTGCCTCGGTCGCCGGGAGGTATTGGGATGCTTTTGAGCATCTCGCAGCCCCCGGGCAGGAGAAGACAGGCAGCGTATTTTAATCCATTTTGACCAGATCACGGAAAGGAAAAGCCACAATGCCGCAGTTCAGTATCATAGTACCGGTCTATAACAGCGAAAAGTTTCTGGATACATGTGTACAAAGCCTCATCAACCAGACCTTTCGTGATATCGAGATCCTGCTGGTCGACGACGGAAGTACGGATCTTAGTCCGTCCATGTGCGACGCGTATGCAGAAGCGGATCCGCGCATACAGGTCATTCACAAGAAAAACGGCGGCCTGTCGGACGCCAGGAACGCCGGCATGTCAGTGGCTTCCGGAGAGTATCTCGTCTTTGTAGATTCGGATGACTATCTGGGTCCGGATGCGTGCACCCAGTATATGAGAGGGGTCCGTGCGGGCGCCGATCTGATTGCCGCTTCCATCCGCAACTGGGAAGGGGAACAGGACCGGGTCGCTCCTCCCACCGGGTTTCAGGATGGGGAAGAAGTCAGTTCGAGAGACTATGTCATCCGCGCGATCCAAAACAGATGTTTTTATGCCACATCCTTCTCGAATGTGTACCGGAGGGAGTTTATGACCGGGAACAACCTGTACTTCAGAGTCGGATGGATTCATGAAGACTGGGACATGCTCCCGCGCCTGTTTACGAAAGAGTTTCGCGTGGTTGTGCTCCAGTATCCTGCATATAACTATGTATGGAGGGCTCAGTCTATTACAAATGCGCCCGTGTCCGAAAAGAGAATCCACGATTCGGTCGGCGCTCTGTCGCGGTGGAAACAGGTGTTCGATGACATGAAAGACAGAGAATGGCAGCGCTGGCTGTACAACGAACTGATCTGCACTTATTTTTGGAACTGCAGGGAACTGAAACTGTCCGGATGGTGGATTCGCGGAATGGGAGTTCTGTTTTGCCTGCATCAAAGGATCGGATTCAGAGGAAAGCTGGGCGTGATCCGTTTCGAGCTCCAGTCCGTCATAAACCGGATGACGGGGAAATGGAGAGCGCCGGACAAACGTCTTCTGGCCACGCTGGACGAACCTTTAAAATGAGTCTTTGTCAAAAGCGTACACTGCTGAGGGAACAAGATGAGCGGGAAAAAGACCATTTGTTTTATAAGTCATGAGCTGAATAATGAGAAAACAACGGGAATTCACAGGTATACCCGGGAGATCCTCAAGGCGATGGACCAGATGGTGCAAGATGGGGAAGTGGAGCTGCTGATCCCCTGCGATGAGGATGACCGGTATCCATTTCAGCACATCCGGGTTGTAAAGGTCGGAAGAAAACAGAGATTCAGCGGAAATTTCTGGAGCAATGTGCACAGCCATCTGTACAAGGACTGGTATTGCAGAAGATACGTCAGAAAAAAGAACGCGCTGTGTGTGGATTTGCTCCTTCTGTATCCGTATTTCAGGTGCGGCGTCACTGCGATGCACGACTGCGTCGCCGAGTGGTATGAAAAAGAATACCCGGAAACGGTGAACAGAAAGAGGGTCCGGAGAATCAAAAGCGCGATCAGAAAAGCCTCCGTGCTCGTCACCGTCAGTGAGAGTGCGAAAGAGGAGATCCGGCAGCATTATGGTTCGGATACGCCGATCCGCGTGATTCCGAATGCATGGCAGCATACGCTGCAGATCACGGAAGATGACCGTGTCCTGGAGAGGTTCGGCCTCAGGAGCGGGGAGTTCTTCTTTTCTCTGGGAACCAGTGTACCGCACAAGAACCAGAAGTGGATTCAGTGTGCTGCCCGGGATAACCCGGAGTGCACCTTTGTCCTGACCGGGCTGGGCAGTGGCGAAGGCAGGGAGGATGGGAAAGAGGATTCCGGCAATCTGATCTTTACCGGCTATCTGACGGACGGTGAGGTCAGGAGCCTGATGAAGCACTGCAAAGCGTTCATTCAGCCGTCCCTGATTGAAGGATTCGGCATTCCTCCGCTGGAAGCGATGAGCGCCGGAGCCAGCTGCATGGTCTCTGACCTGCCTGTCTTTCGGGAAATATTTGAGGATTCCGTATGGTACTTTGATCCGAAACAGTATGATGGAATCAATCTGGAGAGGATCATGGATGCACAGAAACAGAGCAATGAGAAGATTTTGAACAAATACAGCTGGGAAGAGAGTGCGAGGAAGCTTCTGGATCTGTTGAATGAGCTTGCGGCGGAATAGTGTGAAAGGAAGAGAGTGTTGTGACACAACCGCTTATCAGTATTATCATTCCTGTATACAATACGGCTCCTTTGCTCGACAGGTGTCTGCAGAGTGTCTGCGCTCAGACGTACAGTCATATCGAGATCATCGTGGTCGATGACGGAAGCACGGATCAGAGCCCTGCTCTGTGCGATGCATATGCACAGCGTGATGCGCGGGTGCGTGTGATCCATCAGCCAAACGGCGGAGCTTCCGCGGCAAGAAGCGCAGGCCTTCGAGCGGCGAAGGGGGAGTATATCCTCTATGTGGATTCGGATGATTACATGGAGACTTCCGCCTGCGAGTCCTTTGCAAAGGTTACAGAAGACAGCCCGGATCTGGTTGCCGGTAATTATTATTATCATGATCTGGACGGCTCCGAGCATCTGGCCGAAAAGGACTTCTTTGCGGACGGTGAGGTCGTGAGTCCGAAGGACTATATCATCCGATGCATGCAGAAACGCTATATTGAGTGCATGGCGTGGATGTATATGTACCGCAGGGCGTTTTTGCTGGAAAACAGCCTGTTTTACCGCAAGGGCTGGCTGTATGAGGATCAGGACCTCATGTTCAGGATGCTGACAAGTGCGAAAAGCATCACGGTCATCCGCGCTCCGATTTATCACTATGTCAGGCGGGAGGGAAGTATCGTAACGCAGCACAGCAGCTGGAAGAGCATTCATGACAGCATCGGCGTTCTTGTGCACAACAAAGAAATCGCTGAGAAAACGGAGGATCCTGAGCTTCGGAAGTATATCTATCATAATATCATCACGTCCTATCTGGGTGTGTGGGAATGGAAAGACCTGTACGGATGGAACTGCCTGGGCATGAATGTATGGTCTGCGGTCTTCCATGTAAAAGGGAAGAAGACGAAGGTCACGATACTCTGCAGAGATCTGAAATATGCCTTCCGCACGCTGCGCGGAAGATCCTTCCGTGTGGGACGGGAGTTTGCGGAAACAGTGGCCGCGGATTATCAGAAAAAAGCGCTGTGTGTGTATCCGGCGGCTGATGCGCATGTCCTGCATGTCACAGACCGGCTGCAGAAGCAGGGCTATGCGGTTACGCTCGTGACGTGCCCGGAGACGCCCTCTGATCAGAAGGCGCAGCGCTCTGCCGGGCAATATGTCCGGGAGATGAGGGAAAAGGGCGTACGGATCGAAAAAGCCCCCCTTCAAAAGAGCGGGGGATCCTTCCTTTCCGGGATCCGCAGCGCAGGGATCCTCAGAAGACACCTGTCCAACGGATATGAGATAGTGCTCTGCGGCAGCGAAGAATTGAGGCGCATGGCGTACCGCAGCGGAAAGGTGTATGCGGAAAAAGGGCTGACAGAGATGGATGTCTTATAAGGAAGATGGGAGACGGAAAGGAGATAAGACGTGGCACATCCGGTGGTCAGTATTATTATCCCTGTATATAATACAGCGCCGTATCTGGACCGGTGCGTGCAGAGCGCATGCGGACAGACCTGTGACCGTATCGAGATCATCCTGGTCGATGACGGGAGTACGGACGCAAGCCCGGTTCTGTGCGACGCCTATGCGCGCAGCGATGAAAGGATCCGCGTGATTCACAAGGAGAACGGCGGGCTTTCCGATGCGAGGAATGCGGGCCTTCGCGCGGCGAGGGGGGAGTATATCCTCTATGTGGATTCGGATGACTATATGGAGCGCACTGCGTGTGAAAACCTGATCCGGTACACAGACGCCTCCCCGGATCTGATTTGCGGGAGTTATTATTGCCATGAGGCGGACGGATCCGTGCGTCTGGTCGAAAAGGACTGGTTTGCGGACGGGGAGGTCCTGGATCCGAAGAGCTATATTATCCGCTCCATTCAGAACCGCAACATTGAGAGCATGGCATGGAGCTGGATGTACCGCAGAGCGTTTTTGCTGGAGAACGGACTGTTTTACCGCAAGGGCTGGCTGTATGAAGATCTGGATCTCATTTTCAGGATGCTTCTGTGTGCAGACAGGATCGTGTCCACCAGAAGCGTGATGTACCACTGTGTTGCGCGCGGGGACAGTATTACGGGATCCTCCTGCAGATGGCGGAACATCCATGACAGTGCAGGCGTACTCGTACATGGCATGGAGGCTGCGGAGAATACGCGAGATCCGGAGCTTCAGAAGTACATCCGGCATAATCTGATCGAAGCATTTATGGACTCCTGCAAATGGAGGAACTTCTGTGGATGGAGGCTGCTGGGAATCAATGCGGGATATGCCTTTGTGCATGTGATCGGCCCCAAACAGAAGGCAAAGGTTCTGATACGGGAGATAGAACATATTGTCCGCAGGGCCTGCGGAAACATCATCTGTCCGGGACGCGAATTCGCCGAAACCATCGCAGAGGAGTATGTCAGGAAAGCGCTGCTGCTGTATCCGGAAGCGGATGCGCAGGTGCTGCATGCCGCAGACCGGCTGCAGAAGCAGGGGTATGCGGTTACGCTCGTGACGTGCCCGGAGATGCCCTCTGATAAGAAGACGCAGCGAGTGGCCGGGCAATGTGTCCGGGAGATGAGGGAAAAGGGTCTGCGGATCGAAATAGCCCCCCTTCAAAAGAGGGGGGGATCCTTTCTGGCCGGGATCCGCAGTGCAGGGATCCTCAGAAGACTCCTGTCCAACGGATATGATATTGTGCTCTGCGGCAGCAAAGAGTGCCTGGACCTTGCCCGTAAGAGCGGAAAGATCTAT
>CAJOKX010000056.1 GCA_905235415.1 uncultured Lachnospiraceae bacterium
ATTCCCAGCTCCTATAGAAGCGTGGTCGCTTCCATGGCTGCAGCAACTCGCAAAGCTCAGTCGGCTGCCTATGGTTTTCAGTTGTGCCCACAGAACTCCCTGCAGAAGGTCGGAGGCTGGCCTGTGAAGTGTAACCAGGACGCAGGATTCTGAATTTCATTCCGGAAAACAGCCGGCAAAAGGCCGGGGACGGAAGCTTTTGTCCGTTCCCCGGCCTTCATGTGCATATGCTCTGTACAGCCTCAGCCGATCAGCCAGTCGTACATCTCCTGGTACTTCCCGGCAGATACCTTCCATGAGAAGTCTTCCTGCATCGCGCGGTCCACCATCTTATTCCACTCGCGCTTGCGGTCATAATAGATCTGCTCCGCATAACGGATGGTATGCATCATCTCATGCGCGTTGTAGTTGGTAAATGTGAATCCGGTGCCGGAATTCTCATATTCATTGTAGGGCTGCACCGTATCCTTCAGTCCGCCCGTCTCGCGGACGATCGGAAGCGTTCCGTAGCGCAGGCTCATCAGCTGGGACAGGCCGCACGGCTCAAACAGCGACGGCATCAGGAACGCGTCGCATCCCGCGTAGATCTTGTGCGACAGTTCATTGGAATAATAAATGTTCGCCGACATCTTCTCCGGATACTTGCCCGCCAGATACCGGAACAGATTCTCATACTGCGCTTCCCCGGTTCCCAGCACTACCATCTGGATGGCATCCTGGGAGAGCATCTCTTCCATGACACATGCGATCAGGTCGAAGCCCTTCTGGTCTGTCAGCCTAGAGACAACGCCCAGCATCATCATCTTCGGATCCTGCGCAAGGCCCAGCTCCTTCTGCAGCGCGGCCTTATTCTTGATCTTCTCCCTGCGCCAGTTCTTGAGGTTGTACGGATGGGGAATAAACGTATCCTCCTGCGGATCAAACTCCGTATAGTCAATCCCGTTCAGAATGCCGCGCAGGTCATGATCCCTGGCGTTCAGGATGCCTTCCAGGTTCTCCCCGTAGAACGGAGTCTTGATCTCCTGCGCATAGGTCGGGGATACCGTGGTGATGGCGTCCGCATACACCAGTCCGCCTTTGAGAAGGTTGGCGTCCTTGTAAGCTTCCAGCTTGTCCGGCGTGAAGTAATACGGCGACAGGCCGGTGATCGCGGCAACTTCCTTCGGATTCCATTTGCCCTGGAAGCGGAGATTGTGGATCGTCATAACGGTCTTGATGCCGCAGTAGAATTCATTTTCCTGGAAACTGCCCTTGAGATAGACAGGAATCAGGCCTGTCTGCCAGTCATGACAGTGGATCAGGTCCGGACGGAAGCCGATGGTCGGAAGCGCGCTGAGCACCGCCTTGGAGAAAAATGCAAACCGCTTGATCTCAAACAGTGCATCGTCCGTATAGACCTTCTCTGTATTGAAGAAATCCATGTTGTCGATGAAATAGTACTTCACCCCGTCGACCTCAGCGTAAAACAGGCCGACATACATGGAACGGTAATCAAAATCCATGTAGAAGCTGGTGATGTATTCCATCAGATCCTTCTTGTCCTGATACATGCAGTTGTATCTGGGAAGAATCACTCTGACATCGTAATACTCCGGATCAATATCCCGCGGAAGCGATCCAACCACATCCGCCAGGCCGCCGGTCTTGATAAACGGAACGCCTTCTGATGCAGCAAATAAAATATTCCTCATCTTCTCCCTCCCGTCAGCCGTCTCACGGCATATCTGTCTGCCCCCTGACATCGTCCCTCAGAGAACCCTATGATACTTCCATGATACCACAACCCGATTGCGTGGAAAAGATCCTGAGATAGAAATCCGCCAGCGCTGTCTGGAACGGAAAGCGGACCGCATTGTTCGTAATATCCACCTGCTCTTCCGGATCCTCCCCGACGTGCATCAGGCTCAGGGTATAGCGGACCTGTTCCGCTATGTCGCCCGCTCCATACACCGCCGCCCAGGCACCGGCCGTCAGGGCATCGTCCTGCATGAAGAACGCCCTGATCTTTCCTGCGGCTTCCTCAAACCGCCATGTCCGGGTTTCATCCAGATTCGCGATGGTCATCAGGCAGTCCGCCGCTGCGAAGAACATCTGGGCATAGTCCAGGGACGCCCTGCCGGAGAACTGCCTCAGAGGATCCATAACGCTCTCTTCCGAAGCCCTTTTTCCGCCTGTCCTGCGGGCAATGGCTTCCAGGCGCATCACCTGGAGATACCATCGGTCATACGCTTCGGGAAGGCCAAACGGGACAAATGCATACCGCACGCCCGCCAGACGGCCGAAGATCTTCAGGGTGTCCAGATACCCGAGCATCCTGGCCCATTCCAGCCGCTCTCTGTCAAACTCCAGAAGGCCGAACAGTTCATGCCGCGGGTGGATGATCGTGACGTGCTCTCTTCCGAGATATCCCCTGTGCAGCACGTGGTCGTGCATCTCGATGGCCGTCACTTCCTCCGCGCCCAGCTGCATCGCGAAATCAATCGGGCAATTGTCCGCATATCCGCCGTCCACATACTCCTCTCCCCCGATCACCTGCACGGGGAACACCGGATACGCTGCGGCGGACGCCACCAGCCACTGCCTGCCGTCCTCTTTCATCTGCTCCTTGGTCACATAGACCGGCTCATTGTTCTGCCTGCGCGCGCAGATGCATCCGAAATCAATCCCGGATGCAAAGAAGCGCTCCGGGTCGTAGTACCTGTCCACAAGCTCCCTGAGAGGAGAGATATCCAACCCTTCATTTTTCAGATATTCTCCGAGCGCCGGGAGGACGTTTCTGCGGTCTTTGATCAGACCGGTCAGGGACAGATCCTTCGGCACATATCCGTTCACGATGTGCTCCGGCTTCAGGTTCGCATACATCTCTTCCATTGCGTCCAGATCGCCCTGCACCATCATCGCCGCGTTCAGCGCGCCGACCGAAGTGCCGGTAATGATATCCCACTGATCCCTTCCGATCTCCTTCAGGGCCCGGATCGCACCGCACTGATAGATCCCCTTGGTGCCGCCTCCGCTCAAAACCAATGCTTTTTTCCGATCAGAATACTGTTTCATTTATACCTCATTTCGCCTGATCCGCATCCTCAAAGGCCCATTGCGATCCCCGCAAGCGCCGATGCGGCGATAAATATCACCGGATGCAGATCCTTTACCTTCGGAACCATCCGTGTCAGAATCAGGAGCACTGCCCCCAGCACAAGACACCGCCAGTCGAAAACCGCCTTCCTCCATTCGCCGATGGAGCTGATCTGAAATATCGAGATCAGGACAATCGAAATACCTGCCGCCGAGATCAGCGCGACAGACGCCGCGCGCAGACCGTACATCGCCGCGTTCACATATCGGTTGTCCCGGAACTTTTCCAGGAACTTCGCTATGATCAGGATGATAATGACAGAAGGCGTTACCAGTGCCGCAGTTGCCACAATGGCGCCGAGAATGCCCGCAAACGAACCAATCTGGCCGCTTGCGGTCTTAAATCCCACGTAGGTTGCCATATTGACGCCGATCGGTCCGGGCGTACTCTCGGAAACTGCGATCATATCCGCAAGATCCTTCGCAGTGTACCATCCGGTTCTGCGGGAGATATCCTGCAGGAACGGAACGGTCGCCATGCCTCCGCCGATCGCAAACAGCCCTGCCCTGAAGAATTCCAGGAAGAGCCTGACATATAACATCATACCGTCTTCCTCCCCTTTACAAGAATTCCTGCCGCCGCTGCCAGCACAACCGTCAGAACCGGAGATGCATTGAAAAAGACCGCTGCAATCAGAATCAGCAGGTACATCACCAGCGTCACTTTGTCCACCACCGCTTTCTTCCACATCTTGTAAACGGCGTTAAAGATGAGGACGCAGACACAGACGCGGATTCCGGCCAGGGCTTCCTGCACCACCCGCAGCTTCGCGAACCCGGATATCAGCGCCGCTATGATGGTGATAATGATAATTGACGGGAACACCACGCCTGCAGTGGCCACGATCGCGCCGCCTGTCCCAGCGATGCGTCTCCCGGTAAAGGTCGCGGTATTCACAGCTATGACGCCGGGGGTGCACTGGCCGATCGCATAGTAATCCATGATCTCCTCCTCCGTCACCCATTTCTTCTTCTCCACGACCTCCCGCTCGAGGATGGGCAGCATCGCGTACCCGCCTCCGAAAGTCAGGACGCCTACCCTCGCAAATGTGCAAAATAAATCCCAGTAAATCATAAAGCACCCCTGATGATAAAAAGGTTCTGTCTGTATATCCGCACGTTCCGGATCTGTCTCCTCAAACATACTGCCCGATCCGGATGCTGTGTTTTCCTTTGCGGGTCATCCGCTCTTCCTCCTCATACCGGAACCTTCCGCACTTTCTGACCGAGATCAGGTCTCCGTCCCCCGGCGCATACGTCAGGTTCTCCATCAGCCGCCCGTTGACAAAGACCCGCTGGGAGCGGAAGAGCTCCTGCGCCTGGGAACGGGAGAGGTTGTAGACGTGTGCGATCACTGCGTCCAGCCGGACGGAGCTGACCTGGATCACACGCTCGGACAATCTGGGTCTGACCGTTTCCGGGATGTCCTCTACCTGCGTGCATCTCACATCCGTATGTCTGACACGCGTCAGGTTCTCGCAGATATACTCCGCCATGGTCTGCGTGCAGAAAACATAGGCTGTCGGAGACTGGACCAGGATATCTCCCAGCACTCTTCTCTCAATGCCCAGGTTCAGCAGCGCACCCAGATAATCCCGGTGCGTCAGATCATCCGCGTATTTTTCCATCAGCGGGCTGATCTTCAAAGCCGCAATCGGAAACGGGACGTCGTATCCGAACGCCTCTTCATTTCCAAAGCGTACCATCACGCGCTCTGCATCCGCATGCCCTCCGAAGGCGCACATCCCGCACGGCGCTTTCCCGAAGGACAGCACATCCGCATACTCCGCCTCATTGAGGAAATCCGTAAACAGAAACTGACTGTTCTGCCAGGAGGTTTCCTCCAGCTCCTGTATTCTCCTGATAAACTGTGCCCTGTCCGGTGTCATATTCCTCTCCTGCCAGCCGTTCTTTCCATCTTCATTCTCCGGATCTGATTCCGTTTACTATAGCACACTGTATGGGAATTGGAAATCAAAGCGCCCGGATCTGTTGCATATTCCGGTGCGTTGTGATAGGGTCACAGAGAATCGCCTCGCAAATAGCCGCGCAGCAGAAAGGACTCTTCCGGCAATGCTCAAAACGCTGTTTCGTTATTTCAAACCCCATATGCATCTCTTCGTTCTGGACATGGTCTGCGCGGTATTCGCCGCAGGCGTTGAACTTACTTTCCCCGTCGTGTCCAGATACCTGATGTACAACCTGCTGCCCGCACACGCCTACCAGGCATTTTTCATGATCATGCTGGCCGTCGGAGCCGCTTATGTGCTCCGGTCTGTGTGCTATTTCATTATGACCTACTGGGGGCATATGTTCGGCGTGCGCGTCGAGGCGGATATCCGCGCGGATCTGTTCCGCCATCTGCAGACGCTGGATTTTGAATTCTATGACAGGCAGCGGACCGGTTCTCTGATGAGCCGCATGACCGGGGACCTGTTTGAGATCACGGAACTTGCGCACCACGGTCCCGAGGACCTGGTGATCTCCCTTCTGACCGTCACCGGGGCGCTGATCCTGATGTTCACCATCCAGTGGCGTCTGGCGCTGGTGGTCTCGATCCTGATCCCGATCTTCCTGATCCTGACCATGACGCAGAGACGCAGCATGTCCCGCGCTTCCGCGAATGTGAAGGAGAAAATGGCAGTCATCAACACCGATATTGAGTCCAGTCTTTCCGGCATGCGTACGTCCAAGGCGTTTGCAAATGAAGAGGAGGAACTGAAGCGGTTCTCTGAAGCAAATGCGCAGTACCGCGGAGCCAGGAAAGAATTCTACAAAGCCATGGGAATCTTCAACTCTTCCCAGGAGCTGTTTATGGGCATCCTTCCCCCGGTTGTGATCGCCATGGGCGGATACCTGATCATGAAAGACCAGCTGAACTACATTGACCTGATCACATTTACCCTGTTTGTCAGTTCTTTCGTCACGCCGATCCGCAAGATGGCACAGTTTGCCGAGATCTTCGCAAGCGGTATGGCGGGGCTGCGCCGCTTCAATGAGATCATGGAGATGGAGCCGACCGTCGTCGAGAAGCCGGACGCGCAGGCACTGCAGGTTTCAGAGGGCGCTGTCGACATTGACCATGTCAGCTTCTCCTATCCGGAGCACCGCGAAGTCCTCCACGACGTCGACCTTCATGTGCGCGGCGGCGAAAAGATTGCCGTCGTCGGGGAATCCGGCGGAGGCAAGACGACGCTCTGCCAGCTGATCCCGCGTTTCTACGACGTCTCGCAGGGCGCCATCCGCATCGACGGGACCGACATCCGGGATGTCACCAAGAATTCGCTGCGCAGCGCCGTCGGCATCGTACAGCAGGACGTCTTTATCTTTGCGGATACCATCCGCGAAAACATCCGCTACGGAAGGCCGGAAGCATCCGACGAGGAAGTGATTCTCGCTGCCTGCAAGGCAGAGATCTATGACGATATCATGGAAATGCCGGACGGTTTTGATACCTTCGTCGGAGAGCGCGGGACCCGCCTGTCGGGCGGACAGCGCCAGCGGATCTCCATCGCACGGATCTTCCTCAAGAATCCCGCGGTCCTGATCCTGGATGAAGCAACCAGCGCGCTCGACACGATTACGGAAACCCGCATCCAGAACAGCTTCGAATCCCTGATGGAAAACCGCACCTCCTTTGTCATTGCGCACAGGCTCTCCACCGTCCGGAACGCAGACCGCATCTGCGTCATCGAGGACGGACAGCTTGTGGAGAGCGGAACGCACGACGAACTGCTTCAAAGACAGGGCGTGTATGCGAAGCTGTATGATGCGCAGTCCTTAAGCGGAGTTCTCTTATAAGACGTTGAAAGAACACTCTGAAAAAACTGAAAGAAGAATCCGAAATAAAGATCTGGAAGAAGACTCCGGAAAAGGGCTCTGGAAGAAGATTCCGAAATAAGGCTCTGGAAGAAGACTCTGAATAAAGGCCCTGAAAGAAGGCCGGCTCGAAATGAGCCGGCCTTCCTGACGTATCTGATGTTCAACGGCTCATACGAGCCTTCGCGCAATTACTCTCCCTGCTCCAGTGCAAGCGTCCTGGTCGTGAGGTCGCATACAGAAGACGGTCCGAAGTACTGGATCGCGCCCGGGAAGGTGTAGCAGGTATTCTCTGCCCACTCCTGTCTGTGTGCTTCAAAGTACTTGAACGGAGCGCCGTCCAGATCTACCAGCGCCTTGCGGATAACCGGCTTGTCCTCTCCGTGCCTTCTCTCCATATTCATCATCTTGGTGATCGGCATGCCGCCTGCCACCCATTCTTCTGCGGGCTTGGACAGGTTGGAAACCTTGGAAAGATATCCGTTGAAGCCGTACTGGATCAGCATGAATGCATTGTATCCGAGGGAATAGCAGTAATCCGCGTCAAAGTTGGACGGGAACGCGCATCTTCCTTCATATCCGAAGAAGTGATGCAGCGGGCTGAACTTTCCTTTATAGGTGCCTGCAGCCTTCCTCTTGGCAAGGTTCGCAGCGACCAGGGAGGAGAACAGCTTCTCGGACTCGATCAGAGAGACCTGGACATTGCCGTGGGGGTCTCTGTCAAGGCACAGCTGCTGCTGGATGCCCTGCGGAAGCATGGAGAAGACAGAAACCGCCTGGTCTCTCAGACCGCTGTGGAGGAATCCTTTCTTCTCATTCCAGGTCGGAAGGGCGCTGAATGCCTCTCCTGCCTTTCCTGCAAGAAGCTCATTGATCTCGGCGATCAGTGAAGAGAACTCCGGAACGAATTCGACAACGCCTTCGGGGATAATCACAACACCGAAGTTCATTCCCTGCTCTGCTCTCTTCTCGACGATATCTGCGATGTAGTCAGAGATCTCAGCCAGAGACTGCTTCTTCGCGGCAACCTCCTCAGAGATCAGGCAGATATTCGGTTGGGTCTCCAGCGCGCACTCCAGGGCAATATGGGATGCGGAACGTCCCATCACCTTGACAAAGTGCCAGTACTTCTTGGCGGAGTTGCAGTCGCGCTCGATATTGCCGATCAGCTCGCTGTATGTTTTCGCCGCGGTATCAAATCCGAAGGAAGCCTCGATGTCCTCATTCTTCAGGTCTCCATCGATCGTCTTCGGGCATCCGATGACCTGCACGCCGGTGTTATGTGCAGCCATGTACTCGGCAAGCACTGCCGCGTTGGTATTGGAATCATCGCCGCCGATGATGACGATTGCGGTGATCTCATGCTTTTTGCACACTTCGGCCGCGACCGCGAACTGCTCCTGCGTCTCCAGCTTGGTCCTGCCGGAACCGATGATGTCGAATCCGCCGGTGTTCCTGTACTGGTCAATATACGCATCGTCAAAGATGATGTAGTCGTCTTCCAGAAGTCCGCTCGGGCCGCCCTTGAAGCCGTACAGGACATTCTCGGGATTGGTTGCCTTCAGCGCGTCATACAGACCGCAGACCACGTTGTGTCCGCCGGGTGCCTGGCCGCCGGAAAGAATCACGCCGACTACCTGCTTCTTCTGTACGGAAGTGTTCTGTCCTTTCTGGAAAGTGATCTCTTTCTTGCCGTACGTGTTCGGGAATAACGCCTTGATCTTCTCCTGGTCTGCTACACTCGAGGTTTCCTCGCCTTCCAGGACGCAGATATCCGAGATTCCGTTCCTGAGCATTCCCGGAAGCTTCGGGCTGTATTCATATCTTGCTGTCTGAAGGGGTGATATATTCATAGTTGTGCTCCTTTCGTGATGACTGAAACATTCCACCACAACCTTATCTCATTTTGGGGAAATAGTAAAATATTTTTTGCAAAATCAGCGCAGTTTCATTTTTTCAGTTTCTTTGTAACCGCTCCGATGACGTCTGTTTTTTTCGTCTTTCCCTCCCGAATCCGGAGGATCGCAGGCCCATGTTTCCACAGAGAGAGCAGGGTCAGGAATGCCGCAAGCACAGCTGCCTCCACATCTGACCGGATCAGCATCAGGATCATAAAGACGCCCGGTATGACCGGGCCTCCGATACACAGGTACTGTGTTGCGAATACCACGCCCATCCCTGCAAGATTCGAGAGCAGTCCGGGCAGGAATGCGTACAGCACGATCGCCATAGAGGTCGTCGCCACGCCTTTGCCGCCCCGAAAATGCCTCCAGAATGGGAAATCATGTCCCAGCGTACACCCCACTCCGGCATACAGGACAATGATCCACCCCTCTGTGTGAAACAGGCCATAGCAGATCAGTCCCGCCGCGATGCATTTTCCAAGATCCCCCGCAAGCGTCACGATGCCCGGCACAAATCCGAGCGAACCCATAATATTCGCCATCCCCGGATTGCCGGTGTCTCCCAGATTTGCCGCGCCCGTGCCGGCCCATCTGTGTGCGACAGTCTCCGCTGTCAGAAAGCACCCCAGCAGATATCCGATGAGAAGGCTGATCAGTCTCTCCATACAATTCATTCCCCTTTGTATTATAGTGTGCAGCCCATCTTTGCCTGTTCCATCCGGCAGGTCTCGCATGCGTACATGCAGCCACATAGCACTGCACCCATTTTCCTCCCGAAAAAGGGGCGCGTCAATCCCTGACTGAGTTGACACTCCTATAGTGCTGGGCTATATTGTAATCAGTTCCGTAAACACGTTTTGCAAAATACAGATTGCAAACGTTTATTCAACATATGAGGGCTGCGATATGAAATTAACAAAAGAAGGAATCCGGGAAACTGCCGCATGGCAGAAAGCAGGCATTACGCTTCCCCCTTACGATGTGGAAGCGGTCACGCAACGAGCGGTTGAAGCGCCGGGATGGGTTCATTTCGGAATCGGAAATATCTTCCGCGTCTTCATCGGAGGGATCGCTGATTCACTGATCCGGGAAGGAGAAATGGACAGGGGAATCACCTGCGTGGAGACATTTGACTATGATGTGGTCGATCAGATCTATGCGCCATTTGACAATCTGTCACTTTCCGTGACCCTGTTTTCCGACGGGCATGTCGACAAACGGGTGATCGGCGCCCTTGCAGAAGCAGTGAAGGCCGACAACCGGGATGAAGCTGCATGGAACCGTCTGAAGGAGATCTTCGTCAGTCCTTCTCTCCAGATCGTATCGTTCACCATCACAGAGAAGGGATACGCGCTGCGCGGGAGCGACGGCGAGTACCTGAACTATGTAAAGGCGGATCTGGAAAACGGACCTGATCATGTGACCGGCGCCATGGGCATCGTCACTGCCCTGCTCTATGAGCGGTTCAGGGCCGGCGGCTGTCCCGTCGCCCTGGTAAGTATGGATAACGTCTCCCACAACGGCGACAAGCTGAAGGCTTCCGTGAAAGAGACCGCCTCCGTCTGGGCGCAGAAGAATCTGGCGGATCCTGCGTTCCTTTCCTATGTAAATGATGAAAAGAAGGTCAGCTTCCCGATCACCATGATCGACAAGATCACTCCGCGTCCGTCGACTGAGATCGCAGACGCTCTGGAGCAGGACGGGCTGGAAAACATGCAGCCTGTGATCACTTCAAAGCGCACCTATATCGCACCTTTCGTAAATGCGGAAAAGCCGCAGTACCTGGTTGTGGAAGACAGCTTCCCGAACGGGAGGCCTGCACTGGAAAAAGCCGGCGTGTACATGGCGGACCGGGATACGGTCAACAAGTCCGAACGCATGAAGGTAACCGTCTGCCTGAATCCGGTACACTCCGCACTGGGGCCCTACGGCGTCCTCCTCGGGCATGAGTATTTTGCCGACAATATGTCTGATCCGGAGCTTCTGAAGCTGGCCAACCTCGTCAGCTATCACGACGGTTTCCCGGTACTGGAAGATCCGGGCATCCTCTCACCGGAAGCGTTCATGGAAGAGCTGATGCAGGATCGTTTCCCGAATGTCTATCTGGGAGATACCAGCATGCGTATGTGTGTGGATGAATCCATGGGCGTCCCGTTCCGTTTCGGCGAGACCATCAAGGCTTACGTCGCAAAAGACGGAAACGCCTGCGCCCTGAAGGGCATCCCGGTGGCGCTGGCCGGATGGCTGCGCTACTTCCTTGCCGTGGACGATGAGGGCACTCCTTATGAACTGGCAAGCGACCCGCTCGCAGATGAGATCACCTCCCATATGGAGGGCATTGTCATCGGGCAGCCTGAGAGCGTCGGCGGCAAGCTGCGTCCCATTCTCTCCAACGAGCGCATCTTCGGGATCGATCTGTATGAAGCCGGAATCGGTGAAAAAATCGAAGAGATCTACACCGCACAGACTGAAGGGAAAGGCGCAGTCCGCGCTGCCCTGAAGAAATACCTTGCAGACTGATTCCATTTCCCGATATCAGGCAGATGCCGGCACATCTTCCTTCGGCATCTGCCTGAAAAATGAAACTGCAAACGGAACCGAGAGAGGCGTCGCTGCGACCAGCGCCACCGCCTGCGCCTCCTGTATGCCGGCAAGACCGCGCGTTGACGAGAGGATCAGGAGGATCGGAATGAACAGCAGGCCGCTCCGGATCGCTGACAGAAAAGAGGCCCCGAACCGCTTGCCGGTGCTCTGCAGCAGCATCTCCGTGACCATGCTGAACGGAAGCAGCATATAGGCCAGCGCCTGCAGCCGGAGCGCCCTTGTTCCCACCTCGATGACAGCCGGATCATTCCGGAACAGACCGATCAGAGAGCCCGAGAAGATCAGCAGCAGCGTACTTGCAGCGATAATGATCGCCTCAGAAAGGAACACTGTGAACCAGTATCCTTTTCTGACCCGGGCATATTTCTTTGCGCCATAATTATAGGCCGACACAGGCTGGAATCCCTGCCCGATCCCAAGCGCGATGGAGAACGAGAAGAAGATGATCCTCGCGACAATGCTCATCCCCGCAACTGCCGCGTCCCCATAGGCCGCGCACTGCAGGTTCAGAAGCACTGTGGTCAGGCTGTTCAGCCCCTGTCTGAGCAGACTCGGGAACCCGGTCGCACAGATATCCGCATATACCTCCGCCGGTGCATGCAGCGCTTTGGAGATGCGAAGCTTCGAGGCGGTCTTTCCGGACAGAAACATATACAGAAGAATCATCCAGCTGATGACCTGGCTGAGCGCAGTTGAAAGGCCTGCTCCTGAGATCCCCATATGCAGTCCGAACATCAGGATCGGGTCTCCGATCATGTTCAGCACAGCGCCGGACATCAGGCCGACCATCCCAAGCGCCGCCTTTCCCTCATAGCGCAGCACCGTATTCAGTGCCAGGCTTCCGCACATAAAAGGCGCAGCGACAAGAATATAGGAAATATAGATTTTGGCGTAGGGTGCGATCGTTTCCGTGCTGCCAAGGATCATGACGATCCGGTCCAGCCACACAAACCCGGCCAGCGTGATGACAAGCCCGACCAGCATGGATCCGAAAAAACCGGCCGACGCATACAGGCTGGCGGCATCCGCATCCTTTCTGCCGAGCGCTCTGGCGAGAATACTGCCCGCGCCCTGTCCGAACATAAACCCAAACGCCTGTATGATGGCCATAAAGCCGAACACAACGCCCACGGCGCCGGTTGCACTCGTGCCGAGTCTTCCGACAAACGCAGTATCCACCAGGTTGTAGATATTGTTGACCAGCATCGAGATGATACTGGGAACAGACAGTGTCAGAATCAGCGTTGAAACCGGCGTAGCGGTCATTTTTTCATATTGCGTAATATCTTTTTTCTGCTTCCGGCCCATTGCAATCTTCTCCTGAAATGATCCCTCTCCCATCTTCTCTTCATCCGGACTATCTGTCGGAAAGCATCATCGTCTCAGATACTGCGATGACACCGGAAACTCAAAATAGGTGTCCGGATAAGGTTCATTGCCCAGTGTAAAATGCCACCACTCACAAAAGATGGGCTCAAATCCATGGCGGACCATGGCCTTCTGAAGAAACTGCCGGTTCTCATACTGCTCCTGTGTGATCCCGGTATAATCCGGATGTGAGATCTCGCTGAACATATCAAACGAGCTGCCCATATCCACTTCCTTCCCGGTTTCCATCTCCAGGAGGGTCAGGTCCACGGTGCTTCCGCGGCTGTGTGAAGACCTGGACGCAATATATCCTTTCTCAAAAAGCTCTGTCTTATTCAGATCCGGATAAAAAAACGGCTTCATGCGCTGATCAAGATCATCCACGCCCCACATCACAAAATGCCGCACCGCATTCGCCGGACGGTATGCGTCAAAAACCTTCAGCCGGTATCCCTGTACATTCAGTTCATTGCTTACGGCAAGAAGCGCGCGCGCTGCCTCTTTGGTCAGCAGCGCGCAGGGCTCTTCGTACCCGTTGATCCTGTCCCCCACAAAGTTGTATGTGGAATAATAGCGGATCTCCAGCACAATCGCAGGGACGTAGTCCGCCAGCAGAACAAATCCTGCCGGATTCATTGTAACCTGTGTCTTATATGATTCGTTCGATGGTTCTCTCTGACTCATTCCCGGCCTGCTTTTCCCTTTTCTGTGCCGCTCTCATCCGCAGTTTCTGTATCGTTTTTCGTATCTTTATCCTGATTCGACATCGGATAATATCGGCATTGTCATATCCAGACCTCGAAAAAACTCTGACCCACAGCGCGGCACGATGCCGGCGCGGGGAAAGATGCCATATGCACCACCCTGTATATTGTATGCGAAACGATAAAAAAGAACCAGTGGTACTTTCGCAATTGCCGCGCCAAAAAGCGCAGGGCATCTCTGACAGTGACGGAAGACCTTGATATACTTCTCAGCTTCCGCTCTGACCCTGTAGAGTGTCTCGCAGTCCGGCTGCGTACACCAGGCAAGCTTTTCCTGCGGGATCAGCGGCATCAAACGGAACCTTCACCGAAGGCTCCGCTTCCGCAGACCGAAGTTTATTTGGTTCCCAGAGATCCCGGATGATGTTTCCATTTTTTGTCTGTATCTTCTTTGATATATGATTTCAGAATTGCCTTACAATCCAGGCAGAGGTCGGAGTATACCTGCGCCACCCCTGTGAAAATACCGCCTGAGGTATACTTTAATCCTACATTTTTCGCCTCTCCCGTTTTCCCCCAGGATATACCTGTTTCAATTCTGTCACTTCCGCAAAATGGACATTTCATGTTTTTTCCTCCTGCTGTTGGCGCACCTTCTCAAGCTGCGCCCCGTCTCCCGTCACGGCCATCCAGGTCCAATACAACGGAATAAAACAATACCACCCTTTCATAATAATCTACAGAGCGCAGAATACAAGACATATCTGTCTGGAAATAGTGAAGGCACAAAACGAATGGAGGATGGGTAAGATGTACTTGCTGATACAATTACAGACCTCAGAAAAAAGATCGGATGGTCTCAGGAAGAACTGGCAGAAAAAGCTGGAATCTGTAATCTAATCCGGTTTATTTGTAATTCCTCAGAATTTCCAATCCGAGAAGAAGTGCTTTCTCATGGGATTTCTTCCCAAAATCCCTCGCATCATACTCGTGAACATTTGCTAAAGAATCTGCAGTAAACAGGAACTGTCCGAATTCGGCCCCGCGCTTTCTGCAACACGCAGCAAGTGCAGCGCATTCCATTTCAACCACAGAGCACCCTTCTTCCAATCGATACTGAACCATATCTTTTGTTTCACGGAAGAATCCATCTGTAGACCAGGTAGTACATGTCACAAAAGGAAGCTCGTGTTTCTCAAAGGTCTCTTTCATTACACGTATCGGAGCTGCATCAAGCTCTATATATCTTGATGCAGGCAGATAATGGTATGATGTACCCTCGGCTCTAAGTGCCCTATCCGGAACTATAAATGCGTTTTCCGCAAGATTCGTCAATACTCCGCAAGATCCGACTGCAATGACTTTTTTGCATCCACAACTGACAAGAGTATCCAAAATCTGCGCTGAAGCTGCAGCGCCAATCGGTGATTGTACGAAGCAGATATCCTCATTTTCTTCGTGTAATACATAAACCTTTATGTCGCATGAAACTGTAATAAGTGTTTCAGCTGCTTTCGCATCATGCTTTGCCGCATATTCATGAACGACATCGCCAAGAAATGCAAATAAACATTTTTCAGGCAGCATTCCTGCAGTCCAGTCTTGATCCGGCGGGATAACCTCTGGTGAACTATCATCATATTCCAGAATTGGAATCTCATTTCTTTTAATCATTGTACTTTCCTCTGCGCCGTCATACGGCAGCTTCAGTCTTTCAGACATGGAACCGGAACAATATTGAATAACTGGCCGGCGCATCCTCGTGACTGTCAGTCATGGCAGGTTCACACGAGTATCATCAGCAGCATCACAATAAATCTGAATCGCGTTATCTACAAACACTGCGGTGCCTTCGCCGCCATACGCATCGATATTCTTCGTAAATTCACCGTCGCCGGAATACATCTTTCCTAAACCTCTGAGAATCTTGTCAGAGCAGGTGTACATATTTTCGGTTATATACTCCTGTATCCTTTTCACAAGATCCTGCGCCTCAGGTGATGCCGGATCCGTATTCTTCATCTCCCCGGCTTCCTTGAAGAACAGCATGAATCTGTCTGCCAGAAGTTGATCCTCTTCCTCCGTCCGATTCTTCTGCTTTTCTTCCATCTCTTTGTACTCAGGCGTATTGCCATAAAGTTCCTTCGCCTGTCGGGAATACTCATCCAGCTTGCTTCTGTCAAAAGCCTTAAAATCCATGTGCTTCACTCCTAACATTTTTATTCCAAGCGCAAAGTTCATCAGGTTCTCAATATGCTCCTTCTTTAATCGAAGCAGCTCGATCTGTTGTTCTAATGCTTTGCCTCTGTCAAAGTCAGGGCTGTTTATGATCGCCTTGATGTCCTTCAAAGGAAACTCCAACTCGCGAAACAGTAAGATGTGCTGGAGGCGTTCCAGATCTGTATCGTCATACAGCCTGTAACCTGCATCGGTGTATCCCGTCGGATGCAACAGACCGATCTTGTCATAATACTGCAGAGTGCGTATACTCACCCCGGCAAGCTCGCTCACTTCATGTACCGTCATCATTGGCGTATCCTCCATTCGCCTGGTACTGTCAATATAAACTATTACGTAACGTAGGAGTCAACACTTTTTTACAATTCTTTCAACGTGAAAGATATCTCCTGGAGTGAACAAGGTGGACCAAGGTGCCTGCCACCTTGTTCATAGGTGCCTGCCACCTTGTTCGGAATCGACCATCAGGATCGTCATTGTAATCATTTGATTGCATTTGATTCCTATATGCGGTATATTGAAGTTGAGATAAAAGACACATTCACTGCGATTGGAGGTAAAGAAAATGGCAAGCACATTGGTCCAATTCCGAACAGAAGATACGGAAAAGCTGAAATCCGTTCAGATCCTTGAAAAGCTGGGACTATCACTTCCGGCATACCTTCGGATGTGCATGTCCAGACTGAATCAGGAAAACGGGATTCCCTTCAGTATGAAGCTGGAAGAAGAACAAAACCCCGGC
>CAJOKX010000057.1 GCA_905235415.1 uncultured Lachnospiraceae bacterium
CTGAAGAAGCAGCAGTCGAGACCGAGGCGGAAGAAGAAACCGAGGCTGTAGAATTTGAAATTGCGCTTGAGACCGAGGCTGAAGAAGCAGCAGTCGAGACCGAGGCGGAAGAAGAAACCGAGGCTGTAGAATTTGAAATTGCGCTTGAGACCGAGGCGGAAGAAGCAGCAGTCGAGACTGAAGCGGAAGAAGAGACCGAGGCTGTAGAATTTGAACTTACAGTTGAGACCGAGGCGGAAGAAGCAGCAGTTGAGACCGAGGCGGAAGAAGCAGCAGTCGAGACCGAAGCGGATGAAGCAGCAGTTGAGACTGAGGCTGAAGAAGAAGCGGTGATGTCTTTCGAAGAGTATGCTGCGGCAGAAGTAGACGATCCGGTTGTCATTGAAGCCTATGTGCAGGCTAAGCAGGACTGGTACGAAGGCAACAGCAATGTTGGCACCGATACCGCGACGATCTATGCACAGGATGAGGACGGCGCATACTTCCTGTACGACATCCCGGTTTCCAAAGAAGTGTATGATCAGCTTGAAGAAGGAACCAAGATCCGCGTGAGCGGCTACAAGTCTGAGTGGTCCGGAGAGGTCGAGATCGTAGCAGATGACGATCTGACCGAGGTCGAGATTGTGGACGGCAGCTACGTTGCAGATCCGGCAGACGTCACAGAGTATCTCGGTGATGTAGATGCAATGGCGGAGTACATGAACCAGAAGGCTCTCTTCACGGGTCTGACCGTTGAAGCACTCCAGACACTGGGCGAGACAGAGTCGGAAGAGACCGAGGGTGAGGGCAGTGCTTTCATGTATGGCTGGGACGGCTCCGGAAGTGAGGGAGACGATCTGTACTTCGTTGCATCGAAGGACGGCAATCCCTACACATTTGTAGTCGAGTCTTATCTGTGCGGACCGGATACGGATGTCTATAAGGCAGTGAAGTCACTCAAGCCGGGCGATGTTGTTGATCTGGAAGGCTTCGTGTACTGGTATGAGGGCCCGCAGCCGCATATCACCAGCGTGACCGTAGAGTAACGCAGCAGGCGCTTCGTCATAGAATAAACCGGGATCCGTATGCGGATCCTGTATGATGAATGAAAGACAACCGTGAAAGCGGGGGAGATCCTCCGTTCTCACGGTTGTTCTGCTTCAGGATGCTGTTTAGACAATTGCGGAAAGAATCAACTTCTAATATAATGAACACACATACTGGTAACAACAGATGGAGGGAGGAACAAGATATGAAGAAAACGCGAAGACATATTCTGGGGATGCTGGTATTATTCATGGTCATGACATGTGCTGTACAGATTACCAACACTCAACCGGTTTACGCGGCACAGGTGAAATCCGTGGGTTATGCGAGGAAGAAACTGCTGAAGAAGGTCCATGCTTATAAAAGCAGCAGATATCCCAGGAACAAGAAAATCTTCATCTACAATCACGAGAAACAGTCTAAAAAGATCGTATGGTTCTATCTTGCTATCTCCCAGGGGGACGGAGCCCCGCAAATCGGCATCATTCAGGTCAATCTGAAGAACGGAAAGGCAAAACTGATCGAGGACTATGAATGGGAACGGGTCAAACTGAGGCATGGCTCATATAAGATCTGGTAGAACGAAATATCATATAACACTGCCGCAATTGCTGTCAGCAGAATCATCACACAGAGCTGACGCAACATCCGGGGCTGTATGAGGCAATATAAAAGCGTGGACATTGAGAAAACATCGTCCACGCTTTTTTGCGGAGTGCAATAGTTCAGACGTTCAGGATTCCGCAGTCCCGGATGGCGGTGACTGCGTCTTTCATTTTTCCCGGGGGAAGCACCAGCGCCATGCGGACATAACCCTCCCCGAGCGATCCGAATGAGGAACCCGGCGTCACGATCACGCCGGAGCGCTGCATCAGTTCCATCGTAAACGCGGCTGAATCCTGGTATCCTTCCGGAAGCGGCGCCCATACAAACATGGTGCCCCTGGAATCCGGCACATCCCAGCCGATCTCACGCAGTCCGCCGCACAGCGCGTGCATGCGCTCTTCGTAGGCGAGGCACTGCTTCTTCACGCCGTCCTGCGGGCCGTTGAGCGCCGCGGCAATCCCGTATTGGAGCGGCAGGTACATCCCGTAATCAAACTGGCTGCGCACATTGGAAAAGGTCCTGATAATCTCCCGGTTCCCGAGGACCAGGGAGGTGCGGCAGCCGGTCATATTGTAAGACTTGGACAGGGAGTAGAATTCCACGCCGACGTCAAACGCGCCCGGATAGGAAAGGAAGGACTTGCCTTCTCTTCCGCCGTAGATGATGTCCGAGTAGGCGTTGTCGTGCAGCACAATCACATTGTGCTTCCCGGCCCACGCGATCAGTTCCGTATAGAAAGCATCGTCCGCCACGGCGCAGACCGGGTTGAGCGGATAGGAGACCAGGATAAAGGAAGCCCGGTCGGCCACGTCGTCCGGGATCGAGGAGAAGTCGATGAGATAGTCATTTTCAGGCTTCAGGTCATAGGTCACCGCCTGCGCGCCGCACAGCTGCGGACCGATGGAAAAGATCGGATATCCGGGGTTTGGAACGAGGACGGTGTCACCGGGATTGCACAGGGCCAGGGCAATGTGCGCCATCCCTTCCTGGGAGCCGCTGATGGTCATGATCTCCGGATCTTCAAGCGACACGCCGAACCGCTTCCGGTAGAAACTGCGCACGGCTTCCTTCAGGAAAGGCCGGTCAGTCAGCGAATACTTAAAATTCTCCGGATCCATGGCCGCCCGGGAGACCGCCTCCATGATATGGGGCGCTGTCGGGAAATCAGGCGTTCCGACGGACAGGTTGTAGATCGTCCGGCCCTCCTTCTCCAGCTCCATCTTTTTTTCATTCAGGACGGCAAAGATGCCTGCCTCAAATTTCCGGGATCTTTCTGAAAATGTGATCTGCATAGACGCCTCTTTTCTGCTGCCGGGGTCTTGCGGGACCTGGCCGGCTTATGATTCTTCCAGCATGCTGATATGGATGAGAAACTTTTTGAGCCGTTCATTCTGCGGGTGTTCGAAGATGTCGGAAGCCGTTCCGTCGGCTACGATCCGGCCGTTCTCCAGGAAAATGACTCTGTTCGCGACGCTCCGCACAAACGGCATCTCGTGGGTGACCAGAAGGATCGTATTGCCCTCCTGCGCGGCGGAGCGGACGGTCTGCAGCACCTCGCCGACCAGCTCCGGGTCCAGGGCGGAGGTGGGCTCATCCATCAGCAGAAGAAGCGGATCCATCGCAAGCGCGCGGGCAATCGCAACCCGCTGCTGCTGGCCGCCGGACAGGTGCCTGGGATAATGGAACAGGCGGTCCTGCATACCGACCTTTACGAGCTGCTCCACGGCAATCTTCCTGGCAGTATCCTGATCGAGCCCCTTGACGACCGTCAGCCCCTCCATCACATTTTCCAGCGCATTCTTCTGGCGGAAGAGGTTGAACTGCTGGAACACCATCTCCGTGTGGGAGCGCAGTTCATTGATCTCTCTGGAATGGCGGCTCGTCAGGTCATACGTCTTTCCTGCGATGGTGA
This sequence comes from uncultured Lachnospiraceae bacterium, assembly GCA_905235415.1. Taxonomy (GTDB): domain Bacteria; phylum Bacillota; class Clostridia; order Lachnospirales; family Lachnospiraceae; genus Porcincola. The sequence goes on from CAJOKX010000057.1 coordinate 3,545, forward strand.
TCTGTCCGGACTCAGGCTTCTCCAGAAGGTTCAGGCAGCGCAGCAGTGTGGACTTGCCGGTTCCGGAGGGACCGATCAGGGCGATCACATCCCCCTTCTCGATGTCCAGGTCAACGTGATCCAGAACGACGTTGCTGCCGAAGCGTTTGCTCAGGCCGCGGATCTCAATATAGCTCATACACCGCCTCCGTTCATGGACTGAAGAATGTCATTTACGCCCAGGTCAGATGCACGGATCACTTTTTCACGCTTGCCCCGCCTGATATGGAGGTTGCCCTGCGCATCCAGTTCGGGCGCCTCTTCCGGAACCGTCACCAGCGTCTCCAGCCATTTGATCAGACGCTCGAGCAGGAAGGTGATCACCCAGTAGATAAGGGCGAGGGAACAGTACACCTCAAAATACCGGTAGTTGCGGCCCGCGAGGATCTTGCCGGCGGCAGTGATCTCAATGACCGAACAGGTAAATGCGAGAGAGGTGCCCTTGATCAGGGAAATAACGGAATTGCCCAGCGGAAGGAGCGCGACGGCCCCCGCCTGCGGGACGATGACTCGTTTGAGAACCTGGAAACCGGTCATCCCCATGGACCGGGCCGCATCGATCTGTCCCGGTTCGACCGACTGGATCGCCGAGCGGATCGTCTCGGAATCGAACGCGGCCTGATTGAGCCCGAGCGCCGCCATGGCAAAGACGATTCCGGGGATCGCGTTGATATCATAGTCCGTCCCGTGATAGTAATTGATATACTTCAGGAGGATCGGGATGCCGAAATAAGAGATATACAGCTGTACGATGATCGGGGTCCCGCGGATAACGGAGACGAACGCGATCGAGATCTGCGTCAGTACGGGGATATTCTTCAGGCGCACAAGCGCGATCAGAAGTCCCAGGACCAGCCCGATGAGCATTGCCACAAGCGTCAGCCACAGCGTGGTGGGCAGATACCGGAGAATAGACGGTATCTCGGTGAAGACCAGTTTGACGTCAAATAAATTAGCCATGGGAATCCTTTCATCACTGCTGTCTCATTGATCAGACCCTGCGGGCAGTCCCGCACGGTCTGACGGGTACTATTTTATGCTTTTCGCGGCGATGTGTCTAATAGGAATTGCCGCGTGGATATAGACTTGATCAATAGCGAGCCATAGGAAGAAAAACATTTCGTTTTCCGCGCAGAACCTGTATAATTGCGAAAACGGCAGACGTATCTGCAGTCGGCACAGGATGTGCACGAAAGATATGCAGCCTTGTGAATGTACAGCATAAAGGAGGAATCAATCATGAGACATCAGAAATATGCGGCAGCTTTCGCGGCGGTTTTATCGGTTTCCTTGCTGGCAGGCGCTTTCTGCGCGGCGGCGGATGATGTGACCACGATCCATGTGGCGAATGCGGCGATGCCGAAGCCGTATTCCTATCTCGGCGATGACGATGAAGTCACCGGGTATGACATTGATGTAATCAAGGCGATCTTCGATGAGCTTCCGCAGTATGAACTGGATCTGGAGATCACAGAGTTCCCGTCGATCCTGACCGGCATCGACGCGGGCAGATACGACCTGGGCATCAACTGCCTGAAGTCTACGGAAGAGAGAAAAGAGAAGTATCTGTTCTCGGATCCGTATCTTCTTGACCGCAACGTCGTTGTTGTCAGAGAAGACAATGACGAGATTCAGTCTCTTGCGGATTTCGCCGGCAAGTCCACGGTTGACCTGACAGGGACCGTCGGCATCACCCAGCTGGAGAATTACAACGAGCGCACCGGTGCGGATATTGATATCAATTATTCCGAGGCGGACTATTCAGTCCTGCTGACAGAGCTTGAGGATGGAAAGTACGATTTCATTTACCTCAATAAGCTGACCTTCGACACCCTGAATGAAGAGAAGCCGTACGCGCTGAAGACCTTCTTCCTGACGCCGGAAGACCAGGCGGAGTTTGCAGACGGCGCGGACATCGAGTCCACCTACATCCTCGCCTCCAAGACGGATGAGGGACAGGCGCTGATCGATGATGTCAACGGTGCGATTGCAGCGCTGATCGAGAACGGAACGCTGGACGAGCTTGCCGAGAAGTACTTCGGAAGCACGGATTATGTTCCGGCAGCTGCAGACGCGGCAGAGACAGAAGCAGAATAAGACCAGAAATCACAAAAACAAATCAATTGAGAAGGGAAAGGAGCCTGCAGGTGCGCAAATAGCCTGCAGGCCCTTTTCTGTTATTGCCACCGCATCCGGGCCGCGCTATACTCAAGAAGAGGACCAGAGGAGAGAAAGATCAGACTGCAGGAAGGGTCTGCAGAGAAGAGGAAAAGCAGTATGCCAAAGGATAAAAAGGCGGACGAAAAAGGCGCGCAGGAGCCGATCTATGAAGAAATGCGCACCGGGGTTTCTGACAGAGAGGTTGCGGAGATTCTGGATAAGCTGAGGAAGAAGGGGGAGAAACTTGCGCTGGCAGAGTCCCTGACGGCAGGGATGATCACGGCGAGGTTCGCGGATATTCCGGGCAGCTCAGACGTTCTGGACCGCGCGTATATTACCTACAGCAACACAGCCAAGCATCAGATGGTCAAAGTCAGGAAGTCGACCCTGGAGGAGCATGGCGCGGTCAGCCGCCAGACGGCAAAGCAGATGGCGGAAGGCGGGGCCAGGAAGGCCGGCGCAGCGGCGTGTATATCTGCGACCGGATATGCGGGACCGGCTTCCGATAAGAAGGATGGTTCGGTCGGCCACGTCTTTCTGGGGTGCTGCTATAAAGGGAAAACCACAGTGGAAGAACACTGGTATGCGGGAAAGAGAAATGAGATCCGCGTACAGGCGATGAATGACGCGATCCGCCTTCTGGCATCAGCGCTGAAGTGAAGCAGACAGAGAGCTGAAATATAGCTGCTATATTGCTGAACGAAAGCCGCGGCGGATCTTCTGCCGAAATATATTGCATTCTTTCTATGCAGGGTGTATAGTGTAGATGAATATATGAGCATACATTCATATAACAACAGACCCACATGCACACGCCTGCGGAAGGATTCTGAGAGAAAGTCTTTTCAGATACACAGATGACAGACAGCCGGACAGCAGACGGAAACAGATGCATGTCCGGCTGTCTGTGCGATTGTCGCGAAGGACTGAGGATATTTAGGAAGAAAAGAGGATTCGGGTATGAAGCTTGAGAAACTTGATAAAGAAGAGAAGGTGCAGCTCGGGAGGATTATCGCCGCAGCCATCCTGTTTGTGATTCTGGAAGTACTGACGCTCAGGGGCGCATTTGAAGGGGACAGCTGGTGGCACGGACTCTTATTTGCGCTGGTTCCGTATCTGATTGTCGGATATGATGTGCTTCTGGAATCGGTGGAGAATATCGTACACGGCGAAGTGTTCGACGAGGACTTTCTGATGACAGTCGCAACGCTCGGCGCTTTCGGCATCGGTGAATATCCGGAGGCAGTGGCCGTCATGCTCCTGTTCCAGATCGGCGAGCTGTTTGAGGATTATGCGACCGGGAAGAGCCGCGCTTCGATCTCAGAGCTGATGAGCATCGCGCCGGAGACGGCCAATGTCGAGAGAGGTTCGGAGATTCTGACCGTTGAGCCCGGCGACGTGCAGGTGGGTGAGATCATCGTGATCCGCCCCGGAGAGAAGATCCCGCTGGACGGCGAGGTGACCGAAGGCGAATCCCAGATCAATACCTCCGCGCTGACAGGCGAATCCGTCCCGCGCACTGCAAGGTGCGGCGATATGGTGATCTCCGGCTGCGTGAACGGACAGGGAACGCTCCGCGTGCGCACGACAAAGGCGTATGAGGACTCTACGGTTTCCAGGATCCTGGATATGGTGGAGAACGCCACGGAAAAGAAGACCCGTGTTGAGAATTTCGTTACGAGATTCTCCCGCGTCTATACGCCCATCGTCACGATCTGCGCCCTGGTGCTGGCAATTGTCCCGCCCCTGGTCCTGCGCGGCGGCACGCAGGTCTGGTATGAATGGATCCGCAGGGCCTGCATGTTCCTGGTTGTTTCGTGCCCGTGCGCGCTGGTCATCTCCGTTCCGCTGGGCTTCTTCGGCGGCATCGGCGCCGCCTCCCGCATCGGCGTGCTGGTGAAGGGAAGCAACTATCTGGAAGCGCTCGCCAATGTGAAAACCATGGTATTTGACAAGACCGGCACCCTGACAAAGGGTGAATTCAAGGTCAGTCAGATTGCTCCGGCGCAGGGATCCTCAAAAGAGGCGCAGGAGAAGCTTCTGGAACTGGCCGCCTACGCGGAAGTCTATTCGACGCATCCGATCGGCGAGTCGATCCGCGCCGCATACGGCAGAGAGATCGACGTATCCAGACTCGGAGAGGTCGTGGAGGAAGCAGGTCACGGAATCGCGGCGCAGGTGGACGGCAGCGAGGTCCTGGCCGGCAATGCGAAGCTGATGCGCGCCCATGGGATCGAGGTCAATGAACCGCAGACGGGCGGCACTATCGTCTATGTTGCCTGCGGCGGGGCCTATGCGGGATATGTGATCATCTCCGATACGGTCAAGGAAGGCGCGGCCGGGGCGGTCCGCGATATCAAGCAGGCAGGCGTGAGAAAGACCGTGATGCTGACAGGCGACCGCGAAGGCGCTGCGCAGGAGATCGCAGGATCGATCGGAATCGATGAGGTACACGCGCAGCTGCTGCCCGCCGACAAGGTCGAGTGGGTTGAGAAACTGCTTGCTGAACAAACCGGAAACGATATGCTTGCCTTTGTGGGAGACGGGATCAATGACGCTCCGGTCCTGATGCGCTCTGACGTGGGCATCGCGATGGGATCCCTCGGATCGGATGCCGCGATCGAAGCTGCGGATATTGTCCTGATGGATGACGATATCGGCAAGATCTCGAAGACGGTGCAGATCGCCGTCAAAACACTGGGAATCATCCATACCAATATTTCTGCGGCCATCGCGGTCAAAGTCCTGATCCTGATCCTGAGCGTTTTCGGCATCGCCAATATGTGGGCGGCCGTCTTCTCGGACGTGGGCGTGCTGATCCTCTGTATCCTGAACGCGATGCGGCTCTTAAAGAAAGACCTCGTTTGAACCTATGAAAAGACATCAGATCCATAAAAATAATACCTGGGAGAATCTGTCCGGATTCCGGTATGCGCACAGAGGCCTGTATCATCAGCCGAAGTCTGCCTCCCGGAAGGTGGGAAAGCCGGCGGGAGAGCCTGTGTGGCAAAAGGACATTGAGGACTGGAAGGCAGAGCGGAAAAGGATCGTGCCCGAGAATACCATGACAGCATTTTGCATGGCGGTAAAGCACGGGTTCGGATCCGAACTGGACGTCCATCTGGCAAAAGACGGATCCCTTCCGGTCTTTCATGACGAGAACCTGTTTCGGATGTGCGGCGTGGACGGGAAGATCGAGGATCTGACGAAAGAGAGGATCGGGGAACTGAAGCTTCTGGATACAGACTGCAGGATCCCGTTCCTGGAGCAGGTGCTGGACCTGTACACATCGCCTGCGGCGGCGTGCGCAAGGCCGGATGGAAGATGCGGCGGGGGCGCCGTAGAAGGAAATTCATGTGAGGACAGGCTGCATCTGCCCCTGATCATAGAACTGAAAGCAGAGAAAAATGCTGCCGCGCTCTGCGCGGCAGTCATGGAATGCATCGACCGCTATCCGTCTCTGAATTACTGTATCGAGAGCTTTGATCCGCGCGTGACCTTATGGCTGAAGAAAAACCGGCCGGATGTGATCCGCGGCCAGCTGACCGAGAACTTCTGCAGAAGCAAGGAGGCCGTCGCCCAGTGGGGCCGCATCCTGACATTCGGCATGTGGTGCGGGGCAACGGACATCATAACAAGGCCGGACTTCATCTCCAGCAGGTACCGGGACCGCAGGAACTTCATCATGCGGCTGCGCCACCGCATGGGGACCGGGCAGGTCAACTGGACGATCCGCAATCACAGGCAGCTCGAAAGGGTCGATCAGGAAGGCGGCCTGAGCATCTTCGAGCGGTTTATTCCTGCGAAAGGACCTGCTCCAGACAGGTAAACTGTTCCGTCATTCCCATTTTCCTATAAAACGCAAGCGCGCTCTCATTTCCGCCCCAGACATGCAGCGTGACGTTGTAGAAGCCTTTTTCGCGCGCATAGTCCAGCACATATTCATAGAGCTTCTGCCCTACATGCTGTCCGCGGCTGGTTTCATCTACGCACAGGTCATCGATGTAAAGCGTCCGGATGCCGGTGCGAAGCGGCGATTCCTCCACCTCCTCACTCTGGCAGAAGATGTAGCCGAGCAGCCTGTCGTCCTCATCCACGCCCACGAAGATCGGATCCTCGTCCTCGCGCAGTTTGGCGGCGAGTTCTTCGGCATTGTACTTCGTGGCGGGTCCCTTGAACAGATCCGGCCGGATCGTGTGGTGGACCATATTCACTTCGACCAGCAGCCGGAGAATATCATCGATGTCTTTCTTTTCAGCTCTTCTGATGCGCATATCCGAAACCTCCTGAATCATGGTATGATGATAGAGTCAAAAGTCCTGGATCCGGGGCAGGAGTGTCTGCCGGAGGATGACAGGGATGTGATTGATTATAGCACGTACACGTCTGCAGTAAAGAAAGCAGGAGAAAGTTCCGGAGGAGACAGAGCGCAATGATTGAAACAACCCTGGTCTACATATTCAAAGATGACTGCGTCCTGATGCTGCACCGCACCCGGAAGAAGAATGACATCAACCATGACAAATGGATCGGCGTCGGCGGCAAGTTTGAATGGGGCGAGAGCCCGGAAGAATGCATGCGCAGGGAAGTATACGAAGAGACCGGACTTCTGATCGATGCTTATCGATATTGCGGAATCGTCACATTTGTCTCGGATGAAAATGACATGGAATACATGCACCTGTTTACGGTGACCGGGTTCCATGACGCGCAGGGACACCGTGTCTGCGCCTCCAAAAGCGATGCCGGCGGCGCGCAGATTCTGCTGAAAGACTGCGACGAGGGCGTTCTGGAGTGGCTTCCAAAAAGTGAGCTGACACAGATCCCGCACTGGACGGGAGACCGGCTGTTCCTCTCGATGATCCTGCACAGAATCTATCCGTTCTTCTCCATGAAGCTGGTCTACAGGAAGGGGGAGCTCGTGCACGCGTCCATGCAGGAACACAACTGCCTGGTGACGGACCGGCTGTGCCTTCGGCCGTGGCTGACGGAGGATGCGGCGGATCTGTATGAGGCTGCCGGGAATCCGAAGATCGGACCTGCGGCAGGATGGTTTCCGCACACGGACATTGCAGAGAGCAGGAGAGTGATCCGGGACGTACTGCACCGCCCGGAGATGTATGCGATCGTCCTGCGCGGCAGCGCGAAACCGGTCGGCGCCGTCGGACTGCAGAACTTCAGGATCGTGTGCGATGACGGAGAACTGGTCTCTTATTTTGATGAACGGCAGAGTGAGAATCCGCTTTGCTGCACCCGCCGCGGACATGTCTTTTCAGACGGAAGAGAGGAAGAGCGGGAGATGGAGATGCTGCCGGAAGGCCTGCATACCGAAGCAGAGCTCGGGTACTGGCTCGCCGAGCCGCTCTGGGGGCGCGGCCTGATGTCAGAAGCAGTGCAGGCAGTCCTTGCACATGGAAGGGACGACCTGCATCTCAAACGCGTATGGGCAGATTATTATGAGGGAAATGAAGCCTCGAAAAATGTGATCAGACGTGCGGGGTTCTCCCTGAGCCATGTAGACAGGCACCGCGTGGTGGAGCTGCTTGGCGAAGAGAGAACCACGTATGTGAATGTGCTGGATCTTTAGAACAGACCCGGCATCTTCAGTTGTCCCAGTCGGAATCAATCAGGGAATCGGAATTCGCCTTCTTCTTATTGCGCAGGGCGGTCGTCTGGAAGGTGAAATAATCCGGACGATGGCGGGACTGCGTATACTCAAACATCACGCCCTCTGCGTTGAAGGTCTGGCCGGTGACGACGGCAAGCGTATCGTACCCCTTCAGATCCAGGCTGTCCTCATCCATCTGGGTAACCTTCTCTACCGTGATGGTGCGCTTGCTCATGATGATCGGCATCCCGAGTTCCTGCTCGATGTAATTGTAGATCGAGTGGACGCAGATCTCTTTGGTCAGGCCCGGCACCAGCTTCTTGTCATAGAGATTCGTGTCAAATACACACGGATCGCCGTCGAGAGAACGGACGCGCTGGATATAGTACAGCTCCGTTCCGACCGGGAAGCCGGTGTGCTTCGACACACGCTCATCCGCAGTGAGTTCCGTGAACCGGATGACCCGGGTGGTGGACTCGCCGAGATTATTGCGCCTGGCACTCTCTCTGAAGGATTCGATCCCTGCAAGCAGGAACGGAGGCGTCTGGGTCTTGGTATAGATCACGCGCACGCCTCTTCCGTGCATCGGCTGGACATACCCTTCCTCGGCAAGCATCCCGATCGCACGGCGGACCGTGTTGCGGGAGCAGTCAAACCGGACAATCAGCTGATTCTCAGACGGCATCAGGGACTGGTAGGGGAGCTTCTCGGATTCAATATCCGACTTCAACTCTCTGTAGATGGCTTCAAATTTCGATTTCGGCATAATAAGAACTCCTCAAACCTGTGCGGCAATGCGCAGTCGCGCATGCTTCTATGCAGAAACATTTCTTGTTTAAACATACTACTTTAAATTATAGTGATTCACAGGAGCACGTCAAGCCAAAAACCTGCACTCTGAGAGAGGAAATATGTTATAATTTCGCAAATTTACCAACTCAGCCGGGGGGCCCGCCGCCTGAGTGAAAGGCCGCGCCTCCGGCTCAGTCGTCGCTAAACGGTCGCCGCTTGCGACCGGCGGTCTCGCCTCCGGCGGATTGCCTCCGCGTGCTTCAGAGCAGATCCCTGAAGTGGAAGCTGCTTTTTCCGGACGCGTAATCGGCCACGATCTGTCCGTTTCCGTGCAGGCGGTACTTGTACGTCATCAGTCCCTCCAGGCCGACCGGCCCTCTGGCGTGGAGCTTTCCGGTTGAGATGCCGACCTCGGCGCCGAACCCGTAGCGGAATCCGTCCGCGAAGCGGGTGGAGCAGTTCCGGTAGACGCCTGCCGAATCCACCAGCGTCATAAATGTCTGCGCCGCCGCATCATCCTTCGTGATGATGCAGTCTGTATGGTGGGAGCCGAACCGGTTGATGTGCGCGGCGGCTTCTTCGACACTGCCAACCAGCTTCACAGACAGAACCAGATCCAGATATTCCTTTCTGAAATCATCCTCCCCCATGAGATCATCAGCAGAGATCAGCGGGCTGTTTACACTGCCGCCGGCTTCTTTGCAGTGCGCCTCCGTCTGCGCACTGCCGCAGCCATCATTGCTCTGCGATGCCTGCTGCAGGATCCGGGCGGCCTCTTCAGTCCCCCTGAGTCTGACCCCATTCTGCGCAAGCTGCGCGGCCGCCGCAGGCAGGAATGTGTCTGCGATGTCCCGGTGCACCAGCAGGGTCTCGGTTGCGTTGCACGCAGCCGTATACTGTGTCTTGGCGTCGGTCAGCACCCGGATGGCCAGGTCAGGATCGGCGCTCTTATCCACATAGGTATGACAGATCCCGTCCGAGTGTCCCATGACGGGGATCTTTGTATGATCCATGATATAACGGACAAATGCATTCGATCCGCGGGGGATGAGCAGGTCCACGCAGTCGTCACACTCCAGCAGCTCGTCGATCTCACTGTGCCCGGACGCCTGCAGGAGACTTCCCTCCGGAATCCCCGCGCTGAGGGCGGCTTCGTAGATCAGGTCAAACAGGACTTTATTCGTGGAGGCAGTCTCCCGGCCGCCCTTCAGGACGGCGCAGTTGCCGCTCTTGATGCACAGACAGCTGATCTGTACGAGCGCATCCGGTCTCGCCTCGAAGATGATCCCGATCACGCCGATCGGAACGCTGACCCGTTCCAGGACAAGGCCCTCGTCCAGTTCCCTTCTCAGCGTCACCCGTCCCGCAGGATCCGGAAGCGACAGCAGGCTGTCGATCCCTGCCAGACAGTCGGCAAGCTTGTGGTCGTCAAAGCGCAGCCGCTTTTTTACAGAATCCGCGATACCGCTTTGCTCTGCACGCTCCAGATCCTCACGGTTCGCTGCAAAGATCTCCTCCCTGTGTGAAGAGAGCGCCGCGGCGACAGAGCGAAGCGCAGCATTTCTCACATCGACTGACATCGATGCAACCACAGGAGAGATCTCCTTCATCAGACAGACATGGTCCCGAATACTCATAAAAAACCTCACACAGCTGTTTTTTCAAAAATCAACTCAGTCGGGGAGTCCCCCGCCTGAGTTGACGGTCTCGCCTCCGGCTCGGTAGTCGCTGAACGGTCGCCACTGGCGACCAGCGACTCCGGCGGATCGCAGCCGCGCTCTAAGGAAGATGGTGCTAACGCACCGAGCGCGGCGCGGCAAGAACGCCAAGGCGTTCTTGAATAAGTCTTATTCCACTTTAACACAAGTTCGGATAATAAGGAAGCGATGTTGAACAAGCGGCAGGCGCCTGTTCATGATATGAAACATGACATGAAATAAGATATGTGGAAATATGCACAGAATCAGTCTTTACAGGCTTCGCAAAGATCAATATAGTAGACAAAAAGAAGAGCGGATCAGGTACAGGTGACCGGCAGAGATAACGTACCTTGATTCCAGTCAGCACATGGGAAAAAGTCATGCTCTCTCACAGACAAAAGGAGGTATCCGGGAAATGAAAAAACGTACAGCAGCCGCACTCATCGCAGCTGCAGGAATTGCATTAATGTGCAGCTTCGGCGCATTGGCGTCCGAGGTCTTTCAGACTGTAACTGCCCCATCTGCGGGGTGCAGCCTGGCTGCAGTCGAGGGCGCCTATAACAGCGATGCGCAGGCAGCGCTGGATCGGATCAACGAGATCCGGTACGAGGCGTGCAAGGAAGGGGTGCAGGATCCGAGAAATTCGACAAGGAGACTGACTTTGGAGGACTATGTTCCGCTTCAGTGGTCGTCCTCTCTGGAATATATCGCCCGGGTAAGGGCTGCGGAAGCGAGCATCCGCATAGACCATACCAGACCCAATAATAAAAAATGGTACACAGTGACGGCGCCGGACGGAAAGAGCTCTTACGCGGAAGATCTGGCGTGGAACTGGAACAACACGATGACTTCCGGGATCGAGCAGTGGTACAGGGAGAAATCTGACTGGGTCAACCAGAACACGAGTGCAGTAACCGGACACTATACCTCCATGATCAATCCGAGTTATAAGTTTGTAGGACTGGCCAGTTTCACAAATCCGAATGCACTGTACCGGAATACGGTCAGCGGCGAGTTCGACAGCAATTCCGGGCACCCCACTGATATGGGGGCGGCAGTTCCGGACGTCAGAGTGATCCTCGATGTACAGACGTCGGCTCTTTCAACACCGGCTTTGAAGATTTGCGCTGAACAGCACCGGAAGAGCGGAACATTGGACAAGGATGATACGATCGAGTATGCGCTGACGCTCACGGCATCTTTGGACGACATTTCGACCCCGGTATATTATGCCGGGAATATAACCTGGAGTTCTTCGAATCCGGCGGTTGCTTCGGTGGATGAAGGCGGTAAAGTCCGGATCACCGGCATAGGGCAGGCAACCATCCAGGCGCAAAGCAGCGGATCATGGAGCGCCTCGGCGGAACTGAAACCGGCGCATACGCCGGAAACGCTGAAAGCGGTAGCAGAAACCTGTACTGAAACAGGTCTGACTGAAGGAAAGAAGTGCTCCGTATGTGAAGAGATTCTGGAAGAGCAGGAAATCATCCCTGCGCTGGACCACGAGTTTGGTGAATGGACCGTAACGACTGCGGAGACGTGTACGGAAGACGGAGAGAAACAGCGCAGCTGCATCCGCGGCGACAAGACAGAGACGGAGAAGATTCCTGCGCCTGGGCATAAAGAAGTAATCATCCCTCGCAAGGATGCAACCTGCACACAGACGGGCCTGGAGGAAGGAAAAAAGTGCTCAGTCTGTAATGAGATTCTGGAAGAGCAGGAAATTATCCCTGCGCTGGGTCACGAGTTTGGTGAATGGACCGTAACGACTGCGGAGACGTGTACGGAAGAAGGAGAAAAACAGCGCAGCTGCATCCGTGGCGACAAGACAGAGACGGAGAAGATTCCTGCGCTGGGCCACGAGTTTGGAGAATGGACCGTAACGACTGCGGAGACGTGTACGGAAGACGGAGAGAAACAGCGCAGCTGCATCCGGGGA
>CAJOKX010000058.1 GCA_905235415.1 uncultured Lachnospiraceae bacterium
CCACTGGACGTTCAGCACCATGGCTGCAGCAACTCGCAAAGCTCAGTCGGCTGCCTATGGTTTTCAGTTGTGCCCACAGAACTCCATGCAGAAGGATGGAGACTGGCCTGTAAACTGAAACGCAGAAGTCCGGTTAACCCACGTAATAGATGAGCGCCATCATCTCCAGATCTTCGTCGGAGTTGTTTTCCATACCATGGCCCTGTCCGGCTTCGATCATGCAGACATCCCCCGGATGTACGGTATGCGCGACGTGGTCATTGTCGATAAATGTGCCCTCTCCCTTCAGGATATAGAAAGGTTCGGTCTCTCCTTCGTGCAGATGCCAGCCGATGCTTGCCCCGGCCGGAATCACGATGCGTGCATACAGCCTTCCGTGGCCGTTCAGATCTTCCTTCGTCAGAATGTCATGGATGGTAACTGTTCCTCTGCCGTCTCTCATGTGTTCCCTGTACTGCGTCTGCTCATGTCTGATCATTGGTGCGCTCCTTTCTGTAAAAATCGCTGTAATCTGTTCAACAACTGCACGAAATGCAAACCCGTCATTTACGATCACCCTGTCTGCCGCTTCCATATAGATCGGATCACGCACGGACAGGATCCTGTCAATCTTCTCTCTCAGCGTGCCTTCCCCGCTCTGCAGCAGGGGTCTGGACGTATCCTTCATGAGGCGTTTTTCCAGCGTGCCGCTGCCTGTGCGCAGATAGACCACGCAGCCGAGCTGCCGTAAAAGCTCCCTGTTCTGAGGACGAAGCGGAAGGCCGCCCCCGACGGAGAGCACATACGCTCCGTCCATGCTCTGCAGGTCCTGAAGGACCTCCGTCTCCAGATCCCTGAACCATTCTTCGCCATACTGTGCGAAGATATCGCTGATCGCCATCCCCGTCTTCTCTGTGATCAGGCGGTCCGTATCCAGAAACGGGATCTGAAGCGATCTTGCGACGGCCTTGCCCAGGCTCGTCTTCCCGGCCCCCATAAACCCGATCAGGATAATATTGCATCCGCCCTGTCTGTCTTCGCCTTGCATTGCAGCTTCCTTTCTTTCATCATGACTGCTGCTGAGCGCCCTGGTTCATCAGGTCGAAAATGCTCAGCTGGTTGGATTCCGGAAGTCCCTCCAGAATCCGGAGGCTGACCAGTTTATCCACGATTGTCTTCGAACATTCGGTCCGGTCGCGGAAATTATCAAGTGACAAAAACGGCCCATCCTTCACAGCATCCACGATCTTGGCCGCGGCGCTGTCCCCGAGTCCGTCGATCTTGTTGAGCGACGGCATCAGTTTTCCGTCCACGATGCAGATCTTCGTCGCGCGGCATTTCGTCAGATCGATCTTCGTGAATTCATACCCGCGCGCATACATCTCGCGGACAACCTTGATCGCCTTGTACTGCTCCTGCTCCTTCGGCGACAGGCCTTCCTGCTCCCTGGACTCAAACTCGCGGATGTGCATCAGCACAGCATCCTGCCCCTGGCACATGAGTTCGTAGTCAAATCCTGGCGAGCGGATGGAGAAATACGCAGCGTAATAAGCCAGCGGATAATGGATCTTGAACCAGGCAATGCGCCACGCCATCATGACATACGCGGCCGCGTGCGCCTTCGGGAACATGTATTTGATCTTCTTGCAGGAACCGATGTACCAGTCGGGAACGCCGTGCCTGCGCATCTCCTCTTCCCACTCGGGCGTCAGGCCTTTGCCCTTTCTCACCTTCTCCATGATCATGAAGGAAAGCTCCGGATCGAGCCCCTTGTTGATCAGGTAGATCATGATATCGTCCCTTGTACAGATCGCGGTAGAGATCGTACAGGTATTGCTCATGATCAGATCCTGCGCGTTGCCGAGCCACACATCCGTCCCGTGGGCCAGGCCGGCGATGCGCACCAGGTCGGAGAAATACTTCGGCTTCGTATCCACCAGCATCTGAATGGCGAAATCGGTGCCGAATTCAGGGATCCCGAGGGAGCCGAGCGGGCAGCCTCCGATGTCTTCCGGGGTAATTCCGAGCGCATGTGTATCCCTGAACAGGCTCATGACGTCCTTGTCATCCAGCGGCACGTCGGTCGCCTTCTCTCCCGTCAGGTCCTCCAGCATACGGATCATCGTCGGATCATCGTGTCCCAGGATATCCAGCTTCAGCAGGTTATGGTCAATCTTATGATAGTCAAAATGCGTCGTAATCGTGTTTTCATCGGTGGGCGGATGCTGGATCGGCGTAAAGGAATTGATATCCTCTCCGTACGGAAGCACAATGATTCCGCCCGGATGCTGTCCGGTCGATTTGCGCACGTCCGTAATCCCGGCGGAGAGACGGTTGATCTCCGCTTTTCTGCGGTGCCCGCCCTTCTTGTCGAAATACTTCAGGACATAGCCGTAGGCCGTTTTCTCCGCGATGCCGGTCACCGTACCGGCGCGGAATGTCTGCCCCGCCCCGAAGATAACTTCCGTGTACTTATGTGCCTTGGACTGGTATTCACCCGAAAAGTTCAGGTCAATATCAGGCTCTTTGTTGCCTTTGAATCCCAGGAAGGTCTCAAACGGGATGTCAAATCCCAGCTTCTGCAGCTTTGTGCCGCATACAGGGCAGTCGCGGTCCGGCATGTCGCATCCGGCCATTCCGTCAAACTGCCGCACCAGTTCTGAGTCAAAATCCGAGTAATGGCACGACGGACACAGATAATGCGGGTGCAGGGAGTTCACCTCTGTAATGCCTGCCATGTTTGCGACAAAGGAAGATCCCACGGATCCTCTCGAACCGACCAGGTATCCGTCTGCGACGGACTTCCACACCAGCTTCTGCGCGATGATATACATCACTGCGAAGTCGTTGCTGATGATCGAATCCAGCTCCTTCTTCAGCCGCTCTTCCACGACGGTGGGCAGCGTCTCTCCGTAGATCTCATGCGCCTTGTCATAGCAGAGCTTGGTGAGGATTGCGTCTGAATCCGGAATCACCGGAGCGCATTTATCCGGGCGCACCGGACTGAAGCGTTCGATGCGGTCCGCAATCAGGTTCGAGTTGGTGATGACCACCTCGCGCGCCTTCTCTTCCCCCAGGTATTCGAACTCTCTGAGCATCTCCCCGGTCGTGCGCAGGTACAGCGGCGGCTGCTCTTCCCCGTCGTCAAAATCCGCCATCAGGATCTCTCTGTAGACGGCGTCCTCCGGATCGAGGAAATGAACGTCGCAGGTTGCGACGGCCGGCTTGCCGTACTGCTCAGCAAGGCGGACAATGGTCCGGTTGTAATTCTTCAGATCTTCAATCGTCTTCGGCTCATTTTTCAGGTTCCCGTCCTTATCGAACTTCGGAACGGTCATGAACAGATTGTTGCCGATCGGCTGGATCTCCAGATAGTCATAATAATCCACCAGCCGCTTGAGCTCTTTCGGCGCCGCTCCGCGCACAATCGCCTGGAACAGTTCCCCGGCTTCACACGCAGACCCGACGATCAGCCCCTCCCTGTGCGCGCTCAGATAACTCTTCGGCAGCATGGGACGGCCGTTGTACATATATTTCAGATGGGATTCGGAGACGCAGCGGTACAGATTCACGCGTCCCGTCTCATTCTGCGCAAGCAGGATCACATGGTAATTGTGAAGATGCCGGATCTGTTCGGGACCGGGCATGCAGCTGTCATTTACCGCATCCAGGCTCTTCAGCCCAAGATCCCGCAGCATATCCAGGAACTTCAGGAATATATGCGCGGTACATTCCGCATCGTCCACGGCCCGGTGGTGATGTCCGAGCGCGATGCCCAGCGCCTTTGCAACCGTGTCCAGCCTGAACCTTCCCAGATTCGGAAGAAGGGACCTTGCAAGAGTCACGGTATCCGCGTAGGTAAAATCGTGTCCGATTCCCAGACGGTCGCAGTTCTCCTCAATGAAGCTGACGTCAAAAAAGACATTGTGGCCCACCAGGACCGCGCCGTCAGCAAACTTCAGAAAGGCGGGAAGGACGTCCTCAATCGTCTGGGCGTCCTGCACCATGGAGTCACTGATGGAGGTCAGCTGTTCGATCCTGAACGGGATCGGGATCTTCGGATTGACAAATGCCGAGAAGCGGTCTGTAATCTTCCCGCCCTCGATCCGGACAGCGCCGATCTCTATAATCCGGTCGCTGACCGGGGAAAAGCCCGTTGTTTCCAGATCAAAGACCACAAAGGATCCGTCAAATGACTGTCCATTCGCGTTGACCACGGCCTGTACTTCATCGTCTACCAGGTACGCCTCGCAGCCGTAGATTACCTTAAAATCAGAGTCTTTCGGAACCGCATGCCATGCGTCCGGCAGCGCCTGCACGCCGCCGTGGTCCGTGATGGCGATCGCGCTGTGCCCCCAGCTTGCAGCTCTCTGAACGATCTGTTTCGCCTCCGAGACAGCGTCCATTGCGCTCATCTTTGTATGACAGTGAAGTTCAACCCGCTTGACGGGAGCGTTGTCGATCCTGGGCACCCTGAAGTCTGAGGTCTTCCGGATCCCGGTGACATTGGACAGGGACAGTTCGGAATCGTACCGGTCGATCACGACGCCGCCCTTCACCTTCAGGAACATTCCTTTTTTGAGTTCCTTCTGAATCTCCTCTCCCTGCTCCGGATCCAGGAACAGCTTCACGCTGATCGTATCGGTAAAGTCCGTCACATCCATCAGCACGATGGCCATATCCCTGCCGCTGCGCGTGTGTGTGTTCCTCACTTCCAGCGATATCACCTGCCCGCGGATCACAATGCTTCCGACCGGGTCTGTCACATAGCGGATCTCAACCGCATCCTCCTGAAAGTCTCTTCCGAAAATAACATCCGGATGATCCGACAGTTTCAGAGGCTTCCTGTCGCCGGAGCGCGCTTTTTTGCTCCTGTAGCGTCCCTTTTTCCCGGAAACGCCTGCATCGGCAGTGCCTGCCGCGTCCCTGCCGCCTGCTTTGCCGGATGCGCTCTTCACAGATGAATCCGCGCCTTCGCGCATGGAAGAAGAACTCTGACCGCCTTCCGGATCCCCCGCAGCCTGCCCCATCGCCTGCGCACGGCTTTTCTGCAGCTTCTGTCTGAATTCCAGCTCTCCCATTGCTTTGCTGCCGGAAACAGTCCCTGCTTTTTTGAATGCGATGGTACATTTGAAGTCGACGCCGCAGCGCTCTGTAAAGATCTTGTCCAGGATCCGCTTGAGCTCGTCTGCGTAGTTCCTGTAGACAAGTGTGTCCTCCACCGTAACGACGCAGGTATCCTCATCTGAGAAGGAAATGTCTGCACTCTTGAACATGGTATAGAGACACTTCTGATATCCGCGCAGTTCATGAAGAATCGAGGCGCGGTACGCCTTCATCAGATTCTTCGCGTTATATTGTCTGGACAGATGGAATTTGCCGATGACTTTTGCCGTCATTCCGTTCGGCTCACAGATCTGTTCCTCCACGGATCTTCGGATCTTCTCCATATCCGTGCTTGAGATCAGGCGGTCGCTGTCAAGGTAGACTGAAAGAACGGTCTTCTCCGGATCCATGGCCACACGTGTGACCGTGGTATGCCGGAGAAGATCGCTGACCATCTCATCTTCAGGGACAACGCCCGGAAATGCATCAAAGAAAGCTTTTGTCATGATTCCCAGTGATCCAGTTCATCCTGCAGGGCCTGCAGGATCTGCTCCTCCGGAACCTTCCGGAGAATCTCGCCGTGACGAAACAGAAGGCCCTCGCCGACGCCGCCTGCAACGCCGATATCCGCTTCTCTCGCTTCGCCCGGGCCGTTGACGACACAGCCCATCACGGCGACTTTGAGATCCAGCGGATACGCCTGCACCATGTTCTCGACCTGAGACGCGAGGGAGATCAGATCGATCCGGGTCCTGCCGCAGGTCGGACAGGACACAACCTCGATCCCTCCGCGGCGCAGTCCCAGCGTACGAAGAATCAGTCTGGCGCTCTTGATCTCCTCACACGGATCACCGGTCAGGGATACCCGGATTGTATCTCCGATTCCCTCCGACAGGATCAGCGCAAGCCCGATCGAAGACTTGATATTCCCCGAAAGGATAGTTCCCGCTTCGGTGATTCCGACATGCAGCGGATAGTCCGAAACCTCCGCGAACTGCTTATAGGCATCCGCGCACATCAAAACGTCGGATGACTTGATAGAGACGACCAGGTTGTCATAGTTCATCTCTTCGATCATATGACATTTATCCAGGGCGCTCTGAACCAGGGCCTTGGCGCACACACCGTGGTACTGCTCCAGAAGATCCTTTTCCAGCGAGCCGGAATTGACCCCCACACGGATCGGGACCTGTCTTTCCCTGGCGGCATCCACAACGGCGCGTACATTATCGGAACTTCCGATATTGCCCGGATTGATGCGGATCTTGTCCGCACCGTTTTCGATCGCGGCGATCGCCAGTTTATAGTTGAAATGAATATCGGCAACCAGAGGGATGTGGATCCTGTTTCGGATCTGAGGAAGCGCAAGAGCCGCTTCCATGGTCGGTACCGTGCACCGCACCAGTTCGCATCCGGCCTCTTCCAGCTGCAGGATCTGACGGACGGTACTCTCCACATCCTCGGTCCTTGTATTGGTCATGGACTGGATCAGGATGGGATTCCCCCCTCCGATCACCTTATCTCCGATCTGAACGGTTCTTGTATGTTCCCTGCCGGTCATCGCATCCTCCTTTAAGAGAGGTTCTCCGTCTTCGTTTTCTTTTCCGCAGGCGTGAATGTGCGCGTCTGCTTCGGATTGTCCGGATTCTTCGCAGCCTCGACGGCCTCGCGCATCAGGGTCGCCTGCGCGCCGATCAGCGCCTTGCCGCGCTTGTCAATCTTTTCGTACTGATTGCTGCTCTTAAGTTCATGCGCTTTGAGCGTATCTGCAAGCTGCACATCCAGGATGTGCCTGGCCTTCGCCGCACACTCCCTGTCCTCCAGCGGGAACAGGATCTCGACACGGCGGTCCAGATTCCTGGGCATCCAGTCGGCGGAACCCATGTAGACCTCCTCATTGCCGCCGTTGGCAAAGCTGAAGATCCGCGCGTGCTCCAGGAAGGTTCCGACGATAGAGCGCACCGTGATGTTCTCGGATACGCCCGGAATGCCGGTCTTCAGGCAGCAGATCCCGCGGATGATCAGATCGATCTTCACGCCCGCGCTGGATGCCTCATAGAGCTTGGCAATGATATCCCTGTCGCAGAGGGAATTCATTTTCGCGATAATGTGCGCCGGCTCGTTGGCCTTTGCGTGGCGGATCTCGCGGTCAATGAGGGAATAGAAGGAATCCCTCAGCCAGATCGGCGCCAGATGCAGGCGGTTCCAGTGCTTCGGCTCGCTGTAGCCCGAAAGCATGTTGAACACCGCCGTCGCGTCTTCCCCGTATGCATCCCTGCAGGTCATCAGGCCGCAGTCCGTATACAGCTTCGCGGTTGAATCATTGTAGTTGCCCGTTCCAAGATGCACATACCGGCGGATTCCGTCTTCCTCCCTGCGGACCACAAGCGCGATCTTGCTGTGGGTCTTCAGGCCCACCAGTCCGTAGATAACATGGCATCCGGCCTTCTCGAGCATCTCTGCCCACTGTATGTTATTTTCCTCATCAAACCGCGCCTTCAGTTCGACCAGCACCGTCACCTGCTTGCCGTTCTCGGCTGCACGGGCGAGCGCTGCGACGATCGGTGAATGCCCCGACACACGGTAGAGGGTCATCTTGATGGCAAGCGTATCCGGATCCTCGGCGGCGTCCGAGATCAGGCGCACGACCGGATCGAAGGTCTGATACGGATGGGACAGGAAGATGTCTTTCTTCCGGATCATGGAGAACAGATCCTCATCCTCCTTCATATGCATCAGATCCGGAACATTCTGCGGCGTATAGGGCTTTGCGCGCAGGTGGTCAAACCCGCTCATCCGGTATACCTTGAAGAGGAAGGTCAGATCCAGCGGTCCCTGGATCGGATACAGCTCCTCATCCCGCACATCCAGCTCTCTGCGCAGAAGCTTCAGGAGCTTCGGATCCATTGAATCTTCATATTCAAACCGGATCACCTCGCCCCACTGGCGTCTCTTGAT
This sequence comes from uncultured Lachnospiraceae bacterium, assembly GCA_905235415.1. GTDB lineage: Bacteria > Bacillota > Clostridia > Lachnospirales > Lachnospiraceae > Porcincola. The sequence continues at coordinate 8,044 of CAJOKX010000058.1, forward strand.
TTTCTCCTGGATCTCCTCCAGAAGGTCATCCGTATCATCCTCATCAATCGTCAGGTCGGCGTTCCTGGTGATTCTGTACGGATGGGCACAGACCACGTCATAGCCCGCAAAGAGCTTATCCATATTGGCGACGATTGCATCTTCCAGAAGGACGGCGCACATACTTCCCTCTTCTTCGGAGGGAACCTGGATGGCTCTCGGAAGAACGCCCGGAACCTGCACCGTCGCAAACATCAGCCCCTTCTTCAGAGACTTGCCCTTTGCGCCCTGATCGAGGAACTTCTCCCCGTTCTTTTTCAGATTCATCGCAAATGTGGCGCGTGCGGAGTCCTTCTCTGAATCCGTCTCACGCACAGAGATCAGCGCGCCGATGTTCAGGGACTTATTGCGCACCAGCGGGAAAGGCCTGGAAGCGTCGAACGCGGTCGGCGTGAGAACCGGATAAACCTTTTCCATGAAATACTGATCCAGGTACTTCTTCTGCTTCGGGCTCAGGTCTTCCAGGTTCGTGACCAGATTCATCTTCTCGGCCTGCATGGCGGGAAGCAGGGATCTGTTCCATGTACTGTACTGCTTCTCGATCAGTTCATGGCATTTTTTCTCAACAAGCTCCAGCTGCTTTTCGGCGCTCAGTCCGGCAAGATCCGGCTTTGTATAGCCTGCATGCACCATATCCTTCAGGGACGCAACGCGGACCATGAAGAATTCATCCAGGTTGGATGAAGTGATTGCGAGGAAATTCAGCCTCTCAAAGAGCGGGTTGGATTTGTCTCTGGCTTCGTTCAGAATCCTGTAATTGAAGTCCAGCCAGCTCAGTTCCCGGTTGGTATAATAAGCGGGATCCGTAAAATCAATCCCTTTCGCCTGCACAGTGCTTTCGTTTGCTTCCCGGATCACTTTCCTGACTTCTTCGCGCAGCTTTGCGGAAGCATCCTTCCCCTGGGAAGACGGTACTGCCGCGGACACAGCCGCACCGCCCCTGGACGCGCTGCTCCCGGCCGTGCTGCTCTTGGATGTGCTGCTCTTGGAGGCACTGCTCTTGGATGCGCTGCTCTTGGAGGCGCTGCTCTTGGAGGCACTGCTCTTGGATGCGCTGCTCTTGGAGGCACTGCTCTTGGATGTGCCGGTCTTTACCTCACTGCTCTTATCGGATGTATTTTTCGCCATATCGAACCGCCTCACTTCCTTGCCGTACTGGTCTGATGCAAAACAGGTTTCAGGTTATAGACTTCCTCAAACAGGGAATCCTTCTCTTCCAGCGTTCCCCTTTCAAGCGTCAGGTCTTTATCTGACAGAACGCCCAGAATCACTTCGTCTCCCTTGACGGATACCCTGATATCCGTGACCCTCTGATGATGGGAGCGGTCCAGGGCATTGGCCGCTTTGAGAATCGCCGTCAGCTTGGCAATGACGATATACTCCTCACGGCTGACATTGGTCGTCTGGGACAGCTCTTCATAATACGGGAAATCCAGTGTGTTGAACCGGATGATGTTGGCAACGATCCGCTGCTCCGACTGGCTCAGGCCGATGATCTCGGTCACCAGAAGGATATTGTACGCACAGTCCGCGACATCTGTCAGTGAAATATACTTGCCGCAGTTGTGCAGGATCGCGGAGATCTGCAGCAGCAGACGCTCCCGCTTGCCCAGATTGTGAATCTTCTTCATCTTGTCAAAGATCGCAAGCGAATTCTCTTCCACATTGCGGATATGCGGCTGGTGGGACTTATAGCGCTTGGCGATGCTCCGGGACGCCGCGAGAATATCCTCGTCGAAAGAGTGCGCTGAACTGACCGCCTTGTTCGCCACCGCATAGTCATACGCCAGTCCGTCTCCGATCGACACGTCCGGAAGCCACACGCCGTCCGACTCAAACATATCCAGCAGTCCTTTGCAGATAATCGCGGACGGGACAAGGGCCTGCGCCAGGTCAAACGGAATCGAATAGCGCTCGGTGATCTCTTCCGCATTCATGTAAACGATGCTGTTATAGGCACTGTCAAACTCTTCCCGCGTGACAGTCAGAACCGGGCGGTTCGGATAAAGCGTGGAAAACAGCGTCTGCAGCTCTTTATTCGTTGCAATCAGCGTATTGATCCGGCGGTCCTTCTGGTAGAGTTTCTCGAACCCGTACAGCTCATGATCCAGCAGTTCGGCCAGGATCTTTTCAAAATGCTCGTTGTTTTTCGCGAGCGGATAGAATCTGGACCGCGTCGCGATCTTTCCGATCCTGACATTCTGCGTTGTGATCAGCTTGTCCTTGTCAAATACGGAAATCTGCAGCGAACTTCCGCCGATATCGACGATCGCGGTTCCTTTCTTGATCACCTGCTCAAAGGATTCCGTCTGGGACGCGATGGCTTTGTAATCCAGGAACCGCTGCTCCGTGTTGGAAAGGATCAACAGTTTCAGACCTGTGCGCCGCTCGATAATGTCATGCGTCACGAGTCCGGTTTTGATCTCCCTGAGCGCGCTGGTTCCGACCATCCGGTAGGAATCCACGCGAAGTCCCTGCATGATTTCCCCAAACTCATTGAGCGTTTCGACCAGACGGTCCAGTTTCTGCGGCGAGATGGAACCTCTCTCATAGGCGTCCAGTCCGAGATCGATCCTGCGTGTCATGCAGTCAATCATATGAAATCCCTTTTTGGGAGAGACCTCATAGATCTTCATTTCCGTCTCGGATGAACCAATCATGATGGATGCAAACAGTTTGACAGCCATATCCGTGTTTCACCTCATTTTTCTGAATGTGTCTCCATTCCCAGGAGATGATCAATAAACTGCTGCGCAGTCCGTCCGCTGCGCCCTCCGTGCGACAGTTCCCATGCGTTCGCCTGAAGGAACAGTTCCTCCACGGGCATATCAAGGCCGTTTCGAAGGGCCAGTTCCTCCAGAATATGTTCATATTCCTTCCTGACCGGCGCCCCGAAATAAATCGTAACGCCGAACCGGTATGCAAGGGACAGCTTCTCCTGCACCGTGTCTGACGTATGCATGTCCGAACGGATATCGCCTTCCTTGTCTTCGTAGCTCTCCCGGATCAGATGCCTGCGGTTGCTTGTCGCGTAGATCAGCACATTCTCAGGCTTCTTCTCAAGGCCGCCTTCGATAACGGCCTTCAGATATTTGTAATCCGTCTCAAACTCCTCAAAGGACAGGTCATCCATGTAAATGATAAACCGGTAGTTGCGGTTTTTGATCTGCGCCAGGACATCGACAAGGTCCCTGAGCTGATGTTTGTAGACCTCAATGATCCGAAGGCCCTGTTCATAGTATTCGTTCAGGATGCCTTTGATGCTGGAAGACTTTCCCGTTCCCGCGTCGCCGAACAGCAGGCAGTTGTTGGCCTTCCTGCCGGCCAAAAACGCTTCCGTGTTCTCGCGCAGCTTCTGCTTCTGGATCTCATAGCCGACCAGGTCGTCCAGCTTCATATGGGCAATGTTTGTGATCGGAACGATGTCGACCCCATCTCCTTCAGCAGGATGCACCAGCCGGAAGGCCTTGTGCAGGCCGAACTTTCCGCATCCGAACTCTTTATAGAACAGGTCCACATGTGCCTTGAACATCTCCGCGTCCCGGCTTGCGGAAAGCCTTGCAGAGAGTTCCTCGATCCGGTCCCGGATGCGACGGCTTGCCAGTCTGCGGTCGTCGCCGCCGAATTCATATCCGGAGATCATATCATAGAGATGCGTTCCGAGCGCATCCTCGATATCCTCAAACCTGTACGCAAACAGTTCCATGAAGATCTCAAAGTCATGCAGCGCAATCCTGTTCAGTCCGCCGGGAACCGTCCCGCGGATCTCACATGCCCTGGAATACGCATTCTCATTGTAAACCAGCAGATATGTCAGGTACGAATGCCAGACATTGCCGGAGAACCCGTAGCTCTCTGCCTTCTCGATCATCTCCTGCATCAGCGCGCTGTAGGTGTCTTCCACCTCCTGTGCGTCTCCGGGCCCCTCTCCCCGGACCATGGCTGCGGCTTTCGCCTGAAGGTCTGCAAGCACATTCAGAAGGCTGCCTTCTTCCTCCCGGTACAATACAAGCTGTCTGATACGCAACATAGAACCTCTTCTCCCACCTTCCCGCTGCAGATCGTCAGGACAATGTGACTTAATAATTGCCCAGAATCTTCATGTTGATGGCTTCCTCCCGGATCCCGCGCAGCGCATTGCGCACGGCAGGCTCATTCAGGTTGCCCTCAAAATCGATGAAGAACCGGTATTCCCAGGATCGCTCCGGGATCGGCCTTGACTCAATATGGGTCATATTGACGTCGTTAAAAATAAAGTTCGACAGGATATTATACAGGGTGCCCGAGGAATGCGGCAGCTCGAAACAGATCGAGATCATCCGCGCCCCCTTCACAAACACCCGCTGGTTGGTCACAATCATGAACCGGGTTGCGTTCGCGTCCTGGTCATTGACATGGCGCCGCAGCACCTCCAGCCCGAAGCGTCTGGCCGCAAATTCACTGCCGATGGCCGCCTGGTTTTTTTTCTGGTCCTGCGCAACCTTTTTTGCCGCCAGCGCCGTATTGCCATACGCCACCGCATCCCAATTCCTGAACTCCTGGAACAGTCCCTCGCACTGCGCAAGCGCCTGCGGGTGCGAGATCACTCTGTCGATCTCATCAATGGAGGTTCCCGGAAGGGCCATCAGGACATGTTCCACCGGAACGATCTCCTGCGCTACGATATAATTCTCGAAATCAACCAGCAGATCAAAGTTGTCCGCAACGATCCCGGCCGTTGAATTCTCAAGCGGAAGAACCGCGTAGTCAGCAGAGCCTTCTGCAATCACTTCCATCGCGTCCCGGAACTTCGGGACATGGAAGGAATTGACATTCTCACCGAAATAAGATACCAGGGCCGCATGCCCGTAGGCGCCCTCTTCTCCCTGAAAGACAACGCGGACATTCTCCCTGTCCAGATCCTCCACCTCGATAAACGGCGTCCGTCCCGGAAGTCCCGCATTCTCCAGCATGGCAAACTGGCGCTTGCGGCTCATGCTCATCAGCTGTCCGAACAGTTCGGTCACGCCCTTTTTGGTGAAATCGGAATGCGCCAGCTCTCTGACCGCCTCCAGCTTTGCCCGCTCGCGCTCCTTGTCGTATACCTTCCGCCCGGTACGGATCTTGTATGCACCCACACGGTCCGTCACTTCCATGCGCTCCTCGTACAGCCTGACCAGCTCACGGTCGATCTGGTCGATCTGTTCGCGGAGCGCTCCCAGATCCGTCTCTTTGTTCTGCTGTTCGTTTATTTCCTGACTCACTTGTGTCTCCTTCAGATTGGTTCACTCGTCCCAGCCTTCTGTATAGCGGTAATGCACCATAATATTACGTGCCTCCTGTCCGGGTTTCTGTTCAATATCCGCAAGATCGGTCACACAAGGCATCACGGGCGCATCCTCCTGCAGTTCCAGATCGATCCAGTTATAGGCGGCAAGCCTGGCCTCTTCCAGCGCGTCCTGCAGATCCTTTCCCTCACATGTGCACCCCGTCAGATCCGGGAACTCTCCCTTCCAGGTGCCGCTGTCTGTCTGTGTCAGAATGACCGGATAAATAAATGTCATAGTACTCTCCTTGCATTTGTCAGTTCGGATGCAGGATGCTCCATGCATCATTTGGATATTATACCATAAAACAGTCTGCTCCGCTTTACGAAAAAAGCTTCCGCACCGGAATCTTTCCGTTGCGGAAGCGTATGCTGTTTCGTATCGAAGAGTTCTCTGTCCCTGTTCCCGGACAGCGCCGGGAGCCTGTTCAGGACAGCTTCTTTGTGGAGTGATACTTCTCATCACAATAGATGCAGCGGTAGGTCTCATTGTCCTCATCGGACAGATAGAATACATGATCCAGCTCCTGCTCGATCGATGTGATGCAGCGCGGATTCTTGCAGTGAATGACATTCACAAGCTTCTTGGGAAGGTTCAGATTGCGCTTCTCCACGATCTTGGCGTCTTTGATGATATTCACGGTGATGGTATGGTCAATGAATCCCAGCGCGTCCAGGTCGAGCAGCTCCAGCGGGGCCTCCACTTTGATGATATCCTTCTCTCCCATCTTGCTGGAGCGCGCATGCATGATCATGGCCACCTGGCAGTCAAGTTTGTCAAGCTTCAGGCGCTTATAGATATCCATCGCCTTGCCGGACGGAATATGATCGAGGACGACCCCCTCATGCAGTCCCCCGATATTGAGCATATGATCATCAGACCTCATGATTCATTCCCCCTTTCTGAAAATCATCTCCCAAAAAAGGCTTTCCTTCCGGAATGTCGAGCAGTGCCATGATCAGCGCCATGCGGATATAGACGCCGTACTGCACCTGCCTGAAATAGCACGCTCTCGGATCATTATCCACGTCGACGGAGATCTCATTGACCCTGGGAAGCGGATGCAGGATGGTGCAGTCCTCTTTCGCAAGCTTCATCTTCTCTGCGTCGAGGATATAGAAATCCTTCATGCGGACATAGTCTTCCTCGTTGAAGAAGCGCTCTCTCTGCACGCGGGTCATGTACAGCACATCCAGCTGCGGCATGGCGTCTTCAAGGCGGATGACCTCCTCAAACGGAACATTGTTTTTCTTCAGGACGTCCTCCCGGACATAGTCCGGAATGCGCAGCTCCTCCGGGGAGATCAGGATGAACCGGATCCCCGGATAGCGCACAAGCGCTGAGATCAGGGAATGCACCGTACGGCCGAACTTCAGATCGCCGCACAGTCCGATCGTCAGGCCGTCCAGACGGCCTTTTATGGAACGGATCGTTGTCAGGTCCGTCAGCGTCTGCGTCGGATGCTGGTGTCCGCCGTCGCCCGCGTTGATCACCGGAATGGTCGAATGGACGGAGGCAACGTAGGGCGCGCCCTCCTTGGGATGGCGGATCGCGGCAATATCAGCAAAACAGGAGATCACGCGGATGGTGTCTGCCACGCTCTCCCCTTTGGAAGCGGAGCTGGATGAGGCAGAAGAAAAGCCAATCACCTTGCCCCCGAGGTTTAACATAGCAGTTTCAAAACTCAAACGGGTGCGGGTACTTGGCTCATAAAACAAAGTCGCTATTTTTTTGCCGTCACATACGTGGGAATATCTGTCCGGATTCTTTTCGATGTCGGAAGCAAGATCCATCATCCGGTCAAGCTCTTCCACCGTAAAGTCCATCGGACTCATGCAGTGTCTCATGGGAACCTCCTCGTATCTGGTGTCTGTATTCTCCTCTTATCGCGATTATGATACATGAAAAGATGCGCGCAGGCAAGTCCTATTCTGCGATGGAACAGGTGTGCGTTTACAGTTCACAGGACAGCCAACTCTGCTGAGAGTTTGTGGGCACACTGAAAACACGTTGCCTACCCGCGCTTTGCTTCGGTTGCATTGCAGCCGCTCCCAGCTCCTATAGAAGCGTGGTCGCTTTCGCGGCTGCAGCAACTCGCAAAGCTTAGTCGGCTGCCTATGGTTTTCAGT
>CAJOKX010000059.1 GCA_905235415.1 uncultured Lachnospiraceae bacterium
ATCAAATCCGCTCCCAAAAACAGCGTCCGCGAGGTGATTCGAACACCCGACCTACCGCTTAGGAGGCGGTCGCTCTATCCAGCTGAGCTACGCAGACATATGAATGCGATCCTTAGTATATCAGAATCTTTCTTTGAAGAAAAGAGGGAATTTACGCCCCCTGCTGCCCGGTTGTGGTACAGTATTCGTGTATCCGTGCGGGGCTTCCGTATCTGTGACGCAGCCCTGCCCGGGCTGGTGTATTCCTGAAGATTGGGCGGCGCAGGGCGGTCTGAGGAGGCGCAGTTGTTATGAATTTGCTGATTGCGGGGCTGAGTTCCCTGATTCTGTGCAGTGTCTTTTATCTGATCTGGTGGAGGGCCGGCTTTTATCCCGGCGTACAGGTGAGCCGTGTCACGGGAAAGGTCGGTGCGCTTTTGTATATCACCGCAGCGCTGGGACTGGCGGGCGTTATCCTCACCTCGGTCGGACTGGGAAGGATTCCCGTGGATAAGGACCTGCTTCCCGGTACTGTAGTCCTGATCGGGGCTGTGGCCGTTTACCTGATCCTTTTGTTTGGAACCCGCTTCCTGTTTCATCGCCAGGTGACAACGGAGCTGGCGCTCATCGTGGGCTGGGCGGCGCTCATGGTGATGGCAGCCGGACGGGTGTACGCTGGGAATCTGATCGGCAGGAGCGCTTTCACTGCCCTGCTTCTCATCACTGCCTGCGCCGTCATCATGAGCCTGTATTTTTATTTGGCATATTACAATGTGGAGCCTATGCGGGGCTTTGTCTATGGCATGATTCCGCTGATCACCGTCGGCCTGAGCATGCTGGTATTTCTGGTAATGCTGCTGGCCGGGCGGCCTGCTTGATTCCTCCGCAGACCCCCGATATACTTGATGTATCGGATCCATTTCCGCGTATAATATCCACGCAGCAGACCGCGGATATTCGCAGGGTACATCGGATCCATTTCCGCGTATAATATCCACCCAAAGCATGTACAGAGTAATGATCTGAGAAAGGTTCTGTCTATGGATACGTTTGTGCTTGAGAATTTCGCAAAACAGTCCACATTCGCAAGCTTCCTTCCCGGAATCTGCGGTGTGCGCGGCATCCCGATCTGGTGCTTCTACGTCAACCGCGGCCAGGGCGTTGTCAGCTTCGGCGTGGATGACAAGGAGAATTCCATCATGGAATTCTACCCTGCGCACCAGGCCTACCAGAATGTGAAAACAACGGGATTCCGCACCTTTATCAAAATAAATGGCGGCGCGGTCTACGAACCGTTTTCCGATGAGGACGTTCCCTCCCGGATGGAGATCTCCATGAATCTTCTTGAGCTGCAGGAAGACAATCCCGGAAACGGTCTGTCCACCCGGGTCAGTTATTATACCCTGCCCAATGAGAAGATCGGGGCGCTGGTGCGTGTGCTGACGATCACCAATACCTCCGACAGCCCGGTTGATCTGGAGATCGTGGACGGCATGGGCGCCGTGATTCCGTGCGGCGTCGGCCTGAAGCGGATGAAGGAGATCAGCCAGACTGCCAAGGCGTGGATGCAGGCCGAGGACGTCGATGCGCGGCGGGCGTACTACCGTGTCCGCGCCAGCATCCTGGACTCTGCTGAAGTGGCGGAGGTTGTCGAGGGAAATTATGCGCTCGGCTTCACCGCAGAGGGCACGCTGCTGCCGGTGATCGCGGATCCTTCGCTCGTCTTTGCGTATGACACGTCCATGCGCCGCCCTGTCGCGCTGGAAATGCGCTCTCTGGAGGAAACGCTCTCCCAGAAGCAGGTTACGTTCAATGTGCTTCCGAGCGCCTTCTTCGCAAGGACGATCTCTCTTCCGGCCGGCGGGAGCACTTCCATCTATGAGCTCTACGGGCAGGCCCGTAGCAAGAAGGTACTGGACGGCTTCCTGTCCGCGGAAAGGACAGCGTCCTATTTCCAGGGCAAACGGCAGGAGGCCGTTGACCTGACGCAGGATCTGACAGACAGCGTCGCGACCCGGACCGCTTCCGCCTCCTTTGACGCCTACTGCCGCAATAATTATCTGGACAATGTGCTCCGCGGGGGATTTCCGATCCGCATCGGCTCTGAAAAGGTGTTCTATGTCTATTCCAGAAAGCACGGCGATCTGGAGCGTGACTATAACGAATTCGCAATGCTTCCGGAGTATTATTCCCAGGGAAACGGCGCGTTCCGCGATGTAAACCAGAACCGCCGCTGCGACACGTTCTTCGCGCCGTACGTCGGAAGAGAGAATATCCGCAAGTTCTACAGCCTGATCCAGCTCGACGGCTACAATCCGCTTGGCATCGAGAAGCTTACCTACAAGATCGACCCGGAATGCCTCCGGGATGCGTCAACGGATCCGCGCATCGAAGCGCTTTGTGATTGGCTCAAGGACAGAGCCTTCACCCCCGGTTCCCTGTATCATTTCCTTGAAGAGCAGTTTGATCCACAGGAGGCGGACCGGCTCTTTGAGCGCATCATGGACCGCTCGAAGGAGCAGGTCAATGACAAGTTCGGGGAAGGCTACTGGTCCGACCACTGGACCTACAACCTGGACCTTGTGGAGGACTATCTGGAGGTCTTCCCGGACAGAGAAAAGGAGCTTCTCTACGATGAATATCTGACCTGTTATCTGACGCAGGTTCCCATCCGGGACCGGCAGAAGCGCTGCGTGGAGACTCCGCGCGGGCTGCGGCAGTACCATGCGCTGGATGAAAGCCGCCGCCTGGACGGGAGTGAGAACCTGGTCCGCACAGGCAGGCAGACCGGAGAGATCCTTCACATGTCTCTTCTTGAAAAGCTCTCGCTTCTTTGCGCCGTCAAGTTCGCCGCGCTGGATCCCTACGGGATGGGGATCGAGATGGAGGGCGGCAAGCCGGGATGGTATGACGCGCTCAACGGTCTTCCGGGCATGTTCGGAAGCTCCATGAATGAAACGTATGAGCTGTGCCGGATGCTTGACTTCACTGCGGCCGCGCTGCGGCGCTATATGGAGGCGGTTCCGGTCCTTGCGGAGGTCTCAAACCTCCTGCAGACGCTCGATCAGATCAACTGCTCTTTCCGGGAGTCTCTTCATCGCTGCGATGCGCTCACCGATGCGGGCAAGATCCGCGATACGGGCGCTCTGACCGCTTTCTGGAATGAGATCAATGATGCGAAAGAAGCGTACCGGCATACGGTATACGACGGTATCTCCGGTGAAAAGATCCGGATGGATGCGCAGGACCTGGCACAGATCCTGGAAGGATATGCGGAAACAGTCCGCAGCGGGATCCACAAGGCGATGGTCCTCGGACAGGGCAGCGTTCCGGCTTACTTCTATTATAATGTGCCCCGGTATACCGTCACGCAGGACGGCATCCGGCCGGAAGTCTTCGAACCCGTCAGCGTGCCTCATTTCCTCGAAGGTGCGGTCCGCTGCCTGAAGCTCTCCCTTCCGGAGGATGAGAAAAAAGAGATCTACAGGATGGTCAAGTCCAGCGACCTCTATGATGAGAAGCTCAAGATGTACAAGGTCAATGCGTCGCTCGGGGAAGCTTCCTATGAGCTTGGCAGAGCCGTCGCCTTTACGCCCGGCTGGCTGGAAAATGAATCTGTGTGGATGCACATGGAATATAAATATCTGCTCGAGCTGATCCGCAGCGGCCTGTACGAAGAATTCTTCGAAGATTTCAGAAATGCCGCCGTTCCGTTTATGGATCCTTCCGTCTACGGACGCAGCGTGTATGAGAACTCCTCCTTCCTGGTGAGCTCAGCCTATCCGGACGAGACCATTCACGGCAAGGGATTTGTGGCGCGCCTGAGCGGTTCCACCGCAGAGTTCATCAGTATCTGGAAGCGGATGATGTTCGGCGCCCACGTGATTGCCGTGCAGGATCAGGAACTGGTCTTTGCGCCATCTCCCGCCCTCCCGCGCTATCTGGTTCCGGAAGACGGGCTTGTCAGCGCGGCCCTGTTCGGAGGAATCTGCGTGACGTATCATCTTGCAGACAGGAAGGACTATATTCCGGGGCGCTATGAGATCCTCTCCATGCAGTTTACCTATGAAGACGGCCGCACCCTGACCACGGAAGGCGCATTTGCAGGAGAATCGATTCCCATCGATCTGAGAGAGGGCAGGATCCGCAGCGTCGATATCCGGATTCTCTGATCTTCTGACGCGCGCACCGCCCGAATATATCTATGCGCGGAAACAAAAGTATGCAATAATAAATATTACCGTTACCGGCTTCCGTACGCCGGACACAACTTAAATAAGACGAACAGGAAAGGAGTACCTCATATGAAGTATCGCAGCTTTGGAAAGCTTGGCATCACAGGGTCTGCATTCGGACTTGGATGTATGCGTTTTAACGGAGATGCTTCCGGCGATTCCATCATTGATGAAGAGAAAGCCATCTCCCTGATCCGCCGCGCCATCGACGGCGGGGTTACCTATATGGACACCGCTTACGTCTATCTCGACCAGACCTCCGAGATCGTTCTCGGCAAAGCGCTGCAGGACGGGTATCGGGACAAGGTAACCATCGCCACCAAGATGCCTGCGGAATATGTCAAAAACCGCAAGGACATGGAAGAGCTTCTCGACAGCGAGCTGAAGAAGCTCCGGACCGACCATATCGATTTTTACCTGATGCACGGCATCGATCTGGCGAAATGGGAATATTTCAAATCCATCGGGGCCCCGGAATTTTTCACGGACATGAAAGCGGCCGGCAAGATCCGCTATAAGTGTTTCTCCTTCCACGGTCCCTATGAGGAGTTTGAACAGATCCTGCAGGACTATGACTGGGATATGGTCCAGATCCAGTACAACTTCATGGACATTGAAAATCAGGCAGGCACAAAGGGACTGGAGCTGGCCGGCCGGCTCGGCATCCCGGTGGTCATCATGGAAGGCCTCCTGGGCGGCCGTCTCGCAAAAGCGCCCGACAACGTCCAGGCGATCTATGACAGCTTCCCCGAGAAGCGCACGCCGGTCGAGTGGGCGTTCCGCTGGCTGTGCAATCATCCTGAGGTCGCCACGGTTCTGTCCGGGTGCAATGAACCCGGGCAGATCGATGACAACCTGCGGATCTTCGATACCGTGGAGCCCGGCATCATGTCGGAGGATGAACTGGAACTGATCGATAAGGTGCGGGAAGCGTACCTGTCCAGGATCCGGATCGGCTGCACGGGATGCCGCTACTGTATGCCATGTCCCAACGGCGTGGACATTCCCGGCGTCTTTTCCGTCTGGAACAATGTCTCTCTCTATGAGATTGACCACAAGCAGGACTGGGGCTTCAACGAGATCGTCCGCAAAGACCAGACGCCTGCAAACTGCATCGCATGCGGCGCCTGCGAAGCGGCCTGCCCGCAGCATCTTCCGATTATCAACGCCCTCCGGGATGCGTGGGGGGAACTGAAAGCGTAACCTTTCCGGGACTTTAGTATGATGACAGAGAATAAAAACCGATCCATTCATATTCTGCTGACAATTGTTCTGAGCGTATTATGCCTTCTGATCGCAGAATGCTCTATGTTCTTCGTGCGGAATTCTTTTTCCGTGCATTTCTGCGTGTATGGAGACCGTGTGCAGGAGACTCCGAAGCTGAAGTGGGATGGTGCAAAGATCCTCCTCGAGCGGATCGAGACACAGCAGGTCGGTGATTCCTGTCATGTCACCGTCGTCCTTCGCCCGGTGGAGGAAGGCACTTACCACATGTCCGTCGTGGGACGCGGGGATGATCTGTATTTCTATGATACGATCCATGTACTGCGCGGCGGATTCACATACAGCTCAGCGACCGGTGATTTTACAGGTGATTCCGGCCTTCTGGCCGCCATCATGCTGTTTTTCACCGGTATGGGCGTCCTCCTTCTGTCCTACTTTGCTTATCTGAAAGGATCCAGGATCTATTCCTATGACGCGATCGCTTCCTTCGGTGGCGGCGTCTTCTGTGCGTTAACCGGTCTGATGATGCTTTATATGTGTTATAACAGGCTGCTCTCGCCGGATTTATATACGATGAGCCGCGTGTTTCTGACCATTGCGTCAGCGGGGCAGTCTTTCCTGCTGTTCACTTCACCGCTGGGGTTTCTGTTCGCTGTGCTTCTGATTGTCAGCAATGTGGCGCTTCTTCGCCACGAATGTTTCCGCAGACAGAATGTCCTGGGCCTGGGTCTCGGCCTGCTCATGATCGCAGGGGAACTGTTCTCCTGGCTCTTCCTCCTTCGGTATTTTTCAGGATCAACGCATCAGTTCCAGATCTTTAACACGCTCAACAGTATATTTGCAACTGTGCTTGCGTATTTTGAATGCATTCTGCTCGGCTCTGTGGTCTGCGGGTTTCGCGCAGCCAGACATGTGCCGGACTTCGGTCAGGACTATATCCTGATTCTGGGCTGCGGCTTCCGCAAGGACGGCACCCTCCCTCCGCTGCTGCGCGGAAGGGTGGATAAAGCGGTCGAATTCTGGAGAAACCAGAAAGAAGCCACCGGAAAAGAAGCCATCCTCATTCCTTCCGGCGGACAGGGCCCGGACGAGATGATGTCAGAGTCCGAAGCAATGACCCGCTATCTGCACTCTCTTGAGATTCCGGAAAGCGCCATCCTGATGGAGGATCAGTCTGCCAACACCTTCCAGAATATGCAGTTTTCCGCGCAGAAGATCCGGGAGAGAGAATCCGGGAAGTCCTCCCGTAAAGAAAAGGTCAGCACCATGTTTGTCACCACCAATTATCATGTTTTCCGAAGCGGCGTGTGGGCAAACCTGGCGGGACTTCCTTCGGAAGGCCTCGGGAGCCGCACAAAGTGGTGGTTCTGGCCCAATGCATTCATCCGCGAGTGCGTCGGCCTTCTGGCCAACCGGATCCGGACCGAGCTCATCGGCCTGGTGCTTCTGGTCATTATTTTCAGTCTGCTGTCCTACCTGTCTGCCGGATTGGTGTGACAAACCGCTCCTGAGATATCCCGTCCCTATCCCCGGCACAGCTGCCGGACCAGCTCCGGTATCTCATCAACCGGGATCCGGTTGTAATAGAAGATCAGATGTTTTTCGTGATGCGCACCCTGATACTCGGCCGGAATGATCCGTGCCCCCAGCGCTTCTCCTCTTCTGCAGAATGCCATTTCATCCAGTCCTTCCTCTTCCATCAGGAGCAGGCTGATCCCTGACCGGGTGTCCTGCGGCGTCACCTGTCCCTTTCCGTATCTCTGGAAGGCCTGCACGGTCTGCTGGAGTTTCTTCGCGTACAGCGTCCGGATCCGCCGGATGTGTTTGTGGTACGAGCCGTCTTCCATAAACAGCGCCAGCGCCAGCTGGTCTGTCCTGGAGCAGGTCTGCAGATACGCGTCTTTGGTCTCGCTGAATACAGGCATCATCGTCTCCGGAAGGATCATGTAACTGATGCGGACCGCCGGAAAGAGCGTGGACGTGAAGGATCCCATGTAGATCACACAGCCGGCGGCGTCCAGTCCCTGCAGCGCCGGGATGGGCCGTCCGAAGTAGCGCAGTTCGCTGTTATAGTCATCTTCGATGATGAGACTGTGGTTTTCCTCCGCCCACTGCAGCAGCTTATACCGGTTGGAGATCGGCATCACCGCGCCTGTCGGAAACTGGTTTGCCGGACTAACGTAGACCGCGGACGGCACATTGACGGGAAGGCGCTCCAGATCGATGCCTTCCTGCGTGACGGGAATCTTTGCGAGCGTGAACCCCTCGTCCTTCAGCATGCGCCGGATCGGCAGATAGCCCGGATCCTCTACGCTGATCAGGTTCAATGACTGCCGCCTGAGCATGCGGGCCAGATGGCCAGTCAGCTGCTGCGTCCCCGCGCCGATCACGACCTGCTCCGGAGACGCCTGCACGCCTCTTGCCTCCTGCACATACTTGGCAATCTCAAAACGAAGCGCCGCCTCCCCCTGAAGATCTCCTTCCGTGAGGAGCAGATGCCGGTAATCCCCGTACACCCTGTCCACACACCGCTTCCATCCCCGGAAATCGAACGCCTCCAGATCGACGCGCCACGCCGTCTTCTCTGCCGTATACTGCACAAACTCCCGCTCTGTTTTCTGCGGGTCGAACGCAGCCTGCGGAAGCTCTGCGACATAATACCCTGACTGCGGACGGCTGTAGATATAGCCCTCCGTCTGCAGCTGGTCGTACGCAAGCTGCGCGGAAGTCACGGACAGGCCGCTCTGCTGCGCGAGCGCACGCAGGGAAGGCAGCCGTTCTCCCCGCTGCAGGCTCCCTCCGAGAATCCCGCTCCGGATCTTTTCATACAACTGTGTATACAGCGGCGCTTTCAAACTGCGGTCAAAATCGGTCGAATACAGGCTGATCATTTCATTTCTCCCCAAATTGTACTTTGTATTTAAATGTATATTGTCTATTTTGAAATATACAGATGAATGGTATCATGGCATCTGTAATCTGACAAGGGCAGACCCTGTATTCTGCAGGGGATTGTGCTGACAAGGGCAGACCCTGTATTCTGCGCGGGATTGTGCTGACAGGGGCAGATCCTGTATTCTGCGGGGGATTATGAAATGGAAATGAAGAATGACCGCACCTTTCATCTGGCACTGACGGGGATGTTTACGGCCCTGGTCATTGTCACGACGATGATGATCCGCATCCCTATGCCGTACACCTTCGGATATGTGCACATGGGAGACGCCATGATCTTCCTGTCAGTCCTCGTCCTGGGCAAAAAGGCAGGGAGCTTTGCCGCCGGCGCCGGGTCCGCGCTCGCGGATCTGTTCAGCGGCTACGCCTATTATGCGCCCTGGACCCTTGTGATCAAAGCCCTCATGGCGCTGGTCATGGGGCTCGCCCTGGAACATATGAAAAAACGCGGCGTCTTCGGGGAGAGCGGACACATCCATCTGACGGAGCTTCTTGCGATGTCGCTCGCCGGTCTGGAGATGACGGCAGGGTACTATATCGCCGCCAGCGTCATGCAGGGGAACTGGACAGCGCCGCTTCTGTCCATTCCGGGCAATGTCGCCCAGTTTACCGTGGGCATGGTGATTGCCTGGCTGCTTTCCGCATCGCTCGCAAAAACGCCGGTCCGCAAATATCTGGTCTAAGCAGGAGGATACAGCATTGAACCATCCGGATATCTCATTTCAGGAACAGATCTTTCGTGAAAGCAGGGACGCAGTTCTGGAGCTGATTGAAGCCGCCCGTCTGAAGGCGGGGGATCTCTTTGTTGTCGGCTGCTCTTCCAGTGAAGTTCTGGGAGAGAAGATCGGAACCGGCACCAGCGTCGATACTGCGGCGGCCCTGTACCGGGGCATCCGGGAAGCGCTGGACAGCCGGCAGATTCTTCTTGCCGGTCAGTGCTGCGAGCATCTGAACCGCGCGCTGGTTGTGGAAGAAACCGCCATGCAGCGCTATGGGCTCTGGCAGGTGAACGCGATTCCGCAGCCCGATCATGCCGGCGGCGCTTTCGGCACAGTCTGCTACCGGGAAATGAAGGAGCCCGTTCTGGTGGAGAGCCTGCAGCAGCGCGCCGCGGCCGGGATCGATATCGGCGGCACGCTGATCGGGATGCATATCCGTCCGGTGGTGGTTCCCGTGAGACTGTCGGTAAAAACCATCGGACACGCGTCCATCCTGTGCGCCAGGAGCCGTATCCCCTACACCGGAGGGCAGCGGGCCGTCTATGACGAGGCCCTCCTCTAACAACCGGGATCCCGGCATATGCAGGCGGGCCGTCTATGACGAGGCACTCCTCTAACGACCCGGATCCTGGCATATGCAGGCGGGCCGTCTATGATGAGGCCCTCCTGTAACAACCCGGATCCCGGCGTATGCAGAAGACTCCTGTGTATGAATACCTTGCACCTTTCTTTGTATAAGGTAGAATGAATATAGTTTCATTCTATCTTTTTTCGTTGGAGGAACCTATGAACGCATTCGCTGCATTATTCGGACCGCCTGTCATTGCTTCTTTGCTATGGCTCACGCTGTTTCCCCGCCGCAGAAGTCTGAAAGGCTTTCTGGGCGTTTACACAATGCTGTTTTGCCTGATTTATTTTCTCGAAGCGTTCGCTGACTGCTTTCTTTCATCTGAACGCAGAGATATCTTTTACAAGCTCCGCACCTACAATGACTATGCTTTGAGGTATACGATTATTGCCGGCACGCTTGCGGTCTTACTTCCGGTCCTTTGCTCTTTATTGAAAGAGGTCGTTCCGCCTTTTGCCGCCCGATGCGCAGCGCGTCTGGACGCGCGCATCCCGTCTCCGGCCCACTCCGGGATTATCCTGGCGCTGTATGCACTCGTTCTGTTTGGCATGAATCTGGTGCGGATCTTCGATAATAATATCTGGGGCGACGAGGCATTTTCCATCTATATGAGCACACTGCCCGTTTCGGAGATCGTGCGCATCACGGCCGGTGACATGCACCCGCCTCTGTACTATTTCTTTGTGGCCGCATCTTACCGGACGCTGGGCGCCCGCCCATGGGCGTACCACCTCGTCTCTCTGGTGCCTTACGCAGTCACGCTCATTTTCCTCGTTACTGTGATCCGGAAGAGGTTCGGAGCGTGGGTTTCCCTCCTGATGATCACCTTTTCATCCATCCTCTCCGCCGCGCTGACCTATAATGTGGAGATCCGGATGTATTCCTGGGCCGCGCTGTTTGTGCTGCTGGCGTATTACGGCTTCTGCCGGATCATTTCGGAGGGGTCGGCCGCTGCATATGGGGTTTTCATCGCTTCCTCACTGGCAGCAGCCTATACCCATTATTATGCGCTGCTTTCAGTTGCATTCTTCTATCTGGGCCTGCTGGTTCTGTCCATCCGGAAGAGAATCCGGTTCCGCACGCTTGCCCTGACGTATCTCCTTACGGTTGTCGGATATCTTCCCTGGCTGAGGATATTGTTTAAGTCCTTCGTGTCCGCTTCCGAAAACTTCTGGCTGACGACAATTATTTCTTTTACAGACTGTTTCAGACACTTTTTCTGGAATAAGTCAACCTGGTACACCGTTCTGATGCTCTTTAGCGCATTTCTCGCGATCTTTCTTGCTCTTAAGCAAGAATTGGGCGCAGGATCCGCGTATCCCTCCTGCCATCTGTCCGATCCCGGCATCCGGATCCTCTGGGGACTGCTTGCTGTTGTCGGTACCATCTGCGTGGGAGAAGGCGTTTCCTACGCCGTCCGTCCCTTCCTGCTTGACCGGTACCTGTATCCCGTCACGCCTGTTTTCTGGCTGGTCTTCTGCATTTCGCTCAGCATTCTTCCCTATAAGAAGCTGTTTTGCGCAGCCATTTTCACGCTTACGTGCGCCGTGTGCATTCCGCAATACTGCACCCGCGTCTCGCAGGAGAGACAGCAAGACCGGCTCATCGCAAAAACACAGGCGTCTATGGAGGAAATGATCCCTCCGGGAGATGTCATCCTGAACAATCAGCCGAACCTGAACTGGACGTCCCTTTCCTACTATCTGCCTGACCGGCCGCATTGGTACGCGGACTCTCCGGTACAGGACTTTGATCTCAGCCTGCAGAACTGGATTGCATGGAAATTTGACCTGACACAGGAAGAGTGCGAAGCACTGCAGGCGGCCGGCTATCAGGTTGAAGAAACGCTTCATGCCGGGAAACTGGCAGAATATCCGATCCATCTTTATAAAGTGACAGCCCGCTGACCCCATGGATTCTGCATGCTGCATCTTTTTTGTCTGAAATCTGCATGGATTTTCCCTGCACTCTGCGTATGAATCAATATACAAGAAAAACCTGAAAGATTATCGCGGAGTGAGGTGAATCATATGAACAAAAAAATAAAAGCATTTTCACTGGTGTCAATCGTTCTTACGATAGAGGGGGCGCTCCTGACCGGGTTGACCAGCATGGCTCTCGTCGCGCTCGCCATCCCTTCTGTCAGCCGGAATTTTCATGGCTCTGTCATGGCGGGGGATATTGTAATGGCCCTCGGAGAATCGCTCCTGATTCTGTGTGCAGGCGTATACGGAATCTCGAACGCCCACAGGCCGGACAAGATGAATGTATGCATGTTCCTTGCAACCATTATTCTGATCCTTGCGGGCTTTGATCTCCTCGGACTCATGATCACGCATGCTTCGTTTGCAAACGTTGTAGTGTCGATCATCGAGGGAATCCTGCTCCCGCTCAGCTATCTTCTGCTCGGCAAGAGCATCCGGGACTCCGCGTTGTACTTTGCCTGAGCACCGGCGCATACCAGGCGCCTCCACTTCCGTGAATTATATATAAAAAACAGGAACGTCTGTATATGCGAGTATACAGGCGTTCCTTTTGGGTTTCATTCACGCGCGCCATGCGCGGATCCGTTTATATCTTATATCAGCAGAATGGTCAGCAGGGAGAACACTGCGATCATCAGGAGCAGTCCCAGGATCTCCGTCTTCCAGCGGTTGACCAGCAGGCCGACACATTCCCTTACAAATGCGTTGGGCCAGAACCACCACTTGGTATCGCACCCGATCCCTTCTGCATCCAGGCCGGCGAGCTGTGCCCACACGCCGCTGCGGAATACGTGGTAATTGGTCGTCGAGAAGATGACCTTTGCGTCCGGACTGCGCTCCTGTATGAGTTTCCCGGAAAACGCCATATTCTCAAAGGTGTTGCGGGACTGGTCCTCTCTGAGGATCTGCTCCTCCGGGATCCCGACCGAAAGCAGGTACCGGCTCATCGCCTCTGATTCGCTTGTGACCTCATCCGGGCCCTGGCCGCCGGACGGAACGTAGATGAGATCTCTTCCCGTCTGCTCCTTCTGCCGCCGTGCAAATGCAATCGCGCCGTCCACTCTTCCCTTCAGCAGCGGCGTCAGGGTTCCATCCTTTCTGAAGCCGCATCCCAGAATAATCACGTACTCCTGCTCCGGCGCGGGCACATGCCTTGCCGCACGCAGTCCGCAGATCTCGGCGCCGACCAGCATACAGACGAAATACGCAAAGAAGGTCGCATAGACGCCCTGGATGGTATTGTGTATCCGCATATCCAGCGCGGAGCCGCTGAACTCTCTTCCGTAGAGCCAGAACACAACGAACTCTCCGCCGATCAGGCATACGCCCACCAGGATCCCCAGCACATTCCTGAACCTTCTTCTCTCATGCCGCAGCAATTCCAGATTGCTCACTGCCATGGCCACCGAAAATGCCAGAATGAAGGGGGTCATCAATGTCAGGAACCGATAGCTCATGGAGTAAAATGCGCTGTATGCCGACCGCATGGGGTAGCGGATCGGATCCGACAGATGATGGACGGTTACGATCAGCATCTGGATCCCGATCGAAAGCGCAAACAGGGAAAAGCCTGCTGTATAGACAGACGAATAGGAATAAAACGCACTTCCCTTTGAACGGCGGAAATCCCGCAGCATCAGGAAGCCGACCGCAAAGAAATACGCCGTCAGCGCGCACAGGAAGATCTTTTGCCCGGAAAAATCACCGCTTCCCTTGTCGTAAACCGTTCCAAGCCGGGTGACGGTGTATGCGCTCCCTCCGAGATAATCGTTCTCTCCTTCTTTCAGATTCAGGAAGCCTTCCCCCTGCCGGACCGGTTTCAGTTTCAGTCTGACATACTTCCCCGCATATTCCTCCTCCAGAACCTCAAACAGCTGCTCCCCGCCGACCTCGATCTCAGGAGGCTGTCCGCCGGCGCTGGGCCGGTTGACCCGTATATAGGATGTAAATGTGCTGCGCTCTGATAAACTGCCGATCAGGCAGAGCGCGGATACCACCGCGGTCAGGACCACGATCTGCAGCCTCAGATTGTCTTTGAACTTCATTTTCCCGGATCTTTTCATAACGCTCCCCTCACGGAAGAATGTGACCTGCAGACAGATAGAGTCTGTACCATTCTTCCCGCGAGAGTGTGATGTCTGCCGCTTCAAAGATCTCCAAAAGATGCTTCGGATTGGTCGTTCCCGCAATGATCTGCATCTTTGCCGGATGGCGCAGGATCCAGGCACCGGCGATCGTTGCCGGCGTCACATGATACTTGTCTGCCAGCTCCTCCAGCACCTGATTCAGTTCCGGATATTTCTCGCTTCCGATAAAGCACCCTTCTATGAATCCATACTGGAACGGCGACCAGGTCTGTATGGTCATGTCATGCAGCCTGCAGTAATCCAGCACGCTGTCATCCCGGTCCACCGCGCCGGCCGTGGTCATGTTGGTCTCCATCCCGCTCTGCACCATGGTCGAATTGACAATGGAGAACTGCAGCTGGTCCACAAGCAGCGGCTGTCTGACGTATCTCTTCAGCAGCTCTATCTGTGCGCTCTTATGGTTGGATACGCCGAAATGGCGGACCTTCCCGGAGCTCTCCAGGATGTCAAACGCCTCTGCCACTTCCTCCGGTTCCACAAGCGCATCCGGACGGTGCAGCACCAGCACATCCAGATAGTCCGTCTTCAGCCTGCGAAGGCTTCCCTCTACCGCCTCCAGGATATGCTCCTTTGAAAAATCATACATGACGCCCGGGATGATGCCGCACTTGGACTGCAGGATCACCTGGTCCCGCACGGCACAAGTCTGCGAAAAGGCCTGTGCAAAGATGCTCTCACACTTCAGCTCTTCCCCTCTTCCATAGATGTCGGCATGCTCAAAGAAATTACAGCCATTCTCCAGCGCCGTATCGATCAGAGCCGCAACTTCCGGAACCGGTCTGTCTGCCAGGCGCATGCAGCCGACGGCAACAGCCGGCACCTTCAGATCACTGGTTCCCAGATTGAAATACTTCATACCTTCAAACCCTTTCGTCTTTGTCTTTTTGATGCACTCTTATTATTGTTCTCAGAAAAAAAAGCCGGGGGCGCGGTGCGTCCCCGGCTGCTGTGATTATTGTACCGTAACCTTGATCCTCTTGCAAACACCGTTCTGCGCGTATGCGTAGATATAACAGGTTCCCTTCGACCTTCCGGTGATCACGCCCTTGTCGGATACGCCTGCGATCTTCGAGTTGCTGCTTTCATACTTCACCTTGCGGTGCTTCTTCAGCTTCTTGCTGCCGGAGGCTTTCTTCACTTTGCTCTTGAGCTTTGCCGTCTGGCCCGCCTTCACGCTGAGTGCCGATACCTTCTTCTTCCCGCTCTTTACAGTGACCTTCTTCGGGTTGGTCACCTTGCCGCCCTTTGTCGCCACGTGGATGGCCTTGGACGTGGAGATAACCTTATTGTTTCTGTCCAGCGCAACCAGGATGAACTTGTAGTAGGTGCCCTTTTTGACCTTCTTCCCGATGATTCTGCCCAGCGTCACGCCGGTTCCTTTGTAGGTGCCGAGCTTCTGCATC